>NZ_JBMKHN010000002.1:0-527275 GCF_049238425.1 Enterobacter cloacae complex sp. IR5401 | reverse complement strand
AGCGCACTAAGACCGCACGAATATAATGGTGGGTTAACGCCAAACGAATCAGAAAACCGATACTGGAAAAACTCTAACGCGGTGGCCAGTTTTTGTTGACCACTTCAATCGTCTGCTCAAGCTGATTGAGATTTTTTTCCAGATGATGATGCAGGTTGGTACCTACCGTGGTTGGCGTAATTCCCTTCCCTGAACGGATAAACAGGGGGTCATTAAGCTGACCGCGCAGGCGTTGCAGCGACTGGCTGACGGCGGATGGCGTGATATAAAGCGTCTCGGCAGCCCTACTGATACTGAGGTGTTGGTAAATGCATTCGAAGATGACTAACAGATTGAGATCGAATTTTTTTAGGTCGTAGAGGTTTGCCATGTTTCGTCCTGAGTGAGTTGAGTTTGCTGTCGTTATCACATCCTGGAGTACGACAGAGGGAAGTTACCCTTTACAATCCGTGTGAATAACTCGCTTAATTTAAAATTTAAGTGATCTTAATATATCACGGCTTTGGATTATTGAAACATAACTTCAAGACTAATTAAGATAATTTTATCTTTAAAGTTTGATTGAATTACTTGAATGAAAAGTGGTGTTTATATATAGCGTGAAACCCATAATGAAATTAAATTTATAATCTTTCAGAGACCTCTTCGATACTGCCTATCACAGCCATAGGCAGGACTATCCCTCTTATGCATTGCTCAATGCGCGCAGGGGTGCTGTAATCAAAGCGCTGTTACGGCCTTGATACAAGGTATGTAGAGCGCAACGCAACGCCAGCTTCGGCTGGCACTGAATGTACCTGCGGGGAATTCAGGTATCAGGGCCGCCCGTTGAGGCGGCCTTTTTACTTTTAGGCTTTCCTGTAAAAGGTTCACCTTGCTGTCTTGTTGCTGTTGTAAGGTTTGGCTGATTGATTTGATAAAGCATACGCATTAGCCCCGATGGATAAAGTTGGTTACCTTACATCTCAACGAAAACACGGAGGAAGTACAGATGTCTTTGATTAACACTAAAATTAAACCTTTCAAAAACCAGGCGTTCAAAAACGGTGAGTTCATCGAAGTAACCGAGAAAGATATCGAAGGCCGCTGGAGCGTGTTCTTCTTCTATCCGGCTGACTTCACCTTCGTTTGCCCGACCGAACTGGGCGACGTGGCAGACCACTACGAAGAACTGCAAAAGCTGGGCGTAGACGTTTACTCTGTTTCTACCGATACCCACTTCACCCACAAAGCGTGGCACAGCAGCTCTGAAACTATCGCGAAAATCAAATACGCGATGATCGGCGACCCGACTGGCGCCCTGACCCGTAACTTCGACAACATGCGTGAAGATGAAGGCCTGGCAGACCGCGCGACCTTCGTTGTTGACCCGCAGGGCATTATCCAGGCTATCGAAGTTACCGCTGAAGGTATCGGCCGTGATGCATCTGACCTGCTGCGCAAAGTGAAAGCGGCTCAGTACGTTGCTTCTCACCCAGGCGAAGTGTGCCCGGCGAAATGGAAAGAAGGCGAAGCGACGCTGGCGCCATCTCTGGACCTGGTCGGCAAGATCTAAATTTCCGTCGTTTTTCACGCCATAGCTGCATTGGCGTCGCCTGCTCACCCCGGTCACTTACTTCAGTAAGCTCCCGGGGATTCTCAGGCTAGCCGCCTTGCTCTGACGCGAAATACTTTGGAAATTGTTTCAGTCATGGGCGCTCCCCGCGCCCATTTCATTCCAGCACCATGATGCAAGTTGCATTCAGGCAGCCCGTATAAGGCGGCTTGCATGATGACGTTTTAAGAGAGGGAAGAATAATGCTCGACACTAACATGAAAACCCAGCTCAAGGCCTACCTTGAGAAACTGACCAAACCTGTTGAGCTGATTGCCACGCTGGACGACAGCGCGAAATCGGCAGAAATCAAAGCACTGCTGACAGAGATTGCTGAGCTGTCGCCGAAAGTGACCTTCAAAGAAGACAACACGCTGGCAGTCCGTAAGCCTTCTTTCCTGATCGCCAACCCAGGGTCTGACCAGGGGCCGCGTTTCGCGGGCTCTCCGCTGGGGCACGAATTTACGTCCCTGGTGCTGGCGCTGCTGTGGACCGGTGGTCATCCGTCAAAAGAAGCGCAGGCGCTGCTGGAGCAGATCCGCGATATCGACGGTGATTTTGAGTTTGAAACCTATTACTCGCTCTCCTGCCACAACTGCCCGGACGTGGTGCAGGCGCTGAACCTGATGTCTGTCCTCAACCCACGCATTAAGCACACGGCGATTGACGGCGGTACGTTCCAGAACGAAATCACCGAGCGCAACGTGATGGGCGTTCCGGCGGTTTACCTGAATGGCCAGGAGTTCGGCCAGGGACGCATGACGCTGACCGAAATCGTCGCCAAAGTGGATACCGGCGCAGAAAAACGCGCGGCGGAAGAGCTGAACCAACGCGATGCTTATGACGTGCTGATTGTTGGCTCAGGCCCGGCGGGCGCGGCGGCAGCGGTCTACTCCGCACGTAAAGGGATCCGTACCGGTCTGATGGGCGAGCGTTTCGGTGGTCAGGTTCTGGATACCGTAGACATTGAAAACTACATTTCCGTGCCGAAAACCGAAGGCCAGAAGCTGGCCGGTGCGTTGAAAGCGCACGTCAGCGACTACGACGTGGATGTCATTGACAGCCAGAGCGCCAGCAAACTGGTTCCGGCGGCGGTCGAGGGTGGTTTGCACCAGATTGAAACGGCGTCCGGCGCGGTGCTGAAAGCGCGCAGCGTGATCATTGCCACCGGCGCGAAATGGCGCAACATGAACGTCCCGGGCGAAGATCAGTATCGCACCAAAGGCGTGACCTATTGCCCCCACTGTGACGGCCCGCTGTTCAAAGGTAAACGCGTCGCGGTGATCGGCGGCGGTAACTCCGGCGTGGAAGCGGCTATCGATCTGGCGGGAATTGTGGAACACGTTACCCTGCTGGAGTTCGCTCCGGAGATGAAAGCGGACCAGGTGTTGCAGGATAAGGTGCGTAGCCTGAATAACGTCGACATTGTGCTCAATGCCCAGACGACAGAAGTGAAAGGCGACGGCAGCAAAGTGACTGGTCTGGAATACCGTGACCGCGTGAGCGGCGATATCCACAGCGTAGCGCTGGCAGGGATCTTTGTTCAGATTGGCCTGCTGCCAAACACCACCTGGCTGGAAGGCGCTATTGAGCGTAACCGCATGGGCGAGATCATCATCGATGCGAAATGCGAAACCAGCGTTAAGGGCGTATTTGCGGCGGGCGACTGCACCACCGTGCCGTACAAACAGATCATCATCGCTACCGGTGAAGGTGCGAAAGCGTCGCTGAGCTCGTTTGATTACCTGATCCGCACCAAAACTGCATAATAAAAGAAAGCAAGACGACACCTGCAATGCCAGAGGCCACCTAAAGGTGGCCTCTTTTTTTATCTGACGACCATCACCGGAATGTGGGTGTGGCGGATCACGCTGGAGGCGTTCGACCCCAGCAGGTGAGTGGTGATGGAAGGGTTACGTGAACCAATCACTACCACGTCGGCATTTAATTCCCCGGCAAGCTCATTAACGGCGTCGCGCACGCTACCGAACCGGACGTGGGTTTTGATGCGGGAAGGATCGATGCTGAAGTGCCCGACCATGGTTTGCAGGCGCGTCTCGGCTTCGTGCTGTAAATGCTCTTCAAAACGACGCACATCAGCAGCGAAACGATGCAGGCTCAGGCTGGCAGAGCCCGGCAAAACATGCAGAAGATGAATAATTCCGTCCTGCTGCGCGAGAAATTCCGCGTGACGTATAGCCTTATCACTCAGTTCCATTTCAAAAACATCAACCGGCATAATGATTGTTTGATACATAACCGTTTCTCCTTGTTAATAAACGCTGAAATCATTCAACCACAAAATATAAATGGTTTCTGTAATCCCGACAGCACTTTTTTATCTCGCCAGGATAAATCTCAAAACAGCCGGATTCCGGGGCAGATCCCGAGAGGTAGCTACCCTTTTATAAGCTTACCCACACCCTTTCGGAGGTTGCATGAAAGCTCTCACCTATCACGGTCCACATCATGTTCGGGTCGATAATGTCCCCGATCCGGGCATCGAACAGCCTGACGATATCATCCTGCGCGTAACGGCCACGGCGATCTGTGGTTCTGATTTGCATCTTTATCGCGGAAAAATTCCCAAGGTCCAGCATGGCGATATCTTTGGTCATGAATTTATGGGCGAGGTGGTGGAGTGCGGGAGCGAAGTGAAGAACGTGCAGAAAGGTGACCGGGTGGTGATCCCGTTTGTAATTGCCTGCGGTGACTGCTTCTTTTGCCAGATGCAACAGTACGCGGCCTGCGAAAACACGAATCGCGGGCAGGGCGCGGCGCTGAACAAAAAGCAAATTCCCGCCCCTGCCGCGCTGTTTGGCTACAGCCATCTTTACGGCGGCGTGCCGGGCGGACAGGCGGAGTATGTGCGCGTCCCGAAAGGCAACGTGGGGCCGTTTAAAGTGCCTCAGCTGCTGTCTGACGACAAAGCGCTTTTCCTGTCAGATATTCTGCCTACCGCCTGGCAGGCGGCGAAAAATGCGCAGATTCAGAAAGGCTCCAGCGTCGCCGTATTCGGGGCCGGGCCGGTGGGGTTACTGACCATTGCCTGCGCGCGGCTTCTCGGCGCAGAGCAGATTTTTGTGGTTGATCATCATCCCTATCGACTGCGGTTTGCCCAGGAGCGCTACGGCGCGATCCCGATTAACTTTGATGACGATAACGACGCGGCGGAGAAAATCATTGAGCAAACGGCCGGACAGCGCGGAGTGGATGCGGTGATTGATGCCGTCGGGTTTGAGGCCAAAGGCAGCACCACGGAAACGATCCTCAGTAACCTGAAAATTGAAGGCAGCAGCGGCAAAGCCCTGCGCCAGTGCATTGCTGCGGTGCGGCGCGGAGGCGTGGTCAGCGTGCCGGGTGTGTATGCCGGTTTTATACACGGCTTCCTGTTTGGCGATGCCTTCGATAAAGGGCTGAGCTTTAAGATGGGGCAGACCCACGTCCATGCCTGGCTGGGAGAGCTGCTGCCGCTTATCGAAAAAGGGCTGCTTACACCGGAAGATATTGTCACCCACTATCTTCCGCTGGCTGATGCGGAGCGCGCCTATAAAATCTTCGAAAAACGGGAGGAGGAGTGCCGCAAGGTGATCCTGGTGCCTGGTGCAGACACCCCGGAGGCAGCGCAGCAGAAAGTGAAAGGACTGGTGAATGCCTTCCCCGGCGGCGTTGTGTGAGGTTCCTCACTCACCAGTGGCGCTCAAGGTATAGCACCGCCACGACGAGGATCGCCAGGATGATGAGAAAAACCAGTGTGATAACAAGTATCTCACCCATGACCGTCCCCACGGCACCACAACAGAGTAAGCGTGGATTAAGCGGTTTTTGTCCGATATAACACAATCGGGTGAATTTGCGGAAAGAGGATGCGGGTGCATCCTCTGTGCAAAGCGGGGTCGCTTGTTCAGAAGGGATTAACGCAGGTAATCGCCAGCGGCTTCGGGCTGGTAGAGCAGCTCAAGCACTTCCAGGTGAGCTGAGGCACCGCCAGGGAGTTCCCAGTGGATAGTATCGCCTGTGCGCAGTCCAAGCAGCGCCGCGCCCACGGGTGCCAGCACCGACAGTTGCGTGCTGCTGTCGGTCATCTGCGCCGGATAGACCAGCGTACGGGTGAGCTCCTCGCCGGTGGTCAGGTTGCGGAACTTCACCTGGCTGTTCATGGTGACCACATCATGCGGCATGGTCTCAGGCGTACACATCTGCGCCCGGTCTAGCTCTTCGTTCAGCGCATCGGCTACCGGCAGCGAGGCGAATTCTGGTTTCTCCAACAGTCGGTCAATACGTTCTGCGTCGAGTTCATTGATGATAATCGTAGGTCTGGACATTTTTACTCCATGTCGTTAATGCTGCGTGTAACGCAGAAACCAATCCAAAAGAAAACCCTCGCCGTCTGGCAGCGAGGGTTTAACTTAGCTGATGATACTGTTTGAAACCGTAAGTTTGAAGTGATGAAGGTCACAATCATGCGCCATATGAATTTTTGGCAATAAACCCGGCGTCCCGATTCACGCTGAACGGAAATTTCGTTACGCTGGAAAGACTGAACCCGGGCAATGCGCGTTGCAGCCCCAGCGTAGAGAGAGCGATATGTACTTTTACCAACCTTCTCAGGGGCACGGCCTGCCGCACGACCCGCTGAACGCCATTATCGGTCCACGTCCGATTGGCTGGATCTCATCCTGTGATAAGGCCGGTCAACTGAACCTTGCCCCGTACAGCTTCTTTAACTGTTTTAACTATCGCCCACCGATCATTGGTTTTTCCAGCAATGGCTGGAAGGATAGCGTGCGGAATATTACCGAAACGGGGGAGTTTGTCTGGAACCTCGCAACCCGCGATCTGGCCGAGGCGATGAATGAAACCTCCGCCACGCTCCCTCATGGCGAGGATGAATTTACCTTTGCCGGCCTGACGCCCGTAGCCAGCCAGCTTGTGAGCTCGCCGCGCGTGGCGGAAAGCCCGGTGAATTTCGAGTGTCGATTGTCACAGTGCATTCAGCTTACCGGCGCGGATGGGACACCGATTGATACCTGGCTGGTGCTCGGCGAAGTCGTAGGCGTCCATATCGCCGAGAGTTTGCTGGAAGAGGGGATTTACCAGACCGCGAAAGCGCAGCCCATTCTGCGTGCGGGTGGACCGACGGCCTACTATGCCATCAGTGATAGCCATCGCTTCGACCTGGTACGCCCGGATGCGCGCAGGGGGTAATATGCGCGCAACCCTGTTGCCCGCCGATCAGCAGTTTTTTGCCGATCTGTTGAGCGGCCTGGTGCTCAACCCACAGCAGTTGGGGCGAGTCTGGTTTGCTCATCGTGGCGCGTCTGACGCTGTCGGAAGCGTGAGCCGCGACTGGCCACGGCTTGACGTCGTTCTTCGCGGGGAATATGGCAACAGACTGGTTGCCGGGCAGCAGCCCCTCCACCAGGGGGAAATGCTGTTTCTTCCCGCCCAGGCCGCCAGCGTCCCGGTGTTTGAACGACCGGTCATGCTGCTGAGCATTCTTTTCGCGCCGTCGTGGCTAGGGCTGGTGTTTCATGATACCCGGCACGGGCGATCCGTGCCTGCGCAGCGACACGTGGAGCTTCCTCACCCTGAACGAGGTGAATGTGCCGCGATGCTGATGGCCCTGACGCACCTGAGCGCTTCCCCGCAGGACCAGGCTATTATTCAACCACTGGTGCTGAGTCTGCTGCACTGGTGCCGTAAAGTGGTGTCGTCGCTGCCTGAACCGGGAGTGTCGCGCGGGGATTTCCTCTATCAGAGCATTTGTAACTGGGTGCAGGAAAACTATGCTGAACCCCTGTCGCGGGACAGCGTCGCTTTGCTGTTTAATATTTCGGCTAACCATCTGTCACGCCTGTTCTCTCAACAGGGGACGATGAGTTTTGTGGATTACGTTCGTTGGGTGCGTATGGCGAAGGCGAGAACCATCCTGCAAAAATACCACCTGCCGGTGGGGGAAGTGGCGAAGCGCTGTGGCTATGCCGATAGCGACTATTTTAGCCGTCTTTTCCGGCGCCAGTTTGGCCTGACGCCGGGGGAGTATCGCGCACGCTTTCAGTGACAGTCAGAACGTGATTTCAGCGTTCAACAGATCCAGGATACTTTGCGGCGTCGTTGCTGCAAACAGCGACTCGCGAAATGTTTTATTGACCAGCTTCCGCGCCAACTGGGAAAAGACCTTCACGTGATTAATCCCTTCCTGAGCGCCGAGCGTCAGCATGATCACCAGCTCGACGTCGCCCAAATCCGACTCCCAGTCAATCGCCTTGTCCAGACGGGCAATGCTGATGCTGGAGTGGCGTATCCATTGCGATTTGGTGTGAGGGATCGCCACGCCAAACCCGACGGCGGTGGTGACAATCTCTTCGCGCTGCCAGAGATCTTCTTCAAGCTCGAGCGGGTTTTCGGTCCTGCCATGAATCGCAAGATTTCCGCATAAGAACTGAAGCACCTGCTCTTTTGAGGTCAGCGGCTCATTGACCACGATAGTCTCCAGCGCCAGCAATGGACGCGGCGGCGCTTCCGGTGTGAAATCCGCCAGCAGGGCTTCAATCTCCTCTGCGCTGCGGCTGTCGCAGGCCTTATCTGCCAGCGCCCGGCAGGTCGCCATGTCCAGCTGACGCAACTGGGTTTTTACCGCAGGGATGCGCGGCCCGCTCATGCTGAACTCATCCAAGCCCAGCCCAAGCAGAAGAGGGAGGTAGCGCTGCTCTCCGCCAAGTTCCCCGCAAATGCCGACCCATTTCCCGTGACGATGCGCTGCGGTGACGATCTGGCGAACCATGCGTAAAAAAGACGGTGTGATGGGGTTATACAGCCCCGAAACGCGCGGGTTGTTGCGATCGACAGCGTAGAGATACTGAGTCATATCGTTCGAGCCGATACTGAAGAAATCCACCTCTTCGCAGAAGTGATCGATGATAAAGCAGACTGAAGGCACTTCAACCATGATCCCCAGCGGCAGGCGCGCGGTGTGACGTAACCCCTGTGAGGCCAGGGCGTCACGAACGTTTTGCAGCTCCTGTTTGATCCATAAAATCTGATCGAGGCTGTGCACCATCGGGATCATCAACAGCGCATTGCCGCTTGCGCCTGCGCGTAAGATCGCGCGCAGTTGGGTGCGGAAGAGATCGGCAAATTCGGGATAAATGCGAACGGCGCGATAGCCGAGGAACGGGTTTTCTTCCTGGGGAATGTTCAGGTAAGGGATCTGCTTATCGCCGCCGATGTCCATTGTGCGAAAGATGACCGGCTTGCCCTGCGCGGAGAGCAACACCTGCTGATAGGCTTCGAATTGCTCCTGCTCGTCCGGCGCGGTGTCTCTGTCCATATACAGCATTTCAGTGCGAAACAGCCCGATACCCTGCGCACCGCAGGTAAACGCCCCGGGCGCTTCCAGCGCGCTGCCGATGTTGGCGGCAATCTCTACCGGTACGTTGTCGCGGGTGAGCGCTGGAAGACCCGCATCTTTAATCTGCTGCTGGTGGCGTCGGTCGGCAAGGCGCTGCGCCACGCTGTAGTAATCATTCACCGCGTCGTTGGGTTCAACGACCAGCACGCTACAGATGCCGTCCAGAATGACCTCTTTTCCCATCAACGGCGCCAGTGAGGCGACCGTTAAACCACTCAGCACAGGCACGGAGGCCGCGCGTGCCAGGATCAGCGTATGCGACGTCCGGCCTGTTTTTTCAAGCACCATGCCTTTCAGGTACTGCGTGTCGAGGCTGAGAAACTGGCTGGGCGTCAGATCTTCCGCCACCAGAATGGTGGGGGCGCTAAGGGTGAATGCGGAGGTTTGCTGCAACTCCGGCCAGGTAATGTTAAGAAGCTGCTCGCTGATGTCGCGAATATCGCTGACGCGTTCACGCAGGTAATCGCTGGCGGAGAGTGACAGCTTGTCGCAGATCAGCTCCATATTACGAATGTTCGCCTCCGCAAGGCTTAGCCGCTCCTCGGCGATCAGTCGGCGTATGGTGCCGCCAAACTCCTCATCCTGGATCAGCGAAAGATGCGCGCTAAGAATGGTTTTACTCTCGCCGTCGAGCCCGCGCAGGCGGTGGTTGAGCCGTTCGGCCAGCGTCGCCAGGCTGTGTTCCAGGCGGGTAATATCTTCCGGCGAGGCGGGGATCTGACAATAACGTTTGAGGTTATCGCTCTGCCAGCCTCGCAGAGTGCCAGCCCCGATGCCACTGGCGAGCGTAATGCCGTGCTGAAGATGGGGAGCAAGCCTTACAAGCGAGCGGGGCAGGGGATGCGCAACGTGCGGCGCGTCGCCGGAGGGAATACTGTCGCTGTCGATAAACGCGCCGGTGAGATACGCCTCCAGCACGCGTCGGGCCTGCTCCTCGTCGCTGCCGTTAATTTCCAGCACGCAGCTGTCATTAAACAGCGTACCGGTACTGATCAGCGCCAGCGAGCTTTTGGCATCCGCGTGAGTGTGAAGCCGTCTGTTGATAAAACGGATGTCGCTGCGCCATGCGCTGCACTGCTCTTTTAACGCCCAGGCCGGACGCGCATGCAGGCCGTTGGGCAGTGGGCAGAAAAATTCAATTGAAAGCATACTTCCTCCTGGCCGCGTGAGATCAGCATCTGAAGTCCGTCAGATGATCCACGGTCTCACGGTTCATGCCTGCCACAAGCGCGACAAGCAGTTGTTGGGTGTGATGAATGTCTTTTTCGTCGGCAATGGATGCCGCGCAGTGCCCGTGTCGGGTAGGGGGACCAAGCACAAGAGTCGGCACGCCAGTGCCGAAGAGATGGATCGCCCCGCCGTCCGTTCCGCCGTTGCTGAACATGTCTTTTTGCAGCGGGATCCCCTGCGAGCGCGCGATTGTCTCAGCCAGCGCAATCAGTTTGGCTGGGGCGATGAGCGTTTTGTCGTACAGCACCAGCATCGGGCCCGCACCGATCTGGCGATGGTTGGCGCTGCCATAATCGAAATTTTTTGACCAGCAGGCGGTATCCAGCACCAGCGCGATATCAGGATGAATGGCGCGCGTGGCGGTCTGGCCGCCGCGCAGGCCGACCTCTTCACTTGAGCTGGCCACCAGCCAAAGCTCGCAGTCGAGCGGCGTCTGGTGCAGCTCGCGCAGCAGCGCAATCAGCAGGTAACAGCCGAGACGATCGTCGAAGGCTTTACCCATCACCCGATTGTGGGGAAGGGTCTGAAAGGGTGTATCGAACGTCACGCGGTCGCCTGCGTCGATACCGGCGGCGAACACCTCCTCCGCCGACGTCGCGCCAATGTCGACACGCAAATTGTCAACGTTTTCTCCTTTCAGATCCCCATCCAGCAGTCCCGGTATTTTTTCCCCGTTACGCGTGGTGATGCGCACCGGCTGAAGGGTACGGGCCATCATGCGCACGTTGCCGATGGGCAGGACATCAATGGCCCCTTCGCGCGAGACGCTACGCACCATAAAACCGACTTCATCCATATGGGCGCAGACCATCACCTTCGGGCCCCGGCTCTGGTTGACGCGGATAAGCACGGAACCCAGCCCATCAAACTGAACCTCTTTATGGTACTTTTGCGCCTCACTGAGCAGGATGTCGCGCACCTCTTGCTCTGAGGCCGCAATGGCGTCTGCTTCGCTCAGGGCGCGCAGTAAATCTCTGTCCACTCTTATTCTCCCGTCAGCAATAGCTGTTTGTCGAAGGTATAAAGCACCTCCGCACCCGTTTCCGTCACCAGCACCACATCTTCAATTCGTACCCCGCCCAGGTGTTCAAGGTAGATCCCCGGCTCAACGGTCAGCACCATGCCGGGCTGCAACGGGGTGCGGTCGGTAGGGGAAAAACGTGGATTTTCATGAACATCAATACCAATGGCATGGCCGGTGTTATGCCCGAACTGCGGACCGTAACCTGCACGTTCAATCACGGAACGTGCGGCGCTATCGATCTGATGACAGGAAACGCCGGGGCGGATGGCATCAATAGCTGCCTGTTGTGCCGCCAGAACGATCTGGTACACCGCATAGAGAGGGTGTTCCTCCGGCGGCGTGTTTTGCCCGGCGACAAGAAAGGTCCTTGTCATATCCGAGCAATACCCCTGGTGTTGGGCGCCGAAATCAAGGGTGATCATCTCGCCAGGCATAATCACTTTGTCAGAGGCTTTGCCGTGGGGCAGCGCACCGCGCGGCCCGCTGGCGACAATGGTGTCGAAAGAGGGCTTGTCCGCACCCTCCTGCTTCATAAACCACTCCAGCTCGGCAGCGACTTCACGTTCGCGCATACCGGGCTGAATGAAACGCCGGATGTGCTGTGCGGCGCGGTCGGCAATGCCGCATGCTGCACGGATACGGTCGATTTCGTCAGCGGTTTTTATCTGCCGCAGCGCGTCAAGCGAGGTGCTGCAAAGGGCGGTATTCAGCGTATCGCGCCACAGCACGCCTGTTTGCCAGCTCACGTATTCACCCTCAAAGCCAAGACGGGTGAGAGCTTCCTTCGCAATAATCTGATTTACCGCCTGCGCAAGCGGGTTCTCCGTGTTAAGCAGGTGCATCTCATAGCCCGCCGCTCGTGAAGCGATATCGCTGTAGTAACGGAAATCCACCAGGATATGTGCCGCGGTTTGTGTCACCAGTACATAGCCCGAACCGGTTGAAATGCCCAGGTGCGGCTGTTTATTCTGGCGCGAAGAGATGAGCACGCCGTCCAGTTTTTCCGCAGCCAGCCAGGCACGAAGCCTTCTCAGTAATTCCATGTTTCTCCCCGTTACAGCGTGTTGATAGCGAGTTTCCCGCGCTTGTGCAGACTGTTACGAATAATCACTACCAACAGCGCGGTGATCGCCGCCCCGACCACAATACTGAGCATGTACGCCCCCAGATTGGTGACCAGTGGCCACGCCCAGATCGCCGATTCAGGGAACCACTGCACGGCACCGAGCGCGGTGGCGGTCATTGCACCGGCGATCGCGCCCGCCATATACGCCGGCAGCGTCGCAAGCGGATTTTCCAGCAGGAACGGGATGGCCCCTTCACTGATGCCCATAAAGGCGAGGAACATGGCCGTTTTGCCTTGCGGATAAAGCTGCGGACTAAACAGGCGTTTGCCGGTCAGACGATGGTCAATCAGCGTGGCCAGCCCCAGACCAATGGGCGGAATAACAATCGCCACGGCGCGGGAAGTGATGGGCAGGACATGATCGGTTGTCAGCCCCAGGCCAACAAATCCCGCCGCTTTGTTAATGGGGCCGCCAAGATCAATCGCCGTGGCCGCCGCCATCCCGATGGCGTACATCATGGAGCCCGCCTGACCCGCCGCCAGCAGTACGGTCCGCATACCTGCATTCAGCCAGCCGCCAATCGGCGTAATGATGTAATACATCGCCAGCATCACAAACAGCGCCGAGAGGATTGGGATCAGAAAAGTGCTTTTAAAGGCCAGCAGATACTGTGGAACGTTAATGCGGCTATTCAGCCATTTGACCAGATAGCCTGCGGCTATGGCGATAATCAGCGCGCCAATAAACGTGGAGGGCACGGGTTTGGTGGCAAGCCAGGTCAGTTTTTCCGCATCAAAGTTCAGCACCAGCGTCGGCTGCGTGGCGACAAGGCCACCAATAAACCCGGCCGGGAAGGCCAGTTTTCCGCCGATAGAGTTGGCGACAAAGGCGGCAAACATTGGGATGGCGAAGCTGAACAGCAGCCCGCCGAACGATTCAGTCAGATAGCCAAATTTCAATAGCGAGAGATTGAAACCGGTGAATTTGCCTGAGTTAAGCGCGTCGAGAATACCGGTGTCAGGCGGGATCTCCAGCCAGACGTAGGCGATGAGCTGTGAAATGGCGAGGATAACCCCGCCCATGATAAGTGTTGGCACCATGCGGGATATCCCCGACATAATGTGCTGTGGAAGCTCTTTCCAGAAAGACGCACCGGCGGCAACCGGTGCGGATTTGATGGCAAGTGTGTCACCCTCGTGACTGTCCGGGCGAACCGCGCTGCGTTTTTTAATAGCCATGACGAAAACCCCTGGATGTGAAGATTATTATTGTTCTGCTGCAATCATCTCTTCGATCTCTTTCAGGGTGCCTGCCGCGTTTTTAATGGCGTCCTGAAGCGTAATCTCATACACGTCGCGCGTTTCGAAGCGTTCATTGTCTTCCGGGGTGATCGCGATGGCGTGGATGATAATGTCAGCGTCGGCAATATCCTGCGGGGTCAGGCGATTCTGGATCCCGTCCGCGCCCTGGGTTTCAATTTTTACCTCATAACCGGCTTCCGTCGCCGCGTCTTCCAGCGCCTGGGCTGCCATGAAGGTATGTGCCAGGCCCATCGGGCAGGCGCACAGTGCAATCAGTTTTTTAGCCATGTGAAATTCCTCCTGTAGATAACGCCACGATTATGACGGGGAGGTTTCAGTGATGTTTACCAGATTAATAATGCTTTTGCTGGAAAAATGATGCGTGTGAGCGGAAGTGTGAGGTTAATCGTCATATCACGGAAGCCAATGAAAAACCGGGCAAAAAGTTGCCCGGCGCAGCATCAGTAACCGGCTTTATCAATGACAAACTGTTTGCCGCAGTTGCCCGGATGCGGCTGTGGCGCAAAGGAGCCGTCAGAGAGTGGGTTGTTGATGGTGCTGGCGTTCAGCGAGATCTGCATTTCGGTCAGATAAGCCGGATTGCCGTGGCAGGTAAGCTTGAACGCTTTTACGCTCTGTTTTCCCCAGCTTTTGGCCACGGCTGTATCGAAGTCGCTGCGGCGGACGCTTTTGCCATAGTTTTCCGCCAGAAATTTTCCTGCCGCGCTGTGCTTCACTTCCTGGTTCATGCGCACCATGGTGCCGAAGTAAGCGTCGGGATCAAAACCAAAGCAGACGCCGTGTTTCGCGTATTCATAACGTTCAAGGCAGGAGTTGCCGCCCGCGCCGGGCATCACGCTGTTCAGCTTCGCCGCGCCCGTTAGCGATAGTCCGGTCTCTGCGGCGTCACATTTGCGGCTGGCTTTTGCTTCCGGCATATTCGGAACCGGACGAGTGGCGCAGCCGAAGCGCATCCAGCGGCGTTCATCCACTCCGCGAGCGGCAATCGATTTCGGCAATGCTGGCCATAAGCCGTGGACGGTCAGAAAATCGGTTTTGTTGCTGCTCTCTTTTTGCAGGCGACACTCTTCCGGTTCGTCACGGTTACGTTCGACCATGCTCTGGCAAAATCCGGTTTGCCAGGAAAGGGCCAGAACGTAGCGATCGAAATCGCCGTACTGGGTTGGCTTAAGCGGATCTGCCTGAATTGAGAAGACACAGAGTGCAAGCGCTACTGCGCCAGACGGGATAACGATATCCTTCCTGAACATTTGCTTTCCTGATTGGTTGGGCGCGATTAATTTCTGGGGGTTATTAAAGCACAAAAAGCGCCCGCAGGCGCTTTTTGGATATCAGGAATTTCGCTTAGGCAGCGCCGGGAACCAGTACTTCGGTGGCGATAATAACGATAATCAGGCCAACCAGCACCGGCACTGACGTGCGTTTTACCACTTCAAACGGAGAGATTTTCGCCATCCCCGCAACCGCAACCACCACGCCCGATACCGGAGAAATGGTACGACCCAGGTTGGAGGCCTGAAGCATTGGAATGGACAGGTAAGCCGGGTTGATGCCGGAGGAGTGTGCCAGCTTAGGGATCATCTCAACAAAGGCGTAGAACGGCGCGTTACCGGAGCCGGTGGTCATCGCCGCCAGCATGGTCAGCACCACCAGCACCAGCATCAGGATAATGCTGGCCGAGCCGAACGAGGTGGCGATAGAGATCAGGCTCTGAATAAAGCCGATGGTGCTCAGCCCCTGGGCAAACACCCCCGCGGCAACCAGCAGCATCACCACGCCCGCGAAGGCATCCGCCATACCGCGGAAGGCTACTTCCAGACCCGTGAACACTTTCTGGGTGTTAAAACCACGAACGAACTCCAGGATGGCCGCCAGCAGCATACAGATCACCAGGATAGTGATGATGTGCAGCTGCGGGCCCCATTTGCCGTCGAAAATAAGCACGCCAATAATCGGCGTGAAGGGCAGGATGGAATAAAACGCCGGGGCGGTAGTGGTGATTTCGCTGACGTCCATCATTTCGTGGCTGACGTTCTCTTTCTTATCGAGATAGCGCTGCCAGAAGAAATGCGCCACGCCCATGCCGAGAATAGCGGTGATGGAGATCGGCAGTGTGGTTTTGAAGGCGAAGTCAATTAGCGACATTTCCGCGGCTTTCGCGGCCAGCACTACGTCACCGGAAGTAGGGGAGAGAATAATCGCCGCCGGAGAGGCGCAAATAGCCGCCGCTGCACCACGGCTGATCCCGACGTTAACCATTACCGGGAATAAAGTTGCCATTAACAGCACGCCAAGGCCCGTTGCTGAGGAAACGGCTAATGACATCAGACAGGCCAGGAAATAGGCCGCGACCATCAGCAGATAGGGGGAGTTAATATATTGCAGCGGCTTAGAAGCCAGCTTTACCACCATATCATTCGCGCCGATATGGGTCATATAGGCAGCAAATCCGCAGAGCATCATGATCATCATGCCCAGATCGCCGCCGCGGCTCATCAGCAGAATTTTTATATATTCCACAATATCGGTAGCGGTATATCCGGTACTGGCTTCGCTGGCGGGTAAAACCTGATGACCCATTAGCGCGCTAATGATCAGCAGCGTCAGGCCGCCGACAAATAGCACGCCGGTGGCTGAGTAACCTTTAATGATGTAGCGTGCTACACCGACAATGACCACGACTCCAATGAGGAGTTCGAGAAAAGTAAGCATGATTTCCCCTATTTCCTTGCTGCCCGAGAGACAAATAATCAATAAAAAAGAAGCTGAAATGTGCCGAATAAATGTCCAGTCCTTGCTGATTAAAATCAAGAAAGAGACTACTAAAGGCACTGATGACGATATTTTTGCTAACCCTGCGTCATTTATATTAAGACGTTATTGACCTGATGAATAGATATTATATGTCATTAAATTGATGGTGAAGTGTTAAGGTTTTGAGTATTACTTGCCGACAATCGATTTAAAACGTAAATCTCTTTAAAACCACTTCTCTTTCATTCTTTAGCCTGCTTATACTCGGTTCACTTTCTCCTGTCCGACGATCTCAATATGTACGCCAGCTGGACATATCGCCTGCGCTTTATCAAAAAACATCTGCTGATGTTTTTGCTGGCGTTTGGCTGGCTGTTGATCCAGACTCAGGTGGCCGTCGCCTCCCATCAATGTTCAATGGATTTGCGCGGTGAGGTGGCCACTATCCAGCACATGGAGATGATGGCGCAACCGGGGCCGCATTATGCTGCCGGTGCTTCACCGCTGTGTGAAAAACATTGTGTGCCGGATCAGGTACAAAAAGATCCTGCCCAGCCGCATCTGGTGGCGCTGCCTGCCGCCATGACCCTGACCTTAACGACCCCAGAGTGCTCGTCTGCAAGCCATTCTGCGTGGTCCGTTACCCCTCCTGCTGTGGGGCCGCCGGCAACGATCCGCTATTGCCGGTTTCGGGAGTAAAAACCTGTTAATTCGTTGATTTTATTTACTTAACGTTTAACAGGAGTTTTATCATGCGTACCGTATTCCTTTCCGCGCTGGTTGGCGCGTCCGTCTCTTTCGCTTCTTATACCGCCCAGGCAAACCAGACCTGGCAGGGCCGCGGCGTGGTTCAGTCGATCTCTGACAGCGCCGTCATGCTCCGGCACGAGGCCATACCGGAACTAAAATGGCCAGCAATGACCATGCCGTTTACTTTATCTGCCGGCGCCACGCTGAATGGCGCCAAACCGGGGGATGAGGTGACCTTTACGCTTGAGCGTGCGGGTGACGGTTTCCAGATTATCTCGCTGACGCCAGCACGCTAAGCGAGGTCACCTTGAAACAACACACACTGAGCCTGTGGCTCGGTGGGGTGTTGTTCGGCCTGTTAACCTCCGCCGCGCAGGCGGA
Organism: Enterobacter cloacae complex sp. IR5401; assembly: GCF_049238425.1. Lineage (NCBI taxonomy): Bacteria > Pseudomonadati > Pseudomonadota > Gammaproteobacteria > Enterobacterales > Enterobacteriaceae > Enterobacter > Enterobacter cloacae complex sp. IR5401. Next base: position 509,739 of record NZ_JBMKHN010000002.1, on the reverse strand, counting down.
GCCGTGGACGCTCGAACACACCCTGACCGAAGCCCAGCGCTACTCAGCAGAACTCTCCGCCAGCCGTAACGAAGCGCAGGCGCTGGATGCAATGGCGGTTTCCGCCACGCAATTACCTGACCCAAAACTGAAATTCGGCATCGAAAACGTGCCGGTACAGGGCAGCAACGATCGGCGGCTGACGCGCGAAGGGATGACCATGCAGAAGGTTGGCATCATGCAAAGCTACGTCAGCTCAGAGAAGCGGGAACGTAAAGCGCAGACCTTGCAGGCGCAGGCGCGAAGCGTGCTGGCAAAATCCGAAGCCGTCCGCGCCGCGCTTCAGCGTGATACCGCCCAGGCCTGGCTGGATCTGGCGCTGGCCCAGCAGGCACTGAACACGGCCAGAACGCTGGTCCGTGAAACGGAACGTCAGCGCGGCGTGCAGAAGGCGAGCGTCGGGGCGGGAAGCGCAATGCCGGACAGCGTACTGGCCCTGCAAATGATCCTCAGCGCCATGCGCGACAAAGAGACGCTGGCGCAGCGGGATGTGCAGCTGGCGCAAAGCCGCCTGCTGGAGCTAACGGGGCACGCTATAACGGAGGTTCGCGGTCCGCTGCCGCGTTATCAGCGTCTTCCTGCCAATGAAAAAACGTTGCAGGAGGGGATCGTCAGGCACCCGGAAGTGGAGGCCGCGCGACGTGAAGCAGAGACCGCGAAAGCGCGTTCAGCGCAATCTGCCGTGGCGGCGATACCCGATGTGGATGTGGAGGTCTATTACGCCCACCGCGCTGAAGGCTATGACGATATGGCTGGCGTGATGTTCAGCGTGGATCTGCCACTGTTCCAGTCAAAACGTCAGGACAAGGATTACGCCGCCGATGTTTCCCGCTCTATGCAGGCGGTGGATCAACTGACGCTGCTCAAGCGCGAACACATTGCCCAGGTGCAAACGCTGGTGGCGCAGTATCAGGCTGCGCAAACGGTGTGGCAGCGACAGCGGGACGAGGTACTACCGTTGCAGCGTCAACGGCTGGCGGTACTGACGGCGCAATATCGCTCTGGACAGTCGGCGCTTCCGGCCCTGCTGGAGGCGCGTCGTGGCGTACTGGATACGGAACTGGCGGTGAACCAGGCGGAGCGCGAAATGGCGCGAACCTGGGCTGCCGTGAACTGGCTGATCCCGCAGGAGCTGGCGCAATGAAAAAAACAACGTTAATGGCGATTGCCATCGCGATAGCTGCCGCTGGCGGCTATTTTGTCGGACAGAAGCAGACGCATCAGCCGGCTGCGGCTGCACAACCCTCTGAACGTAAGGTGCTTTACTGGTACGACCCCATGGTACCCGGTCAGCGCTTCGATAAGCCGGGTAAATCCCCCTTTATGGATATGGATCTGGTCCCGCGCTACGCTGATGAAGCGCAGGCGGCGTCAGGCGTGGCCATCAGCACTCAACAGCAGCAAAACCTGGGGATGAAAACCGCCAACGTTGAGATGCGCCAGCTGGTTTCGCCGTTCTCGGCCTTTGCCACGGTTGCAACGGATGAACGTAACGTCTCGGTGGTGTCAGCTCCGGCCAATGGCGTGGTGTCAAAATTGTTTGTTAATGCGCAACAGCAGCAGGTGAAAGCCGGAGAGGCGCTGGCGCAACTGTGGATCCCGCAATGGACCACCGCTCAGCAGGAGTATCTCGCAGTTCGTCAGCTTGGCGATGCCGCATTGACCCGCGCCGCACGCGAGCGGCTGGCGTTGCAGTTTATGCCGGAAGAGGTCATTCGTTTGCTGGAGCGTAGCGGCAAGCCGCAGACCACGCTCATCCTGCGCGCTGACCGGGCCGGCTATGTGGTGAAGCTGGACGTGCGGGAAGGGGCGCAAATCACCGCAACGGCGCCGCTGTTTGAGATCGCCAGCCTCGATCCGGTCTGGCTGGTGGTCGATTACCCGCAAACGCAGGCGCAGTCTCTGGCAGTGGGCAGCAACGTGGTCGCAACGTCAGAAAGCTGGCCGGGGGAGCAATTCCACGGCACGGTCAGCGAATTGCTGCCGCAGATGGAGACGACCACGCGAACCCTGAAAGCCCGTATCGTGATGGAAAATTCCGCACATAAGCTGAAGCCGGGCATGTACCTCTCCGTCAGACGTGCGGAAGAGATGAAAGGCCCGCCGGTGCTGGCGGTGCCGGAAGAGGCGGTGATTAACAGCGGAGAGTCTGCGCGTCTGCTGCTGGCTACCGGGGACGGTTATTTCCGGCCTGTGACGGTGACAACCGGCCTGACGGCGCAGGGCTGGACGGCGATCCTGTCCGGGGTCAAAGAGGGCGATAAGGTGGTGACGTCCGGGCAATTCCTCATTGATTCCGAAGCCAGCCTGCGTAGCGTGATGCCGGAGGTGACGCCATGATTGCCGCTGTGATTCGCGCCTCGTTGCATAACCGCCTGCTGGTGATCCTGGCCGCACTGATGATGGCAGGCTGGGGCTGGTGGGCGGTGCAGCGCGCGCCGCTGGACGCGTTGCCCGATCTGTCTGATGTGCAGGTCATTATCAAAGCGAGTTACCCCGGGAAAGCGCCGCAGGTGATTGAAGATCAGGTGACCTGGCCGCTGACAACCTCCATGTTGTCTGTGCCGGGCGCCAAAACCGTGCGCGGTTTTTCAATGTTTGGTGACGCTTATGTGTATGTGCTGTTTGAGGATGGCACCGATCTCTACTGGGCGCGATCCCGGGTGCTGGAATATTTAAGCCAGGTACAGGCGCAGTTTCCGCCGGGCGTGAAGGTGTCGCTGGGGCCGGATGCGACGGGCGTCGGCTGGATCTACGAATATGCACTGATCGACCGTAGTGGAAAACACAGCCTGGCAGATCTGCGGGCCCTACAGGACTGGACGCTTAAGTTCGAGCTTAAGACGGTACCGAATGTATCTGAGGTGGCAAGTATTGGCGGAATGGTGCGTCAGTATCAGATCGTGGCGGACCCGGCGAAAATGCGCGCGCTGAATATTACCCACAGCCAGCTATCCGGCGCGGTGCAGGCCGCCAATAAGGAGAGCGGCGGCGCCCTGCTGGAGATGGGCGAAGCGGAGTATATGGTGCGGACAACGGGCTATTTGCGCTCGCTGGAGGATTTTCGCAATGTGGTGATCGCCACCCGCGATGGCGTACCTGTCCTGCTGAAAGATGTCGCCACCATTGGCATTGGCCCGGAGATCCGCCGGGGTGTGGCGGAGCTTAACGGTGAAGGGGAGGTTGCTGGCGGCGTAATCGTGATGCGCTACGGGCAGAACGCGCTGGAAACCCTTCGCGCGGTAAAAGCGAAACTGAGCGAGCTGCAAAAAACGCTGCCGCAGGGCGTCGAGATTGTTCCGGTCTACGATCGTTCCACGCTGATTGAGGACTCGGTCAAAACGCTGACGCACAAGCTGCTCGAAGAGTTTGCCGTGGTGGTACTGGTGTGTGCGCTGTTCCTGTTCCACCTGCGCTCCGCGCTGGTGGCGATGGTCTCTCTGCCGCTGGGGATCCTCGGGGCTTTTGTGGTGATGCACTATCAGGGCATTAACGCGAATATGATGTCGCTCGGCGGGATCGCCATTGCCATCGGGGCGATGGTGGATGCCGCAATTGTGATGATTGAAAACATGCACAAGGTGCTGGAGCAGTGGCGGCATGATAATCCGGGCAAGGAGCCCGCGCCGGGGGAATACTGGCGTCTGGCGGAAAAGGCGGCGGTTGAAGTGGGACCGGCGCTGTTTTGCAGCCTGTTAATCATCACGCTGTCATTTATACCGGTTTTTTCGCTGGAAGCGCAGGAGGGGAGAATGTTCTCGCCGCTGGCGTTCACCAAAACCTGGTCGATGGCCGTGGCCGCCGGGCTTGGGATCACCCTGGTGCCGGTGCTAATGGGCTTTTTCATTCGCGGGAAAATCCCGGATGAGAAGGCAAACCCGATCAACCGCCTCCTGATCCGCCTGTATGAGCCGCTGCTGGACAAGGTACTGACCTTCCCGAAAACGACGCTGGCACTGGCATGTCTGCTGCTGATCGCCACGCTCTGGCCGCTGAGCCGCCTGGGAAGCGAATTTATGCCGCCGCTGGATGAAGGAGATTTACTCTATATGCCCTCCACGCTGCCGGGGATCTCTGCTCGCGAGGCATCACGGCTGCTTCAGCAGACGGACCGCTTGATCAAAAGCGTCCCGGAGGTGGCGAGCGTGTTTGGCAAAGCCGGTCGGGCAGAGTCGGCAACCGATCCCGCGCCATTAACCATGCTGGAAACAACCATCCACTTTAAGCCCCGCGAGCAGTGGCGGCCAGGAATGACGCCGCAAAAGCTGGTGGAGGAGCTCGATAAAACCGTGTCGCTGCCGGGCATTGCCAATGTGTGGGTGCCGCCTGTCCGTAACCGTCTGGACATGCTGGCAACCGGGATCAAAAGCCCGGTCGGCATTAAGGTGAACGGCGATAATATTTCCGACATTGAGCGTGTGGCCCGGCAGATTGAGCAGGTGGTGAAGGACGTTCCTGGCGTCTCCTCTGCGCTGGCGGAGCGTCTGGAAGGCGGACGCTACGTGGATATTCGTATCGATCGGCAAAAAGCCGCGCGCTACGGCGTTTCCGTCGATGAACTGCAAAGCCTGGTCTCCACGCTGGTCGGGGGCGATAACATTGGCGAGGTGATCCAGGGACGCGAGCGGTATCCCATCAACCTGCGTTATCCCCGCGATTTGCGTGATAACGTCGACGCGTTGCGGGTGTTGCCGGTAGTGACCGCCAGCGGTAGCCAGGTGGCGCTGGGGGAATTGGCCGATATCGTCGTGACGGAAGGCCCACCGATGCTAAAAAGTGAAAACGCGCGCCTTTCCAGCTGGATCTATGTTGACTTGCGCGGGCGCGATCTGAAGTCCGCCGTGGATGAAATGCAAAAACGGGTGGAGGAGAAGGTGGTATTGCCGCAGGGCGTGTCTCTCTCCTGGTCCGGGCAGTTTGAATATCTGGAACGGGCGACCGCGAGGCTCAAAATAGTTTTACCTGTCACGCTGATGATTATATTCGTCCTTTTATGGTTAACCTTCAGGCGGATATCAAATGTCCTGATAATAATGGGGACATTGCCGTTCGCGCTTATTGGGGGCGTGTGGTTATTGTGGCTGCTTGAATATAATTTGTCAGTGGCGGGGGCTGTTGGCTTTATCGCCCTTTCCGGAGTGGCGGCAGAATTCGGCGTAATTATGGTTCTTTATTTGAATCATGCGATCGATAAATATCACAGGCTGGAGCCAGAAGGGGGAAATACGGTGCTGATGCGGGCGATCCACGAAGGTGCCGTGCTGCGCGTGCGTCCGAAGGTGATGACGGTCGCCACTATTATGGCAGGACTGCTGCCCATCATGTGGGGCAGTGGGAGTGGCTCGGAGGTGATGCAACGTATTGCCGCGCCGATGATTGGCGGCATGGTAACGGCACCGTTATTGTCGATGTTAGTTATTCCCGCACTCTACAAATTGTTACATCAACGTTAAATATGTCAACTGCATGTGCTTATTCAGGCATGCAGTTTATGTATCCTCAGATAATTCCCAGGAACGGGATGGTAATTAGGAATAACACCCATGCTGTTAAGCGTTCATTCAAGTATTCTGTGTTAAGGTCTGCACCGAATACTAAATATGGTAATGGCATTGTGATCGTACGAATTAAATTTCCCCTGATTTTGTTGTTTATTATTGGGCAGTTATCGTTTGCGTCTGCTGTTAATGCAGACAGCAATACAGCGGATAAAGGCTGGTTCACCACCTTCACGGATAACGTCGCGCAAACATGGAATGAACCTGAGCATTACGATCTCTATATTCCGGCCATTACGTGGCATGCACGTTTCGCCTACGATAAAGAAAAAACAGACCGTTATAACGAACGTCCGTGGGGGGGCGGCTTCGGTCAGTCTCGCTGGGATGAAAAAGGTAACTGGCATGGCCTGTACCTGATGGCGTTTAAGGACTCCTACAATAAATGGGAGCCTATTGGCGGTTACGGCTGGGAAAAAACCTGGCGTCCGTTATCAGACGACAACTTCCGTCTCGGGCTGGGCTATACGGCAGGGTTTACGGCGCGTGATAACTGGAAATACATTCCTGTTCCGGTACTGCTGCCGCTTGCCTCCATTGGTTACGGTCCGGCGACGTTTCAGATGACCTACATACCGGGTACCTATAACAACGGTAACGTTTACTTTGCCTGGATGCGGTTTCAGTTTTAACTGAATTTTTCTGCTAAATCGGCCAAAAAATGCACAGACATTAAAATGTAAAGGATAAAAATCGGACAGCGAAAATTAACGCGACTTTTGTCACTTTTTATCAAAGATCCGCTGGACAAAACGCCTCACAATTGTTGTACTGATACCCGACACAGCATTTGTGTCGTTTTTTAATGTAAAGGTAATTTTGATGTCTAAGATTAAAGGTAACGTTAAGTGGTTTAATGAGTCCAAAGGATTCGGTTTCATTACTCCTGAAGATGGCAGCAAAGACGTGTTCGTACACTTCTCTGCAATCCAGTCTAATGGTTTCAAAACTCTGGCTGAAGGTCAGCGCGTAGAGTTCGAAATCACTAACGGTGCCAAAGGCCCTTCTGCTGCTAACGTAATCGCTCTGTAATTCAGACGCGTCAGCAAGAATTTCAAAACCCGCTCAATGAGCGGGTTTTTTTCGTTCTGAATCAACCGATAAGATAGATCTTCAGGAAGCTGGCGACGATCGCGACGCTTAGCAATACCATACCTGCGCCTAAGAGATTTTCTTTCATGCTATCACCCTCGTTCAATATTGAGCCAAGAGTGACAGAGAAAAATTAAGCCAACATTAAGGTTGCCGTGCTTAATGTCCGCTGGCGGAGGAAAATAACCAGAATGCGATCGCAGTCATCGCAAACGAGCCAAGCATGTTAACGGCAATGTTCGTCAGCGCCCAGCCCATCCGGCCTTCCTGAAACAGAAACACCACCTCCGCAGAGAAGGTAGAAAACGTTGTTAAGCCGCCGCAGAAACCGGTTGTAATCAGAACCTTCCACATAGGGTCGATGTTGGTCATGCGATTAAACCAGGCCAGCCCCATCCCAATAATAAACGCCCCGATCAGATTTGCCGCCAGTGTCCCCATCGGAATGGCCTGATGCAGAGGGTTAAACCGCATGCTTAAGAGCCACCGCGCAACGCTACCCGTGCCTCCACCAATAAAAACGGCTATAAGTAGTTGTAACACTGTCAATACCTGCTATTTGCTGTGTAAGTGCGTCGAGTGTAACGCTGTTTTTGACCGGGAGACAATTATGTATGTTGCAGTAGGGCAGTTCGCGGTGACGCCGGACTGGAATGAAAACGCGGAAAAATGCGTCTCCCTGATGCATGCGGCGAAGCAAAAGGGGGCGTCGTTGCTGGTACTTCCCGAGGCGTTACTGGCCCGTGATGATGGCGATCCGGACCTGTCGGTAAAGTCTGCGCAAACGCTGGCAGGGGCGTTTCTGAAACGACTGCTGGCCGAAAGCGTTGGCAACACGCTCACCACCATATTGACGGTCCATATTCCGTCCTCGCCGGGGCGCGCGGTGAACACGCTGGTGGCGATACGTGAGGGTGCCATTGTCGCGAGCTACGCCAAACTTCATCTGTATGATGCGTTCAGCGTTCAGGAGTCGCGCCTGGTCGATCCGGGGAGTGTACTTCCGCCGCTGATTGAGGTGGAGGGTTTTAAGGTTGGCCTGATGACCTGCTACGATATCCGTTTTCCCGAGCTGGCGCTGAACCTGGCATTGCAGGGGGCGGAGGTGCTGGTTCTGCCCGCCGCGTGGGTCAAAGGACCGCTTAAGGAGCATCACTGGGCGACGCTGCTGGCAGCACGCGCGCTGGATACCACCTGTTACGTGGTAGCCGCGGGTGAATGTGGTAACAAAAATATTGGGCAGAGCAGAGTTGTCGATCCGCTGGGAGTGACGGTTGCGGCGGCGGCAGAGACGCCTGCGTTATTGCTGACGGAGATAATTTCAGCCCGAATAGCGCTTGCGCGGCAGCAATTACCTGTTCTGCGCAACCGCAGGTTTGCGCCACCGCAATTAATGTGATGTTTTTTTCAACAATGCTTGATTCACCTTGTTACAGATTGCTATTGTGTGCACGCGCCAAATGACCGTTAATACGTTCAGGTTTTTTGGCGGAATGCAGCCTGTTTCATGTAAAGAAGGTATTTATGGGTGAGATTAGTATTACCAAACTGCTGGTGGTTGCCGCACTGGTCGTCCTGCTGTTCGGTACCAAGAAGTTACGCACGCTGGGTGGAGACCTGGGTGCTGCCATTAAGGGCTTTAAGAAAGCAATGAACGATGACGACGCGGCAGCGAAGAAAAGTGCCGAAGATGACATCACTGCACAGAAGCTTTCACACAAAGAGTAATGGCAATGCTGCAAGGCTTGCATAAAAAAACCGGCTCACGAGGCCGGTTTTTTGTTTTACTGTAAATAAATTTTACAGCTTTATTTCACTTCTTCGCCCTTCGCCTGCATATCGGCGTGATAAGAGGAGCGAACAAACGGCCCGCACGCGGCATGGGTAAAGCCCATCGCCATCGCTTCGGCTTTCATTTCATCGAACTCATCCGGGCTTACGTAACGCTGTACAGGCAGGTGGTGACGGCTTGGCTGGAGGTACTGGCCCAGCGTCAGCATGGTGACGCCGTGGCGGCGCAGATCGCGCATCACTTCAATGATCTCAGCGTTGGTTTCACCCAGGCCGACCATCAGACCAGACTTGGTTGGAATATGCGGATGGGCTTCTTTAAAGCGTTCCAGCAGCTTCAGCGACCAGTTGTAGTCTGCACCGGGACGTACCTGACGGTAGATACGCGGTACGTTCTCCAGGTTGTGGTTGAACACGTCTGGTGGCGTCGCGGTCAGGATATCGAGCGCGCGATCCATACGGCCACGGAAATCCGGCACCAGCGTCTCAATCTTAATGTTCGGGCTTTTTTCGCGGATGGCGGTAATACAGTCAGCAAAATGCTGAGCACCGCCATCGCGCAGATCGTCACGGTCAACGGAGGTAATAACAACATAACGCAGCGCCATATCGGCAATCGTCTGCGCCAGTTTTTGCGGTTCGTTAGCGTCTGGCGCAACGGGACGGCCATGGGCAACGTCACAGAACGGACAGCGGCGGGTGCAGATGGCACCCAGAATCATAAATGTCGCGGTACCGTGATTGAAACATTCAGCAAGGTTAGGGCACGAGGCCTCTTCACAGACAGAGTGAAGACCATTTTTGCGCATCGCCGCTTTGATCCCCTGGATACGCGAAGAGTCGGCCGGAAGTTTGATTTTCATCCATTCCGGTTTTCTTAACAGCGCCTCGCGCTCTGTAGCCACGTTTTTAACCGGGATAAGGGCCATTTTATCGGCATCGCGGTATTTAACACCGCGTTCCATCACAATGGGTTTACTCATAGCGTGCGTGTTCCAGTTGCGAATATCGAAGGAAAGCGTTTCAATTCAAGGGAATGTTGTAATTATCAACTATTTTTGAACGAACGACAGGCAGTATATCATTTAAAGGGGCGATAAAGCAGCCTGCCAGGTCGCCAATTTGTAAAATAGTTGTTGTTTTGTGCCTTTTGCCCCGCTTGCGGCAGGGGCTTGCGCTGAAAGGCGGGATCAGAAAGCCTGGCGGATCACGTTAATGACGTTTTCCAGCACCGGATCGCGCAGGCTTAGCTTGTTGTAATGCAGTGAGATTTCAACAGATTCCGTCGTAAGTTGACTCAATGGAATGCTCTCCAGCGGCCAGCATTTTTGAAGCAAAGCGAAGAGACGCACAGGCATAATACAGAGCAAATCGCTGCTGCCAATCAGGGCCGCGAGGGTAAACATATTGTAACTGCTGAAGCTGATCAGACGGTCCGGGAACAGTTCGTCAATACGCTGGCGCAGCGGATCCGGGCCCTGCCCCTCGGACATAAAGGTTGCATGTTCGTAATGACGCAAATTTTCAGGCGTCAAAGGTGCGCTCAATACAGGATGATTCTGACGACAAACGAGCGCCAGAGAGTCGGTATAGAGAACGTTATGCCCTAATGCTCTGGCCGCGAAGCTGTTGCTGTCGATGATCAGGTCCGTCTGGAATTGCGCCAGCTGAGTTTCCGGATCGTTAACGGGCACATTGCGGATCAGCAGCTGTGGCGCATGCTGTTTAACAGCCTGGTAAATAGCGGGCATGACCAGAACGCCCACAGAGGGAGAGGTGCCTATGGTGATGGTTCGTTGCTTATCGTAACTGCCGGTGAGATCCAGCGCGCCCAGAATCGATTCCAGACCCTGGCTGATGTACTCATGCAGATGGGTGGCGTACGCGGTGGGGGTTACGCCCTGGCCTTTACGAATAAATAAGGGATCGGGAAATATCGCGCGCAATTTTTGAATTGACTGGCTAATAGCAGAGGGTGTGAGATTAAGAATTTTCGCAGCATTAACGATACCTTTGTGGACATATACCGCCTCAAAAATAGTCAATAAATTGAGATCAATATTACGTAAAGTCCGGAAAATTTGCGGCTTATCTTCGCCGCTGGTTTCATTCAGGCGTTTGGCTGGTAAATTAGTAGGCTCCACGCTCTTACTCCGTATCCATTCACAATATGAATGATAGTTGAATTTATTTATTATGCTTGCAGAGATTCGTAAAGTGTTTCGTAAGTTTCCCTTGTTTATCGAAAACAAGCAGTTGGGTGATTATCACGCACGTTACACGATACCCGGTGATGGTACTATTAAGGTTCTAATTAATATGGGACGCTAATATATGGGCGACTCGAAAATATAGAATATGCGGTTTATTGTAAAGCGTAAATGCGGCAATTAAGCAGTGGCTGGTCAAATAACCGAACCACTGCCGGAAGTGTGTTAAGCAGCAATATATTCGTAGTCAGGATTGTTAAGCAGCGCTAAAAACTTCTTCAAAAGCACGGGGCGGATATTCTCAGGCGTGGCGGTAGCGACCCACTGGCGCATTTGCGTCATTTCCATACCCGCATACCCGCATGGGTTGATGCGCTGGAAAGGGGTCAGATCCATATTGATATTCAGCGCCAGCCCGTGGAACGAGCAGCCTTTACGGATACGCAGCCCCAGCGAACAGATTTTCTTCTCTCCCACGTAGACGCCCGGGGCATCGGCGCGAGGATGAGCGTCGATACCGTACTCAGCGAGCGTGTTCACCACGGTCTGTTCCAGTAAGGTCACGAGCTCACGTACGCCCAGCTTTCTGCGTTTCAGGTTAAGCAGGACATACATTACCTGCTGGCCCGGGCCGTGGTAGGTTACCTGTCCACCGCGATCGCTCTGGATCACCGGGATATCACCCGTCATCAATAAATGTTCGGCTTTTCCTGCCTGGCCCTGAGTAAACACCGGCATGTGTTCAACCAGCCAGATTTCATCAGGGGTGGTGTCATCGCGCATATCGGTAAAGTCATGCATAGCCTGAGAGACTGGCTCGTAAGGCTGTATCCCAAGATGGCGAACAAGAATTTTATCCTGGTACAAAAGGACGTCTCCGAAGACAAGGGAGAATAGGTAACGCGGAGTATATCACAGCGGGGAAGTGGGTTACCCGGCAAACCGGGTAACCGCAGAGGGACTACAGCACCATACGAACAATTTCGATATTGCCGAGCTCTTCGTACAGCGTCTCAACCTGCTCAATGTGTGTCGCAGTGATGGTGATTGAGACCGAGTGGTAATTACCTTTGCTGCTCGGTTTGACTGATGGAGAGTAGTCGCCCGGCGCATGGCGCTGTACCACTTCAACCACCTGATCAACCAGCTCAGGTTTCGCCAGACCCATTACTTTGTAAGTAAAAGGGGTAGGGAATTCAAGCAGTTCGTTAAGTTTGGTTTTCATGTCAGCTCCGGCGTGTGTGTAAAAAATAATAACTCCCGCCACGGGGCGGGAGTTTTACTGATACGTAGTATATGGGGATCAAAATCACACTTTCAAGTGTTCAATTTTTAACCAAACCAGTGATGGAACATCAGCTTAATGTAATCAATGATTTTGCCGAAGAAATTGCCTTCAGGAATCTCCTCCAGCACCACCAGCGGGCGTTGATCGATGGTTTTGCCATCCAGCTGGAAGTTGATAGTACCCACGACCTGATTCTTTTGCAGCGGGGCGTGCAGCTCGGTGGTATTCAGCACATAGCTGGCTTTCAGATCTTTCATACGACCGCGTGGGATAGTCAGATAGAGATCTTTGTCCACGCCCAGGGAAGCGCGGTCGTTATCGCCAAACCAGACAGGTTCAGAGGCAAATTCTTTACCGGCTTTCAGCGGGTTCACGGTTTCGAAGAAGCGGAAGCCCCAGGTCAGCAGTTTTTTGCTTTCCGTTTCGCGTCCTTTAAACGTACGCCCCCCCATCACGGCAGAGATCAGACGCATCTGGCCTTCAGTGGCGGAGGCCACCAGGTTATAACCAGCTTTATCGGTGTGGCCGGTTTTGATACCGTCGACGTTCAGGCTGTTGTCCCACAGCAGGCCGTTACGGTTGGTCTGACGAATGCCGTTGAAGGTGAACTCTTTCTCTTTGTAGATAGAGTACTCGTTTGGCACGTCGCGGATCAGCGCCTGACCGATCAGCGCCATGTCACGCGCGGAGCTGTACTGACCCTCGGCGTCCAGGCCGTGAACGGTCTGGAAGTGGCTGTTTTTCAGACCCAGCGCGGAGACGTAGCTGTTCATCAGGCCCACAAACGCGTCCTGGCTGCCCGCGGCAAAATCAGCCATGGCCACGCAGGCGTCGTTACCGGACTGCAAGTTGATGCCACGGATAAGCTGAGAGACCGGAACCTGCATGCCAGGTTTCAGGAACATCAGCGATGAACCTTTGAACACGGGGTTGCCGGTTGCCCACGCATCGTTACCGATAGTCACCAGGTCGGTTTCTTTGAATTTGCCTGCTTTCATAGCCTGGCCGATAACATAGCTGGTCATCATTTTGGTCAGGCTGGCCGGATCGCGGCGGGCATCGGCGTTCTGTTCTGCCAGAACTTTGCCGGAGTTGTAATCAATCAGGATGTAGGATTCCGCGTCGATCTGCGGAACGCCAGGGATCATGGTCTTGATGTTCAGGTCATCCGCGTGAGCTGCGGAGAACGCAGCAGCGCAAAGGGCCGTGGTCAGCGCCATGCGCTGCACAAAACGAGCAGAAAAAGTGGTCTTCATGGTCAGAACTACGACATCCGTGATGGAATTAAAAAAGTGCCTTACTATAGCAAATGCTATACGGGCAGGCATCCGACTTTCATCATGAGAGTGTTAACGTGGTTTACACAAACTGACATTTCGGATACCACCGAATAATTATTTTGCAACAGCGATAAACGACTGGAGCTGCGCCTCGCTCTGCAAACGCTGTTGCAGGGATGCTGCCTGCGATTTGCTGGCAAACGGACCCATCTGGATACGCCATACCGCACCGTTTTGCTCAACGCGGCCTGGCACGCCAAACTGTTTGCTTAAACGCTGCTGATATTGCTCTGCACGGGTCCGATCGCTGACAGCGCCAACCTGAACCACGTAGCTGCCGCTCGCCGTCGCAGGCGCCGCAGTCTGCGTAGCAGCAGGCGCGGTCACCGGGGCGGGTTGTGCAGCGGGTGCAGCAACGACGGGCGCAGGCGCTGGGGCAGGTTCATTTGATTCAATCACGCCCGGCGCTAACGTGGTGGGTGCGCCAAGGAAACCACTGCTTTTCACCGGGGCGCCTGTCGCGTCTTCACTTTGCAGCGTATCGTTGCTGATAGCACGCACTTCACCCTGCGGCTGTGTGGGCTCTGCCGGCGTTGAAGCGCCCCCCATACCACCGCTCAGATCCGGGCGAGCGGGCAGGGCATAGGTCTGTTTCGCGACCGTGGTACAGGCCGTGCCCGGGCCAGACAGTGAACCATCCTGCGCCACGATAATCGGGTCGATACGCACTTTAGTATTGTTTGAGGTGTTCAGACGGTCGGCCGCCGCGCGGGACAGGGAGATCACGCGATCGGTGCCGTAAGGCCCGCGATCGTTGATACGCACCACGATCATTCGGCCATTCGCCAGGTTAGTGATGCGTGCATAGCTCGGGACAGGCAACGTCGGGTGTGCCGCCGTGATCTGCATCGGATCGAAGGTTTCACCCGACGCGGTCAGGTTGCTACCGGGCTCAGCGTCATAGATGGCAGCAAAGCCAGCCTGGCTGAAACGGGAAGGATCCTGAACGATTTTATAACTTTTACCGTCGCGCTGATAATCCTGATTCACGCTGGCGTTCAGCGGTTCATAAACGGGATCGGCACCGCTAATCTCAACAATCGGGCCATTACAGACCGCAGGCTGCGGCGGCGCGACGGTTGCCTGTTGCTGACCATCATCACTTGTACAGGCGGCAAGTAAACTTGCTGCGATGCAGATCCCCAGCCACTGCTTACGCATTGCGATCCCCTTATTTTTATACGCTTTTGGACAACATTTTCCTGTGGGTATGGATCGACATGACGATACCAAACCCGGCCATCAACACGATCAGTGCCGAGCCCCCGTAACTCACTAGCGGCAGCGGTACGCCGACAACCGGCAGAATCCCACTCACCATACCAATATTTACGAAGACATAAACGAACAAAATCAACATTAATCCGCCTGCCATCACGCGACCAAAGGTGGTTTGGGCGCGTGCGGCAATCCACAAACCTCGCATGATCAGCAGCACGTAGAGTGCAAGCAGAACCAGGATGCCAACCAGCCCTAACTCCTCAGCCAGAACGGCAAAGATAAAGTCGGTGTGGCGTTCCGGTAAAAATTCGAGCTGCGACTGCGTACCGTGCAGCCAGCCTTTGCCGCGCAGGCCGCCGGAGCCAATCGCAATCTTCGACTGAATAATATGATAGCCTGCGCCCAGCGGATCGGTCTCGGGATCGAGCAGCATCATAACGCGCTGACGCTGGTAATCATGCATCAGGAAGAACCAGAGGATAGGAATAAACGCGGCAACCAGCACCACGGCGATACCAATCAGACGCCAGCTCAGGCCGGACAGGAACAGGACGAACAGGCCGGAGAGGGCGATAAGAATCGAGGTACCGAGGTCCGGCTGTGCGGCCACGAGCAGCGTCGGCAGGAAAATCAGCACCAGCGCAATGGCGGTATTTTTCAACGACGGCGGGCAGACGTCGCGGTTAATAAAGCGCGCCACCATCAGCGGGACGGCGATTTTGGCGATTTCCGACGGCTGGAAGCGGACAATCCCCAGATCCAGCCAGCGTTGCGCCCCCTTCGAGATGGCGCCGAAAGCATCTACTGCCACCAACAAAATGATACAGAAAATATAGAGATAGGGCGCCCAGCCCTCGTACACGCGCGGCGGTATTTGCGCCATCACCACCATAATAACCAGACCCATGGCGATCTGGCCGATTTTACGCTCCATCATGCCGATATCCTGGCCGCTGGCGCTCCAGATAACGAGGGCGCTATAGACCAGCAGAGCCAGCAGAATCAGCAGCATGGCTGGGTCGATGTGGATCTTGTCCCACAGCGATTTTTTATTCGGATTATCCGTCATGATTATTGGTCCTCCGCCGCAGCGGCTGCCGGGTTTTCAGCTGGCAGTTCGGTGTTGTTGTCACCCAGCATGATGTGGTCGAGGATTTGACGCATGATGGTACCCACCGCCGGGCCTGCGCCGCCGTTCTCCAGAATCATCGCCACCGCAACCTGCGGGTTATCATAAGGGGCAAACGCCGTCATGAGCTTGTGGTCACGCAGACGTTCGGCAATTTTATGTGCGTTGTAAGTTTCATTCGCTTTAAGACCGAAGACCTGAGCCGTACCTGATTTCGCGGCTACCTTATACGGTGCGCCAGCGAAATATTTGTGCGCCGTCCCGTTAGGGCGGTTGGCTACACCGTACATGCCGTCTTTCGCGATTTCCCAGTATCCGGAATGAATGTCACCCACCGGCGGCTCGTGCGGCTGTATCCATGGCACTTTTTTGCCGTCTTCAACGGTGCTTTGCAGCAGGTGCGGCACTTTCACGACGCCATCGTTGATGAGGATCATCATCGCCTTGTTCATTTGCAGCGGCGTTGCCGTCCAGTAGCCCTGGCCGATCCCCACCGGAATGGTGTCACCCTGATACCAGGGTTTTTTAAAGCGCTTCAGCTTCCATTCGCGGGTTGGCATGTTGCCGGAACGCTCTTCCGCCAAATCTATACCGGTGTAATGCCCGTAGCCGAACTTGCTCATCCATTCAGACAGACGGTCAATACCCATGTCGTAGGCGACCTGATAGAAGAAGGTATCCGCCGACTCCTCCAGTGATTTGGTCACGTTCAGATGGCCGTGGCCCCATTTTTTCCAGTCGCGGTAGCGTTTCTCAGAGCCAGGCAACTGCCACCAACCGGGGTCAAACAGACTGGTATTACGGGTGATGACGCCCGCGCTCAGCGCAGACACGGCGACATACGGTTTAACCGTTGAAGCTGGAGGATAAACCCCCTGCGTCGCGCGGTTTACCAGCGGCGTGTTTGGATCGTTGAGCAGGCCGGAGTAATCCTTGCTGGAGATGCCATCCACGAAGAGGTTCGGATCGTAGCTTGGCATCGAAACCATCGCCAGAATGCCGCCGGTACGCGGGTCGGTCACAATAACCGCAGCACGGCTACCCGCCAGCAGCGTCTCGATATACTGCTGTAGCTTCAGGTCGAGCGTCAGATAGACGTCATGCCCCGCCTGCGGGGGCACCTCTTTCAGTTGTCGGATCACACGGCCACGGTTGTTAACTTCAACCTCTTCATACCCGGTCTGACCGTGCAGCACATCTTCGTAATAACGTTCGATCCCCAGCTTGCCAATATCATGGGTTGCGGCGTAGTTAGCCAGCTTGCCGTCTTTATCAAGGCGTTCGACGTCTTTATCGTTGATTTTGGAGACGTAACCAATGACGTGCGTCAGCGCGGAGCCGTAAGGATAGTAGCGGCGTTTATAGCCTTTGACTTCCACTCCGGGGAAACGGTACTGGTTAACGGCAAAACGGGCGACCTGCACTTCTGTCAGGTTGGTTTTTACCGGAATGGAGGTGAAGCGGTGAGAACGTGCGCGCTCTTTTTTGAACGCAGCGATATCGTCATCAGTCAGGTCGACAACGCTTCTCAGCGCGTTCAGGGTATCCTGCACGTTATCCACTTTCTCGGGCATCATCTCTATCTGGTAGATGGTGCGATTAAGCGCCAGCGGCGTGCCGTTACGATCGTAGATAATGCCGCGGCTGGGCGCAATGGGCACCAGCTTGATACGGTTTTCGTTTGAGCGGGTCTGGTAATCGGTATAGCGGACAATTTGCAGATTATAGAGGTTGGCGATCAGCACGCCGGTAAGCAGCAAAATCCCCGTAAAGGCGACCAGCGCCCGGCGCACAAACAGCGCGGACTCAGCCGTATAGTCGCGAAAAGAATTCTGTAGTTTCATCCGCTGCTTAAATTACCCTGGTCAGTCATTACTCGCGGTGATAAGGGTGGTTGGTAGTGATGCTCCATGCGCGATACAAACTTTCTGCCACGAGAACCCGTACAAGCGGGTGGGGCAGCGTCAGCGCCGAGAGTGACCAACTTTGTTCTGCTGCCGCTTTGCAGGCGGGAGATAACCCCTCTGGTCCGCCAATCAACAGACTGACGTCCCGACCATCCTGCTTCCAGCGCTCCAGTTCGTGCGCCAGCTGCGGCGTATCCCAGGGTTTGCCCGGGATATCGAGGGTCACGATGCGGTTTTTGCCTGCGGCAGCCAGCATCAGCTCTCCCTCTTTATCGAGAATACGTTTGATATCTGCGTTCTTGCCGCGCTTTCCTGCTGGGATCTCCACCAGTTCGAACGGCATATCTTTTGGGAAACGACGCAGATACTCAGTAAAACCGGTTTGTACCCAGTCCGGCATTTTGGTGCCGACGGCGACCAGTTGCAACTTCACGCATTAACCCCAGAGTTTTTCCAGCTCATACAGGCGACGACTCTCTTCCTGCATGACGTGGACAATCACATCGCCGAGATCGACAACCACCCAGTCAGCGGTCGCTTCACCTTCAACGCCCAGCGGAAGCAGCCCTGCCGCGCGCGATTCCTGAACAACATGGTCAGCAATCGAAACAACGTGACGAGTTGAGGTGCCGGTGCAGATGATCATGCAGTCGGTGATGCTGGATTTACCCTTAACGTCGATAGCGATGATGTCCTGACCTTTCAGGTCATCAATTTTGTCGATAACAAAATCCTGGAGTGCTTTACCCTGCAAGTTTTCCCCCTGGGTGAATGAGATTGTACAACTATGAATTCGTGGCCAGTCAGTATACCTGAACTGACGCCAGTCGCGGGACAAATGTCACCGCCCGGCTTTTGAAGGCGGGTATCATCCCACCCTCCGCCTGAGATTGCATCGCCATTTTTGTAAAACAATTTCTGTAAAGCAGCGATCGGCGGGAAAGTCTGGCAGCGGAGGATATCAGTATGGCTTAGCCTGTCAAGGCAGGATAATCATTAACGGACAATTTCGCCGGCGATGCTCAGACATCTGTACTTTTCTGATACAGACCGTGCGCATGGATATAGGCCAGCACGGGCGAGGGGAGGAGATCGTCACAGTCTAAACCCTGCTGGAGACGCTCGCGGATGAGGGTCGCGGAAATATCAAACCACGGCGTTTCAGCGAGGTAAATTTTCCCGGCGGGGAGACTGTGCAGGTCTTCTATATTGTCCGTCAGATGTGCGTCAAGCCACTGCTGATGCTGCGCGTCGCGCATGGTCAGCGGGTAGCCCGGACGGCGGCAGACCAGCAGATGACTGTTTTCCAGAATGGTTTCGTACTGGTACCAGCTGGGAAAGTTGAGCAAGGAATCCTGGCCGATGATAAACGCCAACGGTTTCATGGGCCCCTGCTCAGCGCGCCACTCCCGCAGCGTTTGCGATGTCCAGGAAGGGGTATCTCTACGCAGTTCACGCTCATCCAGTGTGAAGAGAGGCTTATCGGCGATAGCCAGCGCGAGCATCGCTTTACGCTGCCCGCTGGTTGCTTCTGGCTGAGGACGGTGCGGCGGAACATTGTTGGGCATGATGATCACCCGCTGCAAGCCAATCAAATTCGCGAGGATTTCTACCGGCTTAAGATGCCCATAGTGCACCGGGTCGAAGGTCCCGCCATACATTGCCTGTAAAGAATGCATATCACCCATCGATAAATACGTCTGCCAGAGCCTTATGGCAGAGCAGCAAAGAGAGACTCTCCAGCTCCGCCCAGACAAACTGACCGTAATCCTGTTTTAACGTCAGTTCGGCGCGCATCAGAAGTTGCACTGCCTGACGCAACTGCTCCTGGCTCAGGCGGTTTATCGCCTCCGTGGTCATCGCCCGACGGTTTTGCCAGACGCGATGTTTGTCGAATAAGGCGCGCAGGGGCGTGTGTGCTGACTGGCGTTTAAGGTTGTTCAGCAGCAGTAATTCGCGCTGGAGCGTACGGAGAAGGATGACCGGCTCACTCCCTTCCAGGCGCAGCTGTTGCAGGATGTGCAGAGCACGTTTACTTTTCGCCGACAGCAGCGCATCAACCCAGTGGAAGGGGGTAAAGTGCGCGGCATCATTCACCGCCTGTTCCACGCGCGGCAGCGTCAGCTTGCCATCGGGCCACAGCAGGGCGAGCCTGTCCAGCGCCTGCGCCAGTGCCAGAAGGTTGCCTTCGTAGCAGTAGCACAGGAGCTGACTGGCGGCCTCATCCAGCTGCAAATTGTGCTGCTTTGCTCGCGCGGCAACCCATTTTGGCAGATGCGCCTGCTCTGGAGTCTGGCAGGAGACAAGCACCGCACTGGGGGTTAGCCGGGTAAACCAGGCAGCGTTTTCCTGCGCTTTTGTGAGTTTGTTGCCGCGTACGATAAGCAGCAGATCGCCGTGTAACAAACTCACCAGCATAGCCAGCTGTTCATTGATGGCAGCGTTAGGACCATTCTCAGGCAGCAGGATCTGGATTGTCTGACGAGAGGCAAACAGGCTCATGGCCTGACAAAGCGAGAAGATAGCGTTCCAGTCGGTACTGTTATCGATCTGGAACGTATGATGCTCATCGAAACCCTGCGCGGCTGCCGCATGGCGAACCGCATCAAGGCTTTCCTGTAGTAACAGGGGGTCGTTGCCGAGTAGCAGATAGGCCGCGCGCAGCCCTTCGTTGAGCTGCGCGCGGAGTTGTTCAGGATACAACCTGATCATCAGTTACCCAGAGACGTTGGCATATCCGGCGTGCTGGCATCCGGTGTTTCGATAACGTCAGCGCCTTTTTTCGTCGACGCGGCAATGGCAGGCAGCCTGCGGATCAGCTGTTCCGCGGCCTTATCATACATTTCCTTGATGATAATCTGCTGTTCGGCGTCTTTTGCCAGCGCCGTCTGCGGGTTATCGAAGAACGAGCGGTAGACTTTGGTATTGATAGGGTAAATATCTTTACCTGGCATCAAGACGGCCGCATCAACGGTTAGCACCATCTGATATTCCGCCGTCCGCCCATCCTGGAAGATCGAGGCCGTATCTTGTGACAGCGTTGATTTCAGGACACGGAGCGAAGGAACATCCTGACGTAGGGTTCCCTTCTCGATCAGCTTAACATCGTTCAAACGCAGCTGGTTACGAATGGCCCGGCTCAGCGGTCCGTTCGGATCGGATGAGTCGAAGATCATCGTTTTCATCTGCGCAGGCACTGCCGTGGTGTTGCGCAGGTGCCAGCCGCAGCCAGCGGTGACAAGCACCGCCAGAGATAAGAGTATTGTTGCCAGTTGTCGCACGTTTCCTCCCGCGCTTAGCCAACGACCAGATTCAGCAATTTACCAGGTACGTAGATCACTTTACGTACGGTAACGCCCTCAAGGTATTTCGCGACCAGATGCTCCTGGCCTGCGCGCTCGCGAACCTGTTCTTCGGTTGCGTCGACCGCGACGGTAATTTTACCGCGCACTTTACCGTTAACCTGCACCACCACCAGCGTGGTGTTTTCCACCATAGCGGATTCATCCGCCACTGGCCACGGCGCATTGTCGATATCGCCTTCGCCTTTCAGCTCCTGCCACAGGGTAAAGCTAACGTGCGGCGTGAACGGGTTCAGCATGCGAACGACCGCCAGCAGCGCTTCACGCATTAACGCGCGATCCTGCTCGCCATCCTGCGGGGCTTTCGCCAGCTTGTTCATCAGTTCCATAATAGCCGCAATTGCGGTATTGAAGGTCTGACGACGACCAATATCATCGGTGACTTTCGCAATGGTTTTATGAACATCACGACGCAGCGCCTGTTGATCTTCAGTCAGTGCAGCTACGTTCAGCGCTGGCGCATCGCCCTGAGAGGTGTGCTCGTAAACCAGTTTCCAGACGCGCTTCAGGAAGCGGTTGGCCCCTTCAACGCCGGATTCCTGCCACTCAAGGGTCATATCTGCCGGGGAGGCGAACATCATGAACAGACGCACGGTATCCGCACCATAACGCTCAACCATCACCTGCGGGTCGATGCCGTTATTTTTAGACTTGGACATCTTGCTCATGCCGGTATAAACCAGTTCATGACCTTCAGCGTCTTTCGCCTTCACGATACGGCCTTTCTCGTCGCGCTCGACAATCGCATCAACCGGAGAAACCCAGTTACGCTCGCCGTTCGCGCCAACGTAGTAGAACGCATCTGCCAGCACCATACCCTGACACAGCAGCTGTTTTGCCGGCTCGTCGGAGTTGACCAGGCCTGCGTCACGCATCAGTTTGTGGAAGAAGCGGAAGTAGAGCAGGTGCATGATGGCGTGTTCAATGCCACCGATGTAAATGTCTACCGGCAGCCAGTAGTTTGCTGCATCAGAATCCAGCATGCCTTCTTTGTACTGCGGGCAGGTGTAGCGCGCATAGTACCAGGAGGATTCCATAAAGGTGTCAAAGGTGTCGGTTTCACGCAGCGCTGGCTGACCGTTGACGGTGGTTTTCGCCCACTCAGGATCGGCTTTGATCGGGCTGGTGATGCCGTCCATGACCACGTCTTCCGGCAGGATCACCGGCAGCTGATCTTCTGGCGTTGGCATCACGGTACCATCTTCCAGCGTCACCATTGGGATTGGCGCACCCCAGTAACGCTGACGGGAAACGCCCCAGTCGCGCAGACGGTAGTTCACTTTACGCTCGCCCACGCCCAGGGAGGCCAGCTTGTCGGCGATGGCGTTGAAGCCCTCTTCAAAGCTCAGGCCGCTGAACTCACCGGAGTTAAACAGGGTGCCTTTTTCAGTCAGCGCTTGCTCAGAGAGATCGGGTTCAGAGCCGTCAGCAGCAAGAATAACAGGCTTGATGGTCAGGCCGTATTTGGTGGCAAATTCGTAGTCGCGCTGGTCGTGACCCGGCACGGCCATCACGGCGCCTGTGCCGTATTCCATCAGTACGAAGTTGGCGGCCCAGACAGGGATCGCTTCGCCCGTCAGCGGGTGGATCGCTTTGAAGCCGGTATCAACGCCTTTTTTCTCCATCGTCGCCATGTCGGCTTCGGCCACTTTCGTGTTGCGGCATTCGTCGATAAAGGTCGCCAGTTCTGGATTGTTTTCTGCCGCTTTCTGCGCCAGCGGGTGACCTGCGGCCACGGCCAGGTAGGTCGCGCCCATGAAGGTGTCCGGGCGGGTGGTGTAGACGGTCAGGGTTTGATCGTAGTTCTCAACGTTGAAGGTAATTTCCACACCTTCGGAACGGCCGATCCAGTTGCGCTGCATGGTCTTAACGGTATCTGGCCAGTGGTCCAGATTGTCCAGATCGTTCAGCAGTTCGTCAGCGTAGGCGGTGATTTTGATAAACCACTGCGGGATCTCTTTACGCTCTACTTTGGTGTCGCAGCGCCAGCAGCAGCCATCGATAACCTGTTCGTTCGCGAGAACGGTCTGGTCATTTGGGCACCAGTTAACGGCAGAGGTCTTCTTGTACACCAGGCCTTTTTTATACAGCTCGGTGAAGAATTTCTGCTCCCAGCGGTAGTATTCCGGGGTACAGGTTGCCAGCTCGCGGCTCCAGTCATAGCCGAAGCCCAGCATTTTCAGCTGGTTTTTCATGTACGCGATGTTGTCGTACGTCCACGGAGCCGGTGCCGTGTTGTTTTTCACCGCCGCGCCTTCAGCAGGCAGGCCGAACGCATCCCAGCCGATAGGCTGAAGAACGTTTTTGCCCAGCATGCGCTGGTAGCGTGCAATCACGTCACCGATGGTGTAGTTACGCACGTGGCCCATGTGTAGTCGACCAGAAGGATAGGGAAGCATCGACAGGCAGTAATACTTCTCTTTGCTCTCGTCTTCGGTTACTTCAAAGGTGCGCTTCTCGTCCCAGTGTTGCTGGACTTTTGATTCTATCTCTTCCGGGCGGTATTGCTCTTGCATGGCAGCCAGTGGTCCTGTGTTCAATACAGCTACAAATGTAGCCAATGGATGTGGTAATTCAGATCCGCATAGCATAGCCCAAACGCCCGCGTCAAAACAGCCTTTCACGCAAATGCACTTTGCAGGAATTTTACCGGGTCTGTGCTTCACCTGACAAAGCGGCGACGAAATAAGGTCTATTATTAGAGACAGTTACTTACCCGGGAGGCAAAATGATGAACAAGGTTGCTCAATTTTACCGTGAACTGTTAGCGACTCTGACGGAACGGCTGCGTAACGGCGAGCGTGATATCGACGCGCTGGTCGAACAGGCACGCGCACGCGTGACGCAAACGGGTGAGTTAACGCGAACCGAAGTGGAAGAGGTAACGCGCGCCGTGCGCCGCGACCTGGAGGAGTTCGCGCGAAGCTATGAAGAGAGCCAGGACGAGATCGCCGACAGTGTTTTTATGCGGGTAATTAAAGAGAGCCTGTGGCAGGAGCTGGCGGATATTACCGATAAAACTCAACTGGAGTGGCGCGAGGTGTTCCAGGATTTAAACCACCACGGTGTCTATCACAGCGGCGAAGTAGTGGGGCTGGGGAACCTGGTGTGTGAGAAGTGCCACCACCATATTGCCGTTTATACGCCGGAGGTGTTGTCGCTGTGTCCGAAGTGCGGGCACGACCAGTTCCAGCGTCGGCCGTTTGAGCCGTAGGTAAAAGCAAAACTGTTTGCACCCTCTCCCTGTGGGAGAGGGTCGGGGTGAGGGCATCAGGCCGCAGAATAATAAGCCAGCCGCTCCGCCAGTAAATATCCAAACGTTTCCCGAAAGATTTCCACCCTCTTTAGGCTGTGACCCTTTCATTCCACGAGTCTTTTTACATTATGTTTCCTTCAGTGTACTTCCATTCTATAGACTCATAGCGAATTTCAACTTCTTCCATATGTTTACTTGCAATACCTACTGGAAATAGAACGGGGGAGATTTGAGTTATCTTTACATTTTCCAGCTTTATATTGAAATATTCCAGTTCTATTCCTGCATCATTAATTTTATACATTTTTATTAAAGCTTCAATCAGTATTCTTCCTTCGCATACGGCTCTGAATAGATAGGGTGTGAGCCGGTCTATCTCTTTTTCAAATCTAATCGGTACATGAAGACGTGTTCCAGTCAGTTTCCCTGTATTATGGTCTGTAGGAATCCATACCGAATGATTAAAGGACTTAAGCTCAGTGGAACCCAATCGTGATGGCATTAAACACTCTCCTGTCAAAGGTGAGCCATTGTCATCGATGAGCCAAATATGTGCCGGGATAGTCATTTCATTCTTTCCCTTTGAAAAAAAATATTAGTGAAAGTGTTAGTGTTACTATCAAGGTGATAATTCCAAATGTAATTTTGTTATTATCGACAAAAATAGAAACCAAAATGGAGATTATGGCTATAAGGAAAATTATTCCACAGCCTATAATATTGTTGATGCAATCATCTTTGATACTATTATAAAAACGCCTGATACATCTTCTTAATAGATTATTCATCAAATTAAGCATTTTCACATCATTCTCTTAAGTGCTCTGACAATTTCTTCATCAGATGCTGTGCTAATATTTAGATAGCCAGACTTCATGATCATGGGTTCGATCAAGAAATACATCATTTCTAACCCCTCTCTATATAAGGCGTAATAAAATATTGGGCAGAAATTTTTGAGATTATCTGCGCTATCAGCAGCACGTTGTACAATCCCATAAATATTCAGTCCTCCTATGACCCACCCAACTCTGCTTCCTATTTTTTTCATTAATGCATTCTGAACAAATAAATTCATTTTGTTTCCGTAGCATATGTATGATGTTATAGAGTAAATCAAACCATTTTTGAAATGTATTTAATGGAATAGTTTTTGGCGAATGGCGTTAAGTTTTCAAGGATTGTTTTCTTTTCTACATCGCTTTTATATTTTTAAGAGGGTTTCTATATATATATTCAACATTCGAAACATAACATTTCTATGTTTGACTAGTTCATATAGAGCGCAAATAAATCTGACATCTTCAGAACCAAGTTTTTTACAAACATCTTGATAATTTTCTGTAAGACAGGATGTATAATAAAGTAAGCGTGTTGTGGCATCGCCAAGACCATTTACATAATCTTGTACGACTTCTTTAACGCCTATTAACGCTTTATCTAACCGCACAGATAGCTCTTTGTCAGTTCCAGGTTGCTTAATAATTTCTTCGCTGTAATACATAACGTGCTCCCTTGCTATGTTCATTCGATCATCGAACATGTCCTTGCGAAGCAAAGTGATGTTTATCTCACTTTTGAAAGTATCCATAAAAGAATTCATTGTTTTTATATGAGGAGTGAATCAGTAGCAAGTAATAATAATTGTGACAAATGGGTGGGGCTAATGGTTTAGCTATTATCAAATAAAAGCGTTCTGTTTTTTCTTGCTTGTTTTATTTAATGAGGTTTTTAGTGTGAGGGAGGCATGATAAGGGCATTAGGCAGCAGAACCGCCTAAAATGCCCAATAATGTACTGTTTTTTCGGACTACATATAATAAGCCAGCCGCTCCGCCAGCAAATCCACAAACGCTTCCCGATCGATATCCACCATCACCGTGGTATTCGGCTTGTTTCCCGTTAGCGAGTAATAGTCCACCACCGTCATTCCCTGGGTATATTTCCCCTGTGTTTCCACACCAACCCAACGCTCGACCGTGGTAAACATTTCCGGCTTCAGCAGCCAGGCGATGGTGCATGGGTCATGCAGCGGGGCGCCGTGGAAGCCCCACTTCTCGGCTTTGTGATACTCCATAAAGAAGTCGAGCAGCTCTGCCACGGTCGTTGCAACCGGGTTGCCCACAGAACGGAATCGTTCGATGTCCTGCGCCATAATTTGTGCGCGGTGGGTAACGTCCAGCCCCGCCATCACAATCGGCAGGCCCGACTGGAAGACGATTTCCGCGGCTTCCGGGTCAACGAAGATGTTGAACTCTGCTGCTGGCGTCCAGTTCCCCAGCCCCATTGCCCCGCCCATGATGACGATACGGGCGATGTTGCTGTGCAGTTCAGGATGGCTGTTCAGCAGCAGCGCTACGTTGGTCTGCGGGCCGGTAGCCACCAGCGTCACGGGCTCTGCGCTCTCACGCAGCACCTTCGCCATGAGCTCGACGGCAGTGCAGTTTTGCGGTGCGAAATCCGGCTCCGGCAGCGCCGGACCATCCAGCCCACTTTCACCGTGAACGTTATCCGCAATGATCAGCTCGCGCATCAGCGGCTTAACGGCGCCACCTGCGACAGGAATATCGGTGCGTTTCAGCAGCGTCAACATGCGCAACACGTTTCGCAAGGTTTTATCCGGCGTCTGGTTTCCGGCGGAGGAGGTGACAGCTTTTACGTCCAGTTCAGGGGAAGCAAGAGCAAGGACGAGTGCGATCGCGTCATCATGACCCGGATCGCAGTCGAGAATAATTGGCTGTGCCATAGCGTTCTCCATTCTCAGCATTATTTGTGACAAGGTTAACGCTGTGATTTGAAGCCGAATAGAAAAAGAGATCTAAATCGTGAAGCAGTGCGCAATCCGCAGATTGCGCACTAAAAAGATTAATGCAGGATTTTGGCGAGGAAGTCTTTTGCACGTTCAGATTTAGGATTTGCGAAGAACTCTTCTTTTGGTGAGTCTTCAACAATTTTCCCTTCATCCATGAAGATCACGCGGTTGGCCACTTTACGGGCGAAGCCCATTTCGTGCGTCACCACCATCATGGTCATCCCTTCGTGCGCCAGCTCCACCATGACGTCCAGTACTTCGTTGATCATCTCAGGATCGAGCGCGGACGTCGGCTCATCAAACAGCATAGCCACCGGATCCATGCACAGCGCACGCGCGATTGCCACACGCTGCTGTTGGCCGCCCGAAAGCTGCGCCGGGAACTTATCCGCATGTGCAGACAGCCCGACGCGTTCCAGCAACTTCAGGCCCTTTTCGCGCGCCGCTTTTTTGTCGCGCTTCAGCACTTTCACCTGCGCCAGCGTCAGGTTCTCAATGATGGAGAGGTGAGGGAACAGCTCAAAATGCTGGAACACCATCCCTACGTGGGAGCGAAGCTGGGCAAGGTTGGTTTTGCGGTCATTCACTTTGGTGCCGTTAACGACAATCTCGCCCTGCTGGACAGGTTCCAGCCCATTAACGGTTTTGATAAGCGTGGACTTACCGGAACCGGACGGGCCGCAGACCACCACCACATCGCCTTTTTTCACTTCTGTTGAGCAGTCGGTCAGCACCTGAAAGTGCCCATACCATTTAGAAACATTTTTCAGGGAAATCATTATACCGTCCTTTTCTTCAGCCAGCTGACCAACAGCGATGCGCTTAAACTAATCACAAAATAGACCCCGCCCGCGAAGAGGATCATCTCAACCTGCGTTCCGTCACGTTCGCCAATGGTGGAGGCGGTACGGAAGAAGTCTGCCAGACTCAGCACGTAGACCAGGGAGGTATCCTGGAACAGGACGATGCCCTGCGTCAGCAGCAGCGGAACCATGGCGCGAAACGCCTGCGGCAGAATAATGAGCTTCATAGACTGCCAGTGCGTCATACCGAGCGCCAGCGCAGCGCTGGACTGCCCGCGCGAGATACTCTGAATACCGGCGCGGATGATCTCTGAGTAGTAGGCGGCTTCAAACATGGAAAACGCCACCATGGCAGAGATCAGGCGGATATCGGTCTTTGGCGACAGTCCCAGTACGTTCTGTAAAAAGCCGGGAACAATCAGATAAAACCACAGCAGCACCATGACCAGTGGAATGGAGCGGAACACGTTAACGTAAGCCGTGGCAAACCAGGCGAGCGGCTTAAAGCTCGACAGGCGCATCACTGCCA
Organism: Enterobacter cloacae complex sp. IR5401; assembly: GCF_049238425.1. Lineage (NCBI taxonomy): Bacteria > Pseudomonadati > Pseudomonadota > Gammaproteobacteria > Enterobacterales > Enterobacteriaceae > Enterobacter > Enterobacter cloacae complex sp. IR5401. The sequence goes on along the minus strand of NZ_JBMKHN010000002.1, from coordinate 481,403 downwards.
GCAGGGTGCCCCAGACAATACCGACGATAATGGCGATAACGGTGATCTTTAAGGTGATTGCCAGTCCATCCAGCAGATAGGGCATGGAGGGAACAATGGAACTCCAGTCAAAATCGTACATTTATTTGCCCCCCAGATTGCCCGGCAGGCGTACTTTGCGTTCAACCAGGTTCATCACCAGCATGATAAATGCGTTAATCAGAACATAGGCGAGCGTGATCGCCGTGAAGGATTCCCATGCGTGAGCGGAATAATCCAGCAGTTTGCCCGCCTGCGCCGCCATATCTACCAGACCAATGGTTGAGGCGATAGCCGAGTTTTTTACCAGGTTCATCATTTCGGACGTCATCGGCGGAACGATGACGCGGTAAGCGTTCGGCAGCAGTACGTAACGGTAGGCCTGAGGCAGAGTCAGGCCCATCGCCAGTGCCGCATTCTTTTGCCCGCGCGGCAGTGACTGTATGGCGGCACGTACCTGCTCGCAGACGCGCGCAGCGGTGAACAGCCCCAGACACAGCATAGAGGAGACAAAAAATTGTACGTTAGGATCCAGCTCGGCCTTAAACCACATGCCGAGATCTTCCGGCAGCAGTTCCGGGATCACCAGATACCAGGTAAAGAACTGCACGATCAGCGGAACGTTACGGAACAGTTCCACATAGAGCGTGCCAATCGAAGAGAGAAAACGGTTAGGGACGGTACGCAGAATACCGAACAGCGAACCGACAAGAAACGCGATAATCCACGCCGTTATCGATAATGCAACGGTAACCTGAAAGCCGCTCCACAGCCAGCCGAGATAGGTGGTGTTGCCGAACGGGGCTTGTTGCAGAAAGATGCCCCAGTTCCAGTCAATTGACATAGTAAACTCCAGAAAAAAAAGGGTAGCAGCGCTACCCTCGAAGATTGGTGAGAAGCTCAATTTTTGCGCTGAGTGGGGAACGACCACTCAACGTATAGTCTGTCCATGCTTCCCGACAATCGAGAGGGCAGGAGATCCCGCCCCTGTCGTTCTAATTAGTTAAGAGCTTTGTCGTTTGGTGATTTGAACAGCGCTTTCATGTCGTCAGACAGTTCAAAGTTCATGTTCAGGTTTTTTGGTGGAATTGGGTTCTTGAACCATTTGTCGAACCATTTTGCCGCTTCGCCGGAGGTTTGCGCCTGAGCGATGGTGTCATCGATCAGTTTCTTGAAGTCCTCGTCACCTTTACGCAGCATACAGCCGTAGGCTTCTTTCGACTGGGCGGTACCGACGATTTCCCAGTTGTCTGGTTTCTTCGCCTTGGCGCGCTCGCCTGCCAGCAGAGCGTCATCCATCATAAACGCGACGGCACGGCCGCTTTCCAGGGTACGGAAGGAGTCGCCATGGTCTTTCGCGCTGATGATGCGCATGTCCATTTTCTTCTCGTCGTTCAGCTTGTGCAGCAGCACTTCGGACGTGGTACCGGAGGTCACGACAACCGCTTTGCCTTTCAGGTCAGCAAAATCTTTGATGTCGCCGCCTTTCTTCGTCAGCAGGCGGGTGCCCACAACGAAGATGGTGTCCGAGAAAGCGGCCTGTTTCTGACGCTCAAGGTTGTTGGTGGTTGAGCCACATTCAAAATCAAATGTGCCGTTTTGCAGCAGAGGAATACGGTTCTGTGAAGTGATGGGGATCAGCTTCACTTGCAGGTCAGGTTTGTTCAACTTTTTCTTCACGGCTTCAACGATGGCGTTGGAGTAATCCTGTGAATAGCCCACGACTTTTTGCGTGTTGTCGTAGTAAGAGAACGGGACAGAAGATTCACGGTGGCCGACCACGATCACGCCGTTTTTGGCAATCTTGTCGAGAGTGCTTCCTGCTGCCGGAGCGTCTTCAGCGTGGACAACCCCCGCAGACATTCCCATAACCAGCATTGCTGTGGCCAGTTTACGTAATTGCATACCCAACTCCTTTCTTATCAGCGCCAGTGACGCATAGATACCCATTGTGATGTTGTTATATCTCGCGCAATGCGAGTGCAGTGTTATGCAAGCTTGTTAACATTTAGTCTGGCTTAATGTAAAGATTTTGCTGCGTTATTGTTTATTTTTGCGAAGCGCGCCGCACCATTCAGAGGCAATAATCCCTCGTTGCACCATTTCGGTGCTACCGATGATCTACGCTGGTGCGACAAGGTTGCACGTTAAGCCAGACAGCGTTGATGTAATTAAACAAAGCAACAGGCGTGCCAGAATTGAAGTTTGGGAGGAAATTGTCGGGTGGCGCCGGCGCCGGAGAGCAGGCCGGGTAAGGCGTAGCCGCCACCCGGCAACAGAAGGTAAGGTTATTTACGACGCTGACGCAGGCTCATCAGCACTGCGCCAAAGCCGAACAGCACGGTCAAAATCCACAGCGGCCAGTTCCCGGTGCGCGCGTAAGGGGTGAGCCCGGTAGTTGGCGTGACGTTAGTAGTCAGCACCTCACGGGTAAATTGCGGGATCATGGCCTGGATTTCACCCTGCGGACCAATCACGGCGGTAATGCCGTTATTGGTGCTGCGCAGCAACGGACGCGCCAGCTCCAGAGAACGCATTCGCGCCATCTGGAAGTGCTGCCACGGACCAATCGATTTACCGAACCACGCATCGTTTGAGATGGTCAGCAGATAGTCGGTGTCCGGGCGGAAATTATCGCGCACCTGCTCGCCGAGGATAATCTCGTAGCAAATGGCGGCCGTCAGGGCAAAACCGTGCGCATGCAGCTGCGGCTGAACGTAAGGGCCCCGGCTGAATGAGGACATCGGCAAATCAAAGAACGGTGCCAGTGGGCGCAGAATAGACTCCAGCGGAACAAATTCGCCAAACGGTACAAGGTGGTTTTTGTTGTAACGATTGGTGGAGGTATAGCTGTATTCGCTGCCCTTACCGAGCGTAATGATCGTGTTGTACGTGTCATAGCGGTTCTGCTGATTGAGACGCGCATCCACAATTCCGGTGATCAGCGTACTGCCGCGTGCGCGCAGCAGATCGTCCATCATCTTCAGGAAGGGCTGCTGATTGATCTCCAGGTCTGGGATCGCAGACTCAGGCCAGATGATGAGCTGCGATTTGCCCATCACCTTTTCAGTGGCGTTGGCGTAGATTTTCAGCGTGTTCAGCAGCTGATTCTCATCCCATTTCAGGGACTGCGGGATATCGCCCTGGACCAGAGAAACCTGCGTGGCGCGCGCGGGCTCCAGCGTAAACCACTGGATATAACGCAGCGGGAAGGGCAGGGCAAACAGGATTAACGCGGCAACCAGCGGCTTCCAGTTACGTGTCACCAGGGCCAGCACCAGCAGGCCGCTGACGATCATCAACAGGAAGTTGATGGCTTCCACGCCCATGACCGGGGCCAGGCCTTTCAGCGGGCCGTCTACCTGGCTATAGCCGAACTGCAACCACGGGAAGCCGGTCAGTACCCAGCCGCGCAGAAATTCGGTGATTTGCCAGACAACGGGTGCCGCTATCGCCACGCGCAGCCAGGTCGTTTTTGGCCACAGGCGAGACAGGATGCCCGCGAACAGGCCAGTGTAGAGCGAAAGATAGGCGGCGAGCAGCACAACCAGGAAGACGTTAACCGGCCCCGGCATTCCGCCAAATTGCGCGATACTGACGTAGACCCAGTTGATACCAGAGCCAAACAGTCCCAGCCCCCAGAAGTAGCCGATGGCCGCGGCCTGTACCGGACGACGGTTCAGGGTAAGCCCCTGTAGCCCCATCAGGGAGAGAATAGCGGCTGGCCAGATATCGTAAGGAGAAAAAGCCAGCGTACCGCTGGCTCCGAGTAACAGCGCCAGCAGCAAACGGACGCGCTGGCGTTCAAAGAGTGGGGCAAATGCCATTTACATTAATCTTCCAGTTTTGGCACCGGTGAGTCGTCCGGCATTCTGACGTGAACCTGAATAATACGTCGGCTGTCAGCCATTGCGACCTTGAACTGGTAACCATCGATGTCAACGGTTTCACCGCGGGCCGGAAGATGGCCGAAGGCCTGCATCACCAGACCACCAATGGTGTCCACTTCTTCATCGCTGAAGCTGGTGCCAAAGGTATCGTTGAAGTCTTCAATGGAGGCCAGCGCGCGCACGGTCCAGGTGTGGCGGCTCAGCTGACGGAAGTCGATATCCTCTTCTTCGTCATACTCGTCTTCGATTTCGCCCACGATCAGCTCAAGGATGTCTTCGATTGTGACCAGACCGGAAACGCCACCAAATTCATCAATAACAATCGCCATGTGATAGCGCTGGGAGCGAAACTCCTTCAGCATCCGATCCACACGCTTACTTTCCGGCACAACCACGGCCGGGCGTAACACCTTTTCCATACTGAAGGCTTCGGCATCGCTGCGCATAAACGGCAGCAGATCTTTCGCCATCAAAATCCCTTCAATGTGATCTTTATCTTCGCTGATGACCGGGAAACGTGAGTGAGCCGATTCGATAATCACATCGAGGCACTCGTCCAGCGTCTGGTTGCGTTTCAGGGTAATCATCTGCGAGCGGGGGATCATGATGTCGCGGACGCGCTGGTCGGCGATGTCCATCACCCCTTCGAGCATTTCGCGCGTATCTTCGTCGATAAGGTCGTTCTGCCCGGAATCACGAATCAGCTCCAGCAGTTCATCACGGTTTTTCGGTTCGCCGTGGAAAAGCTGGTTCAGAATGAGGGAGAAAAATCCCTTTTTAGTGGTTGTCGTGTCGCTACTGTGTGAATTGTCGTCGCTCATGGCGTTTGTTAAGGGTTCTCTTGTTAGTTCAACGTTAACCGCCGCGCTATGTCCCTGCGCGGCGGCATGGTAGTCAGTGACTGACTATTCTTTCTCGGCAATGTACGGATCCTCATAGCCCAGAGCAAGCATTATCTCTGTCTCGAGGGATTCCATCTCTTCCGCTTCGTCATCTTCAATATGGTCGTAACCCAGAAGATGCAGGCTACCGTGCACCACCATGTGTGCCCAGTGCGCTTCCAGCGGCTTTTGCTGCTCTTTGGCTTCCTGCTCAACCACCTGACGGCAGATGATCAGATCGCCCAGCAGCGGCATCTCAATGCCCGGAGGGGCTTCGAACGGGAAAGAGAGCACGTTGGTCGGCTTATCTTTCCCGCGGTAGGTCAGGTTGAGCTCATGGCTTTCTGCTTCATCCACCAGGCGAATCGTGACCTCTGATTCTTCCTGAAACTGGGGGATAACGGCATCCAGCCATTTCTGAAACTGTGCCTCTTCTGGCATGCCGGAATTATCTTCACAGGCCAGCTGTAAATCGAGGATCACCTGACTCATTTCTGTTCATGCTCCTGCGCTTCGCGCTTACGTTCTGCGGCCAGTTCGGCCCTGCGCTTCTGATCTGCCTCTTCCCAGGCCTCATAAGCGTTAACGATACGCGCGACCACCGGATGGCGTACCACGTCTTCACTGTGGAAGAAGTTGAAGCTGATTTCCTCTACCTCGGCCAGGACTTCGATGGCGTGACGCAGACCCGATTTGGTGTTACGCGGCAGGTCAATCTGGGTGACGTCACCGGTGATAACCGCTTTCGAGTTAAAGCCAATACGCGTCAGGAACATCTTCATCTGTTCGATAGTGGTGTTCTGGCTCTCATCCAGAATGATGAACGCGTCGTTAAGCGTACGGCCACGCATGTAGGCCAGCGGGGCCACTTCAATCACGTTACGCTCGATGAGCTTTTCAACTTTCTCGAAGCCGAGCATTTCGAACAGCGCGTCATACAGCGGGCGCAGATACGGGTCGACCTTCTGGCTCAGATCGCCCGGCAGGAAGCCCAGTTTTTCACCGGCTTCAACAGCAGGGCGGGTCAGCAGGATACGGCGGATCTCCTGACGCTCAAGCGCATCGACCGCAGCAGCAACGGCCAGATAGGTTTTACCCGTACCCGCCGGGCCCACGCCGAAGGTGATGTCATGGTCGAGAATATTGGCGATGTACTGCGCCTGGTTCGGGGTACGAGGCTTAATCACGCCGCGTTTAGTTTTGATGTTGATGGCTTTGCCATAGTCCGGCACGCTCTCCGCGCTCTGCTCAAGCACGCGCGCCTCTTTGATGGCCAGGTGGATCTGTTCAGGTTCAATGTCCTGGATCTCACCGCGCATCGGGGCGGTATCAACATACAGGCTGCGGAGAATATCTGCCGCGGCGTTGACGCAGATTGGGCGTCCGGTGAGTTTGAAATGGTTATCGCGACGATTGATTTCGATACCCAGACGTCGCTCCAGTTGTTTGATGTTGTCATCAAACGGCCCGCACAGGCTCAGCAGGCGAGCGTTGTCTGCGGGCTCAAGGCTAATTTCACGCGTATCTATGTTCAAACTGTTCCTCTTTAATTGGTTAACTGACCTGTGGCCACACGGCGTAATAAAACGGTCATTACCGAAATTATTCACGCCACAGAATAAAGGCGCAAGCGTTGCGGTAGATATTGGGGGTGATGAGAGGAAATACAAGGCCTGCCGGACAGGCAGGCCAGGAGGATCACGGCTGGTAAATACCTACGCCAGAGTCGTTGACCTTGCGGGTGCGAGAGATAACGGATTCCGGAGTCTGTGCAATTCGCAGACCCATTTCATCCTCAGTGCGTACCACCTTCCCGCGCAGCGAGTTCGTGAGCACTTCGACAATCTCGACGTCCACAAACTTACCGATCATGTCCGGGGTGCCTTCAAAATTCACCACGCGGTTATTTTCGGTTCGACCAGACAGTTCCATGATGCTCTTACGGGAGGTGCCTTCCACCAGAATACGCTGGACAGTGCCGAGCATGCGACGACTCCAGGCGTTGGCCTGCTGGTTGATACGCTCCTGTAGAATATACAGACGCTGCTTTTTCTCTTCTTCCGGTACATCATCAACCATATCGGCCGCAGGGGTGCCCGGGCGCGCAGAGAAGATAAAGCTGTAGCTGACGTCGAAATTCACCTCGCCGATGAGCTTCATGGTGCGCTCGAAGTCATCAGCGGTTTCGCCAGGGAAGCCGACGATAAAGTCGGAGCTAATCTGGATATCCGGGCGCGCTTCACGCAGCTTGCGGATGGTGGACTTATACTCCAGCACCGTATGTGGACGACCCATCAGGTTCAGCACGCGGTCAGAGCCGCACTGGATAGGCAGGTGCAGGAAGCTCACCAGCTCTGGCGTATCGCGATAGACGTCAATAATGTCGTCGGTAAATTCCATCGGATGGCTGGTGGTAAAGCGAATGCGGTCGATGCCGTCAATCGCCGCCACCAGACGCAGCAGTTCAGCAAAGCTGCCGGTGGTACCGTCGTAGTTTTCCCCGCGCCAGGCGTTCACGTTCTGCCCCAGCAGGTTCACTTCGCGAACGCCCTGCGCGGCAAGCTGCGCGATTTCAAACAGGATATCGTCTGCCGGGCGGCTCACTTCTTCACCGCGGGTATAAGGCACCACGCAGTAAGTACAGTATTTGTTGCAGCCTTCCATGATGGAGACGAAGGCGGTCGGGCCATCAGCGCGCGGCTCTGGCAGACGGTCAAATTTCTCGATCTCCGGGAAGCTCACGTCAACCACCGGGCTACGGCTGCCGCGAACCTGATTAATCATCTCTGGCAGGCGGTGCAGGGTCTGAGGGCCAAAAACGATATCCACATAGGGGGCTCTCTGGCGGATCAGCTTACCTTCCTGCGATGCGACGCAGCCACCCACGCCAATGATCAGGTCCGGATTTTTCCGTTTGAGAAGCTTCCAGCGGCCTAACACATGAAAGACTTTTTCCTGTGCTTTTTCACGAATTGAACAGGTGTTCAGCAGCAGCACATCGGCTTCTTTCGCATTTTCAGTCAGCTGGTATCCGTGGGTGGTATCCAGCAGATCGGCCATCTTCGATGAATCGTATTCGTTCATCTGACAGCCCCAGGTTTTTATATGGAGTTTTTTAGTCATCGACTTGCTCAGCTCAGGATTGCAAGCCGCGTATTGTAATGCTTTGGTGCGGTTGTGACCAGTATGAAGGTTGTCAACCTCAGGGCCGCAAAAATCCGGTAAACTTAAGGTATTCTTCAATAAGGAATAGTGACCATGACACTCCTGAACACCGAAGTTGCCGTTGTTGGCGGCGGTATGGTCGGCGGCGCACTGGCGCTGGGGCTGGCGCAGCAAGGATTTGACGTAACCGTTATTGAACAGGCGGCTCCGCCGGCATTCGATCCTGCCAGCCAACCGGACGTACGTATTTCCGCCATCAGCGCGGCCTCTGTTGATCTGCTTCGCGGGCTGGGCGTCTGGGAGGCGGTGCTGGCGATGCGCGCGCATCCTTACAGCCGTCTCGAAACCTGGGAGTGGGAAAAAGCTCACGTGTCGTTTGATGCCGCCGAGCTGAAACTGCCGCGCCTGGGCTATATGGTGGAAAACAACGTGCTCCAGCAGGCACTCTGGCAGGCGCTGGAGGCGCACCCGAAGGTGACGCTGCGCGTGCCGGACTCGCTGAAAGGCCTGCATCGTCATGAGGGCGGGTATCTCCTGACGCTGGACAACGACGATGAGCTGGCCGTGAAGCTGGTGGTGGGGGCGGATGGCGCGAACTCGCAGGTCAGGCAGATGGCAGGCATTGGGATCCATGCCTGGCAGTACCAGCAGTCCTGCATGCTGATCACCGTTCAGTCAGCAAACGCGCCGGGCGAAAGCACCTGGCAGCATTTTACGCCGAACGGCCCGCATGCATTCTTACCGCTGTTTGATAACTGGGCTTCGCTGGTGTGGTACGACAAACCGGCGCGCATTCGACAGTTGCAGGGGCTGTCCATGGATCAGTTGCAGCGCGAAATCCGCCAGCACTTCCCGAGCCGTCTGGGCAACGTGACCCCGGTTGCCGCCGGCGCATTCCCGCTGATGCGACGCCATGCGTTGCAGTATGCCCGTGAAGGACTGGTGCTTGTGGGGGACGCGGCGCACACCATTCATCCGCTGGCGGGGCAGGGGGTGAATCTGGGATACCGTGACGTCGATGCGTTACTGGATGTGCTGGGTAACGCTCGCGCCCACGCGGAAGCCTGGGCCAGCCATCAGGTTCTGAAGCGCTACCAGACGCGCCGTATGGCGGATAACTTCATTATGCAGTCGGGGATGGATCTGTTCTATGCCGGGTTCAGCAATGATGTTGGTCCGGTGCGCATAGTGCGCAATATTGGATTGATGGCAGCGGAACGTGCCGGTGGTCTGAAGCGTCAGGCCCTGAAGTACGCCCTCGGACTCTGATCTTTATTCCCTCTCCCCGTGGGAGAGGGGTAGGGGGAAGGCATCAGGCCGCACTATTCTAAACAACAAAAACAAAAAAGCCCGCAGAGCGGGCTTGTTTGTTTAAAGTGGCTGGGGTGCAGGGATTCGAACCCCGGAATGCTGGTATCAGAAACCAGAGCCTTACCGCTTGGCGACACCCCAATTGCGTTAAACAAACTGCTTAACGACTTAAAGTGGCTGGGGTACGAGGATTCGAACCTCGGAATGCCGGAATCAGAATCCGGTGCCTTACCGCTTGGCGATACCCCAACAATGTTCAGTTTACCGAATCGTATTCGATAACGTAAATATGGTGGCTACGACGGGATTCGAACCTGTGACCCCATCATTATGAGTGATGTGCTCTAACCAACTGAGCTACGTAGCCAGTACTGCAATCTTCGATGGCTGGGGTACCTGGATTCGAACCAGGGAATGCCGGTATCAAAAACCGGTGCCTTACCGCTTGGCGATACCCCAATACCGCGGAGAACCGCATGATCGAAGAAATATGGCTGGGGTACCTGGATTCGAACCAGGGAATGCCGGTATCAAAAACCGGTGCCTTACCGCTTGGCGATACCCCATCCGTGCAACGCTTACCTGGGAATGGTGCGGGAGGCGAGACTTGAACTCGCACACCTTGCGGCGCCAGAACCTAAATCTGGTGCGTCTACCAATTTCGCCACTCCCGCAAAAAAGATGGTGGCTACGACGGGATTCGAACCTGTGACCCCATCATTATGAGTGATGTGCTCTAACCAACTGAGCTACGTAGCCATCTTTTTTTCGCGTTACCTTATCGGCGTTGCGGGGCGCATTATGCGTATAGACCCTTGCAGCGTCAACACCTTTTTCAATGAAAATAGCCGGAATGTGACTGTTTGGTTAGGTTGCGAACAGCGAGGCCGAATATTCGACAATTATTGGTTATTAATCGATTTTATGCCGGGAAAAGAGAGGCAAAAAAATCAGGCCCCGGAGGGCCTGATTATAGTCTGGACATTATTTATAAGCAGACTGGTGAACGCCCACCGCGCGTCCTGACGGATCGTTCATCGCTTTGAAGGATTCATCCCATTCAATGGCTTTAGCAGAAGAGCAGGCGACCGAAGGACCACCCGGTACGCACTCGGCTGCGCTTGGAACCGGGAACAGCTCCTCAAAGATCTCACGGTACAAATACGCCTCTTTCGAGGCTGGCGTGTTGTACGGGAAACGGAAGCTCGCAGTTTCCAGTTGTTGATCAGAAACCTGTTTCGCCGCCACCTCTTTCAGGGTGTCGATCCAGCTGTAGCCTACGCCATCGGAGAACTGCTCTTTCTGACGCCACGCCACGCTCGCCGGCAGGTAGGATTCAAAACATTCACGCAGGATATGTTTCTCCATTTTGCCGTTGCCGCACATTTTGTCCTGTGGGTTGATGCGCATCGCCACATCGAGGAATTTCTTATCGAGGAACGGCACGCGGGCTTCCACACCCCAGGCGGACATCGCTTTGTTGGCGCGCGCGCAGTCAAACATGTGCAGCGCCTGTAGCTTACGCACCGTTTCTTCATGCAGCTCTTTGGCGTTTGGCGCTTTGTGGAAATAGAGGTAACCGCCAAACACTTCGTCAGAACCCTCGCCGGAGAGCACCATCTTGATGCCCATCGCTTTGATCTTCCGCGACATCAAATACATCGGCGTGGAGGCGCGAATGGTGGTCACATCATAGGTTTCAATGTGATAGATCACATCGCGGATCGCATCCAGACCTTCCTGTACGGTGAAGTGAATTTCATGGTGCACCGTGCCAAGATGGTTCGCCACTTCCTGGGCGGCTTTCAGGTCAGGTGCCCCTTCCAGACCCACGGCAAAGGAGTGCAGTTGTGGCCACCAGGCTTCAGAGCGCTCCTGATCTTCCACGCGACGTGCGGCGAATTTCTTGGTGATCGCGGAGATCACGGAGGAGTCCAGACCGCCGGAGAGCAGTACACCGTAGGGGACATCTGACATCAGGTGGCTTTTCACTGACTCTTCCAGCGCCTGACGCAGTTCCGCTTTGTCCGTCACGTTGTCTTTCACCGCTTCATAATCAAACCAGTCGCGCTGGTAGTACGGGCGGATCTCGCCGTCCTGGCTCCACAGGTAGCTACCTGCCGGGAACTCTTTGATGGTGCGGCATACCGGTACCAGGGCTTTCATCTCTGAGGCAACGTAGAAGTTACCGTGTTCATCGTGTCCCATGTACAGCGGGATAATACCAATATGGTCGCGGCCAATCAGGTAAGCGTCTTTTTCGCTGTCGTACAGGGCGAAGGCGAACATACCTTGCAGGTCGTCGAGGAACTCCGGGCCTTTCTCCTGATACAGCGCCAGGATCACTTCGCAGTCTGAGCCGGTCTGAAACGCGTAGCGATCGCCGTACTCAGCGCGCAGCGCCTGATGGTTGTAAATTTCACCGTTAACAGCCAGCGCGTGCGTTTTTTTCTCGTTATACAGCGGCTGTGCGCCAGCGTTGACATCAACAATGGAGAGACGTTCGTGAGCCAGAATCGCTTTATCGCTGGCGTAAACGCCTGACCAGTCCGGACCGCGATGGCGCATCAGGCGGGACAATTCGAGTGCTTTTTTACGCAGTTCGCCCGCGTCAGTTTTAATATCCAGTACGCCAAAAATAGAACACATAACCTTCTCCGTTAACCCTGTTGCGTTGTGATGTTGCTTGCTTATGAAAATGCCGCAAAAAGGGGAGGGGGCGCAAGCGTTTTACCGATGAAAACGTAAAAAGTGCAATGGCAATTGCCGAATCTTAAAAAAAGAGTATGCCTTAAGCGATTCTATTGATGATTTCTCAATGAAGAGCTGATTTCGTTAGATGAAGTGATGTTTTCAGACAGCAGAAATGAAAAACCACGCCCTGAGGCGTGGTTCTGAATCAAATAACGTCGATTTCGTCGACAGAGGGGTAAATCCAGCTTGGCCGGAACGGCATCGTATCAATGTCATCAAGCTGTGAAACGCCAGAAAGCACCAGGATGGTTTCAAGCCCCGCCTGGAAGCCAGCAAGAATATCGGTACGCAGGTTGTCGCCCACAATGACGGTTTCTTCTGAGTGTGCCTGCATCGTATTCAGTGCGGCGCGGATAATCCACGGGCTCGGTTTACCGACAACAAACGGCTTACGGCCCGAGATTTTTTCGATACCGGCACACAGCGCACCGCAGGCGGGATAAAAACCGCGACCGTGCGTGTCCGGGTTGGTGGCGATAAAACGCGCACCGTTGGCGACAAAGTAGGCTGCCTTATGCATCATCTCCCAGTTAAAGGAGCGCGTTTCGCCCACGATGACAAAGTCCGGGTTCACGTCGGTGATGGTGAAGCCCGCTTTATACAGCTCGTGGATCAGCGCACCTTCACCAACCACATAGGCTTTTTTGCCTTCCTGACGCTTCAGGAAATCCGCGGTCGCCATCGCAGAGGTATAAAACACGCTGTCCGGGACGTTGACGCCCGCAGTAGCAAAGCGGTTTGCCAGATCCTGACCAGTCTGTGAAGGGTAGTTCGTGAGAAGAACCAGTGGCATTCCTTTATCGATGATGCGGTGAAGAAACTCCGCAGCACCCGGCACGGCAACGTTGTCGTGCATCAGCACGCCGTCGATATCACAAATTACATTCTTAATGGTCATGGACAATCCGACATCAAAAAAAGAAGGCGTTACTATAAGATCCGATCAGGATTCCAGCAAATGTTGCAGCAGGATCCCGTTCAGCATGGCACGTTTTACCAGGGCGAATGCGCCAATTGCCGAGCGGTGATCGAGCGTAGATCGCACCACCGGCAAATTCTGGCGAAATGCCTTCAGCGCCTGGGTATTGATGCAGCCTTCAATGGCGGGCAGTAACACTTTTTCGGCTTCAACGATCTCGCCGGCAATCACCACCTTTTGCGGATTAAACAGGTTGATGGCAATGGCGATGGTCTTACCCAGGTGGCGTCCTACCTGTTCGATCACTTCGCAGGCCAGCGCATCGCCTTTGTTTGCCGCTTTGCAGATGGCGCCGATCTTACAATCGTCCAGCGTGACGCGGCTCTGGTAACCCTGCTCCAGCAGATGGCGAACGCGATGTTCAATGGCGGCGTTGGCGGCAACGGTTTCAAGACAGCCAAAATTACCGCAGTGGCAACGCTCGCCAAGCGGTTCCACCTGGATATGACCAATCTCGCCTACGTTACCGTTACGACCAATAAAAATGCGGCCATTCGAGATGATGCCCGCACCTGTACCACGGTGAACGCGCACCAGAATAGAGTCTTCGCAGTCCTGGCTCGCACCAAAGTAGTGCTCCGCCAGCGCCAGCGAGCGAATATCGTGACCAACAAAGCAGGTCAGCTTGAAGCGCTTTTCCAGCGCCTCAACCAGCCCCCAGTTCTCTACCTTAATATGCGGCATGTAGCGAATAACGCCGCTTTCCGGGTCAACCAGGCCGGGCAAAATCACCGAGATGGCGATGAGTTCACGGATCTTGCGCTGACAGCTTTCGATAAACTGCGCAATGGTATTCAGTAACGCATGTTCAAGCGTCTCCTGCGTGCGCTCAGGAAGGGGGTAATGCTCTTCGGCAATGGCCTTGCTGCTCAGGTCGTAGAGCGTAAGAGTGGTGTCATGACGTCCTAAGCGAACGCCAATGGCCTGAAAATTGCGGGTTTCCGTGACGATGGAAATCGCGCGGCGGCCCCCGGTGGAGGCCTGCTGATCGACTTCTTTGATCAGGCCGCGCTCAATAAGCTGACGTGTAATTTTTGTCACGCTGGCGGGAGCAAGCTGGCTTTGTTCGGCTATCTGAATGCGTGAGATTGGCCCGTGCTGGTCGATCAGGCGATAAACCGCCGCGCTGTTAAGTTGTTTAACGAGATCGACATTACCGATTTGAGCTTGTCCGCCTGGTGTCATACTTTTACTTACTCAGTGACGACCTCGTTACCATTAACGATGGTCTTAATAATTTTATAATCGTGTGTGAACGCCGTCAGGTTTGCAACCATACCTGGCGCAATACCACCGAGCTGTTTATCGACGCCAATGGCGCGCGCCGGATAAAGCGTGGCCATGCGCAGCACTTCCTCAAGCGCGATGCCGCAATGTTCAACGAGGTTACGTACCCCTTCGATCATCGTCAGAGAAGAACCGCTCAGCGTGCCGTTCTCATCCACACACAGTCCATTCCGGTAGTATATTGTTTTACCAGCAAAAATGAACTGGTCAATATTCGCTCCTGCCGGAGCGGTAGCATCCGTCACCAGGCAGAGCTTGTCGCCTTTCAGGCGTTTGGCGTTGCGGATGTTGGTGTAATCGACATGCAAGCCGTCGGCGATAATGCCGCAGTAGACGTCTGGTTCATCCAGAATTGCGCCAACCAGTCCCGGTTCGCGGCCAGTAATATAGGGCATCGCGTTATAAAGGTGTGTGGCAAATGTAATGCCTGCGCGGAAACCGGCCTTCGCCTCTTTCAGCGTCGCGTTCGAATGGCCCGCAGATACCACAATCCCGGCGGCGGCCAGTTTGCTGATAACGTCCGTGCCGGTCATTTCCGGGGCCAGCGTCACTTTGGTGATCACATCGGCATTGGCGCACATGTAATCCACCAGCTCGGCATCCGGTTTGCGCACGTAGTTTGGGTTATGGGTGCCTTTCTTGACCATATTCAGCCAGGGCCCTTCCAGGTGCAGCCCCAGCGCCTGATTCGGATGTTTTGCCAGGTATTCGCGCATGACGCGGATACCCTGTTTCATCAGGTCATCGCTGCTGGTGATCAGCGTTGGCAGATAGCTGGTGCAGCCCGATTTCTCGTTGGCTTTCTGCATGATTTCCAGCGTTTCAACCGTCACCGCCTCTGCGGTATCGTTAAACTGGACACCGCCGCAGCCGTTAAGCTGTACGTCGATGAAACCGGGGGAGATTACAGCTCCATTGAGTGAACGCTGTTCGATCTCCGGCGGCAGTTCCGCCAGCGGGCAAACACGTTCAATCAGGCCATTGGCGATTACAATCGCATGGTCATCCAGAATTTCATGGCCGGTATAAATCCGACCGTGAGTTAAAGCGTACATATCGACCCCCGGTTAAAAAAAGCGACCGCCCCGGATAAAAGAGGCGGTTATTCAATTACAGACCTTTGATGTTCTCAGCTTCCAGCTCGTTGAAGTATTTCAGCGTTTTCACTTTCAGCTCCATGGTGGACGGTTCGTCACACACGACAACCGCTTTTGGATGCAGCTGTAAGCAGCTGATCGTCCACATATGGTTCACGTTGCCTTCAACGGCAGCCTGAAGCGCTTGCGCTTTCACCGCGCCCAGCACCAGAATCATCACTTCTTCGGCATCCAGCAGCGTGCCCACGCCCACGGTCAGCGCGTATTTAGGCACCTGATTGACGTCTCCGTCAAAGAAGCGGGAGTTAGCCACGCGCGTATCATGGGTCAGCGTTTTAATACGGGTACGGGAAGCCAGTGAAGATGCCGGTTCGTTGAACGCGATATGACCATCGTTGCCTACGCCGCCCATAAACAGGTGGATTTTACCGTAGGAACGGATTTTTTCTTCATACTGACGGCATTCTGCGTCAATATCAGGCGCGTTTCCATTCAGCAGGTTAATGTTTTCAGCCGGAATATCAACGTGATCGAAGAAATTACGGTGCATAAAGCTGTGGTAACTTTCCGGATGTTCCTTTGGCAGGCCGACATATTCGTCCATGTTGAAGGTCACAACGTGTTTAAAGCTAACCTGGCCCGCTTTGTGCATTTCAACCAGAGCTTTATACGCGGTCAGGGGCGTGCCGCCGGTTGGAAGACCGAGAACGAAAGGACGATCGGCTGTTGGTTTGAACGCGTTGATGCGGTTAACGATATGACGAGCAGCCCATTTTCCGACTTGTTCAGCTGTTGCCAGGGGAATCAGTCTCATTATTCACCTCTAAAGTTTAAGTAAAAGTGGGCGGATGATTAGTGCAACCTGAACTAAGCGTAACCTGGAACCTTTCAGGCCGGATCAATCCGCCTTGATTTTTTGAATGATAAAATAAGTTTTCGTCGTTAGCCAGTGACAGGGAGGGTTTAATACGATATTTGGTGACAATAATCACAAAAAATAGGTGTTTAATTTGCGATACGAATTAATTTTTCACACACTCACACTGCCAGTGAATCATCAACTGTATCTATCGTTCGTGACACAATAAAAACATAGTTTATGCGCGAGTCTTAACAAAGGGTCTCGTAGGGGGAATAGGATGAATATTTTAGGTTTTTTCCAGCGCCTCGGTAGGGCTTTGCAGCTCCCTATCGCCGTGCTACCGGTTGCAGCATTGCTGCTGCGATTCGGGCAACCCGATCTTCTTAACGTGCCGTTTATTGCCCAGGCAGGCGGCGCAATTTTTGACAACCTGGCGCTGATTTTCGCCATCGGTGTGGCGTCAAGCTGGTCAAAAGACAGCGCGGGTGCCGCGGCACTGGCAGGGGCTGTCGGTTACTTCATCCTCACGAAAGCGATGGTAACCATCAATCCTGAAATCAACATGGGTGTGCTGGCAGGTATCATTACTGGCCTGGTGGGTGGCGCCGTGTACAACCGTTGGGCAGGTATCAAACTTCCTGACTTCCTGAGCTTCTTCGGCGGTAAACGTTTTGTGCCGATTGCGACGGGCTTTTTCTGTCTGATCCTCGCCGCCATCTTTGGCTACGTTTGGCCACCGGTGCAGCATGCTATCCATGCGGGTGGCGAGTGGATCGTGTCTGCGGGCGCAATGGGTGCGGGCATCTTCGGTTTCATTAACCGTCTGCTGATCCCAACCGGTCTGCATCAGGTACTGAACACCATCGCCTGGTTCCAGATTGGTGAGTTCACCAACGCGGCCGGCGCGGTATTCCACGGTGATATCAACCGCTTCTACGCAGGCGACGGCACCGCGGGCATGTTCATGTCTGGCTTCTTCCCAATCATGATGTTTGGTCTGCCTGGCGCGGCGCTGGCAATGTACCTGGCTGCGCCGAAAGCGCGTCGCCCAATGGTTGGCGGGATGCTGCTGTCCGTTGCGATCACCGCCTTCCTGACCGGCGTGACCGAGCCACTGGAATTCCTGTTCATGTTCCTGGCTCCGCTGCTGTATCTGATGCATGCGATCCTGACCGGTATCAGCCTGTTCGTCGCCACCCTTCTGGGTATCCATGCTGGCTTCTCCTTCTCCGCAGGCGCCATCGACTATGTGTTGATGTACAACCTGCCGGCGGCAAGCAGCAACGTCTGGATCCTGATGGTGATGGGCCTGATCTTCTTCGTTATCTACTTCGTTCTGTTCAGCGCGGTTATTCGTATGTTTAACCTGAAGACGCCTGGCCGCGAAGATACGAAAGATGATGTTGTGACCAGTGAAGCCAACAGCAATACCGAAGAGGGTTTAACCCAACTGGCAACCAGCTACATTGCCGCTGTGGGTGGCACCGACAACCTGAAAGCGATCGATGCCTGTATTACCCGTCTGCGTCTGACCGTAGGCGACTCCGCGCGCGTGAGCGATGCAATGTGCAAACGCCTGGGTGCGTCTGGTGTGGTGAAACTGAACAAACAAACCATCCAGGTTATCGTGGGTGCGAAAGCCGAATCTATCGGCGATGAAATGAAAAAAGTGGTTGCCCGTGGGCCGGTCGCTGCCGCCTCAACGGATAACGCGCCAGTGGCTGACGCGCCGGTTGCAAAACCGCAGGCTGTGCCAAACGCGGTGACCATCGCTGCGCTGGTTTCTCCGGTGACAGGTGACGTTGTTGCGCTTGAACAGGTGCCTGACGAAGCGTTCGCCAGCAAAGCGGTCGGTGACGGCGTGGCGGTGAAACCAACGGACAAAACCGTGGTCTCTCCGGCTGCCGGTACTATCGTGAAAATCTTCAACACCAACCATGCGTTCTGCCTGGAAACGGAAAAAGGCGCGGAGATCGTTGTCCATATGGGTATCGATACCGTTGCGCTGAACGGCCAGGGCTTTACTCGCCTGGTGGAAGAGGGTGCTGAAGTGGCGGCAGGCCAGCCGATTCTGGAAATGGATCTGGACTTCCTGAATGCTAACGCGCGCTCCATGATAAGCCCGGTCGTGTGCAGCAACATCGACGACTTCAGCGGTCTGGTGATCCAGGCGCAGGGGCAGGTAGTTGCAGGCCAGACGCCACTGTATGAGATTAAAGGCAAGTAATCGCTCCTGAGTAGAGTTATGCCTTTAGCGGCGGGGGATATCCTCCGCCGCTTTTTTTTGCAGCAATTGCCCCCATTATTTTCTTCCGGGACGTTTTAAGGGTTGTCACTACGTCCGGCTTATAAGATCATATGCCGTTATACGTTGTTTACGCTTTGAGGAATCCACGATGAGTGAGGCAGAAGCCCGCCCGAGTAACTTTATTCGTCAGATCATCGATGAAGATCTGGCCAGTGGTAAGCACACCACAGTCCACACGCGTTTCCCGCCGGAGCCAAATGGCTACCTGCACATTGGTCACGCCAAATCGATCTGCCTGAACTTTGGTATTGCGCAAGATTACCAGGGGCAGTGCAACCTGCGTTTCGATGACACCAACCCAGTAAAAGAAGACATCGAATACGTTGAGTCGATAAAAAACGACGTGCAATGGCTGGGCTTCAACTGGTCTGGCGATATCTGCTACTCCTCAGACTATTTCGATCAGCTGTATGCCTACGCGGTTGAACTGATTAACAAAGGTCTGGCATACGTCGACGAATTGTCAGCTGACGAAATCCGTGAATACCGCGGTACGCTGACTCAGCCTGGTAAAAACAGCCCGTTCCGCGATCGTAGCGTGGAAGAGAACCTGGCGCTGTTTGAAAAAATGCGTGCCGGTGGCTTCGAAGAAGGTAAAGCGTGTCTGCGTGCCAAAATCGATATGGCGTCTCCGTTCATCGTGATGCGCGATCCGGTGCTGTACCGCATTAAGTTCGCTGAACACCACCAGACCGGTAACAAGTGGTGCATCTACCCGATGTACGACTTCACCCACTGCATCAGCGATGCGCTGGAAGGCATTACGCACTCTCTGTGCACGCTGGAATTCCAGGACAACCGTCGTCTGTACGACTGGGTGCTGGATAACATCACCATTCCTGTGCATCCGCGTCAGTACGAGTTCTCTCGTCTGAACCTGGAATACACCGTGATGTCCAAGCGTAAGCTGAACCTGCTGGTCACCGACAAGCACGTTGAAGGCTGGGACGACCCGCGTATGCCGACCATCTCTGGCCTGCGTCGTCGTGGCTACACCTCGGCGTCCATTCGTGAGTTCTGCAAACGTATTGGCGTCACCAAGCAGGACAACACCATCGAAATGGCGTCTCTGGAATCCTGCATTCGTGAAGACCTGAACGAAAACGCGCCGCGCGCGATGGCAGTGATCGATCCAGTGAAACTGGTTATCGAAAACTATCCGCAGGGCGGAAGCGAACAGGTCTCGATGCCTAACCATCCGAACAAACCGGAAATGGGCACCCGCGACGTGCCGTTCAGCGGTGAAATCTGGATCGATCGCGCCGACTTCCGCGAAGAAGCGAACAAGCAGTACAAGCGTCTGGTGCTGGGCAAAGAAGTGCGTCTGCGTAACGCCTATGTGATCAAAGCAGAGCGAGTAGAGAAAGATGCGGAAGGTAACATCACGACCATCTTCTGTACGTACGACGCAGAGACGCTGAGTAAAGATCCGGCGGATGGTCGTAAAGTAAAAGGTGTAATCCACTGGGTGAGCGCGCAGCATGCGCTGCCGGTTGAGATCCGTCTCTACGATCGTCTGTTCAGCGTGCCTAATCCAGGCGCTGCGGAGGACTTCCTGGCGGTCATTAACCCTGAGTCTCTGATTATCAAGCAGGGGTATGCCGAGCCGTCTCTGAAAGCCGCTGAAGCCGGTAAAGCGTTCCAGTTTGAACGTGAGGGTTACTTCTGCCTGGACAGCCGTTACAGCACGGCAGAAAAACCGGTATTTAACCGTACCGTCGGTCTGCGTGATACCTGGACTAAGATCGGCGAATAATAACGCTGCTCTGGTCAATGAGAAACAAACGCCGCGTAATGCGGCGTTTTTTTATTTAACGATCATGTCGTTAAGCATCGAGGTAATCATTTAAACCCAACATTCCAGGTCAATGTGGTGCTACTTATTTTATTTAAAAAAAGTTTGTTGTTTTCCAAAAACAGAAACACTGAAAAATATATTCACAATATCAATGTTACTTACTGAAAATTAGCGCATTCCCCCGCCAGTACTCGCTTCCCGGTAAATGTTACAAAGCACTACGAAATATGTGCTCTTCGTCATAATCCTGACTTTTGCCTGATTAAAAGCATTGATAATTCGCGTCGCGAAAAATAACCTAAAGACGGTAGTTAATTCGAGGGTATTTCTGACTACCCCTGACCACTTGGTCTTTTCTGTTTTTCGCCGTTTAAGGCGTTTTAATTCGTCAAAGAGGAATAATCTATGCGTACGTTCAGTGGCAAACGTAGTGCGCTGGCGCTGGCTATCGCCGGTGTGACAGCAATGTCGGGCCTGGTGGTTGCGCCAGAGGCAAAAGCAGCAGGTTTCATCGAAGATTCCACCCTCACGGGCGGTATTTATTACTGGCAGCGTGAGCGTGACCGTAAAGACGTCACTGAAGATAAATACAAAACCAACCTTTCTCACTCGACCTGGAACGCCAACCTTGATTTCCAGTCGGGATATGCCGCCGATATGTTCGGGATCGATATTGCAGCGTTCACCGCAATTGAAATGGCCGAAAATGGCGACAGCGGCCATCCGAACGAAATTGCGTTCTCCTCCAGCAATAAAGCCTACGACGAAGACTGGTCCGGCGATAAAAGCGGAATCAGCCTGTATAAAGCGGCTGCAAAATTCAAATATGGTCCGGTCTGGGCGCGCGGAGGTTATATCCAGCCAACCGGTCAGACGCTGTTAGCGCCGCACTGGAGCTTTATGCCAGGCACCTATCAGGGGGCGGAAGCCGGTGCTAATTTTGACTACGGCGATGCGGGGGCGTTGAGCTTCTCCTATATGTGGACCAACGAGTACAAAGCGCCGTGGCACATTGAGATGGACAAGTTCTATCAGAACGATAAAAAAACCAAAGTTGATTATCTCCACTCGCTGGGAGCGAAGTACGACTTTAAAAACGATCTGGTGCTGGAAGCTGCATTTGGTCAGGCTGAAGGCTATATCGATCAGTACTTTGCTAAAGCCAGCTACAAATTTGATATCGCGGGTAGCCCGCTGAGCACCAGCTATCAGTTCTACGGTACGCGCGACAAGGTCAGTGATGGCAGCGTAAATGATATCTATGACGGCACCGCGTGGTTACAGGCGCTGACCTTCGGCTACAAGGTAGGTCAGGTTGATTTGCGTCTGGAGGGAACATGGGTCAAGGCAGAAGGGCAGCAGGGCTACTTCCTGCAACGTATGACCCCAACCTACGCCTCCTCTAACGGTCGTCTGGATATCTGGTGGGATAACCGCTCTGACTTTAACGCCGACGGCGAAAAGGCGGTCTTCTTCGGGGCAATGTATGACCTGAAAAACTGGAACCTGCCCGGCTGGGCAGTGGGCGCGTCCTACGCGTACGCCTGGGATGCGAAGCCCGGGGATATGGCAACGCCAGACGCGTACTACGATCCGAACTACCGTCTGAAAGAGTCTTCATACAGTCTGGATGCGATTTATACCCTTCAGGAGGGCCGTGCGAAAGGCACGATGTTCAAACTGCACTTCACCCAGTATGACAACCACTCCGATATCCCGAGCTACGCGGGCGGCTACGGCAACATCTTCCAGGATGAACGTGACGTGAAATTCATGGTCATTGCGCCATTTACCATCTTCTGATGAATGCTGCGGCGGGCGGTGTCCCGCCGTTATGGAGACTGAACATGATGAATAAAAGGGTAATCGTTGCGTTGCTGACCTTCGGGCTGGTGGCATGCGCGCAGGATCAGGCGCCGAAAGAGGACTCCCGTCTGAAAGAGGCCTACAGCGCGTGCATCAATACCGCACAGGGTTCACCTGAGAAGATTGAGGCCTGTCAAAGCGTGCTGAACGTGCTGAAAAAAGACAAAACCCATGAGCAATTCGTCACGCAGGAAAACGTTCGCGTAATGGATTACCAGGCCTGTATTCAGGCGCGTAAAACCGGTAACGATCAGGAAGTGGCGAAGCGTTGCGATAAGATCTGGAACGAGATACGCAATAACAATAAATAAGTTGCTTTACGCCCGGTGGCGCAGCGTCACCGGGCTTTTTTCAGGCAAAAAAAAGCCAACCTCACGGCTGGCTCAGAGTATGAACACTCACTTATTTTGCGTCGTGCGCATGTTCATTTTCGCGGCAATCACCTTCAGCACAGTGACCGTACAGGTACAGGCTGTGGTTGGTCAGGCGGATGCCATGACGGGCGGCGATTTCACGCTGGCGCGATTCAATGGAATCATCGCTAAATTCAATGACCTTGCCACAGTCGAGGCAGATCAGGTGATCGTGGTGGTGCTGCTGAGTCAGCTCGAACACGGATTTACCGCCTTCGAAATTATGACGAGTAACAATGCCCGCGTCATCAAACTGGTTCAGCACACGATAGACGGTTGCCAGCCCAATCTCTTCACCCATATCGATAAGACGCTTATAAAGGTCTTCCGCACTGACATGGTGATTGTCTGGCCCCTGAAGCACTTCAAGGATTTTTAACCGAGGAAGCGTTACTTTCAGGCCAGCTTTCTTTAATGCGGTATTGTTGTCAGTCATGCGGAATCTGTCCTGTTGCTAAACGATTCACTTCAAAAGAAGAAGTGACAGAAAATGCACTTGGGATAATGCGTCTCATTATAGAACTGCCATGGCTAAATGAAAACTGCAAGTCTCAAGCAAAGTATGCTTATAAAAACGTGGTATCACCAACAAACTTGTTCGATGGCACCCACTTTTTACCAGGGGGATATTGTACAGGTCTGGGCGAAAAAGTTAAAAGTTTGTAGCAATTAATTTAATCGGTTTTACCTGGAAAACGGGCGCAACCGGAGTTGCGCCGCAGGGATATCAGGCGTTAAGGATATCGTCCAGGTTCAGCTCTTCACGAACCTGCTTAACCCATTTTTCTACACGCTCAGCGGTCAGCTCTGGCTGACGGTCTTCATCAATGGCCAAGCCAACGAAGTGATCGTCATCTGCCAGACCTTTGGAAGCTTCGAAATGGTAACCCGCCGTTGGCCAGTGACCGACGATCGCCGCACCGCGTGGCTCAATGATGTCGCGAATAGTGCCCAGCGCATCACAGAAATACTCAGCATAGTCTTCCTGATCGCCACAGCCAAACAGGGCAACCAGCTTGCCGTTGAAGTCTACTTCTTCCAGCGTCGGGAAGAAATCGTCCCAGTCACACTGTGCTTCACCGTAGTACCAGGTGGGGATGCCCAGCAGCAGGATGTCATAGCCCTCGAGATCTTCTTTGCTGCTCTTGGCGATGTCATGCACATCAGCAACGTCTTTACCGAGCTGTTTTTGAATGTTTTTTGCGATATTTTCAGTATTGCCGGTATCACTGCCAAAGAAAATGCCGATGATTGCCATGAGTAAAATAACCTCTTGAAACTTAATGGTATGGTGGCGCAAATTGTCCACGGATAAGGGCAATAATAGCAGAACAGGCAACCCTGCGGAAACAGCTATCACGCAGGACTGCACTCTGTGCTACATGAAAAAGGTAATATTGGGGATTTTCTGACTCACGCCTTGCCGCGTAACGTCTCAAGCTGGGCGATCAGCATCTCTTCGATCAATTCGCTGCGGCTGATGTTGCGCGCGTCAGCTAATTCGTTAAGCGCATCGACGGCATCGGCATTCAGCTTCAGTTCGACACGCTTAAGCCCACGATTTTTATCGCGTTTAAGCTGGTTGCGTTTATTGATACGCAGCTGTTCATCGCGCGAAAGCGGATTCGTTTTCGGTCGTCCCGGTCGACGCTCATTCGCGAACAGATCTAGTGTCGTACGGTCCGTTTGTTCTTTGGCCATGATTCTGAGACTTCGGGGGAAACACGCCGCCCTGCTAATGCCCGGGCGATAAGCGCGCCATCATACATCACCCAAATCCACACGCCAACGACTGGAAGCCCGTCGTCTTCCGGTCGCTGGCTTTTTAATCAATTCGCTGTATCAGTAAGATAGCGGCGAATGGCGCGCAGGACGGCATCCGGTTTTTCCGCGTGTACCCAGTGCCCGGCACCCGCAATGACGTGAGCGCGAGCCTGCGGGAATTGCGCCAGCAGCGCGTCACGGTACGCGTCAGTGACGTAAGGGGAGTTGCCGCCGCGAATAAAAAGGGTAGGGTGCGGCCAGGCGGGGACGGCTTCCCAGCCCACAATATGCGAATACTGATCCCACAGCACCGGGACGTTAAAGCGCCATTGCCCGTCAACAAACGATTTCAGCAGGAACTGGACCACGCCTTCTTCATCAAGATGCTCGCGCATAACGGCAGCCGCCTGTTGGCGGGTTGCGACACCCGCTTCGGTGACCGCATTGATGGCGGCAAAAATCTCATCGTGACGGCGAACGTCGTAATTGACGGGCGCAACGTCGATGACCACCAGCCCGGCAATTCGCTCAGGTGCCAGCGCAGTGAGCGCCATCACCGCTTTACCGCCCATTGAATGCCCGATAAGCGTCGCTTTCTGAATATTATTCGCATCGAGGGTGTCCCGCAGATCCTGCGCCATGGCTGCGTACGTCATCTCCTCCGAGCGCCCTGAAAGACCGTGATTGCGCATATCAACCTGGAGGATCTCGTGATCGGTCACTAAATCGCGCGCCAGCACACCCAGATTATCCAGGCTACCAAACAGGCCGTGAACCAGTACGATGGGAGAATTATTGTTCGGCGATTGTGCAGTTTGCGCTCGGGTATTCAATTTCATGGCAAAGTTCTTTTTTTAGGTTTGTCAGGTTAGGGTATCATGTTGACCATTCTGCCGCCCGGGGGCAAGGATCCAGTTTAATCTGACTTTTGCCGCCAACCTGGTTTGACGCTATCCGCTGTTGGGATTTGACCTTATAATCTCAACGACTTGTATTCAGATAAGATATCGCACTGGATTAAGATGAAAACAATCGAAGTTGATGACGAACTCTATCAGTATATTGCCAGCCAGACGCGGCATATTGGGGAGAGCGCGTCCGACATTTTACGGCGCATGCTTAAAATTTCCGCCGCCTCACAGCCCACTCCTGTCACTAAAGATGTCGTGTCTCAGCCGAGCGTTGTTGCACAAGTAAAACCTGCCGTCATGCCGGCAAAGGACAAAGTGCGCGCGATGCGCGAGCTGCTGCTGTCCGATGAATATGCCGAGCAGAAAAAGGCCGTTAACCGCTTTATGCTGGTGCTGTCTACACTTTACTCACTGGATAACAACGCATTTGCAGAAGCGACAGAGTCGCTGCACGGTCGCACGCGCGTTTATTTCGCAGGCGACGAGCAGACCTTGCTGCAAAATGGCAACCAAACCAAACCCAAACACGTTCCCGGTACGCCATACTGGGTGATCACTAATACCAATACGGGCCGCAAGTGCAGCATGATCGAACATATCATGCAGTCCATGCAGTTCCCGGCGGAATTGATCGAAAAGGTTTGCGGTACAATTTAACCCTTGCATCAGAAGGACCAGGCAATGGCAAATCACAGCCGTGCAGGACAACCTGCGCAACAACGCGATTTGATTAACGTCGCTCAACTGACCGCGCAGTACTACGTGCTGAAACCGGTGGTGGGCAACGCAGAACACGCAGTGAAGTTTGGTACATCTGGCCACCGCGGCAGCGCGGCGCGCCACAGCTTTAACGAACCGCACATTCTGGCCATTGCTCAGGCCATCGCGGAAGAGCGCGCCAAAAATGGCGTCACCGGTCCGTGCTATGTAGGGAAAGATACCCACGCCCTGTCTGAACCTGCTTTTATCTCCGTGCTGGAAGTGCTGGCGGCGAACGGCGTAGACGTGATTGTTCAGGAGAACAACGGTTTCACGCCAACGCCTGCGGTGTCTAACGCTATTCTGGTACACAACAAAAAAGGTGGCGCGCAGGCTGACGGCATTGTGATCACCCCGTCCCACAACCCACCGGAAGATGGCGGCATCAAGTACAACCCACCAAACGGTGGCCCGGCGGATACCAACGTCACGAAAGTGGTGGAAGATCGCGCCAACGCGTTACTGGCTAACGGTCTGAGCGGCGTGAAGCGTATCTCACTGGATGAA
Source organism: Enterobacter cloacae complex sp. IR5401 (assembly GCF_049238425.1). Classification (NCBI taxonomy): domain Bacteria; kingdom Pseudomonadati; phylum Pseudomonadota; class Gammaproteobacteria; order Enterobacterales; family Enterobacteriaceae; genus Enterobacter; species Enterobacter cloacae complex sp. IR5401. Next base: position 454,833 of record NZ_JBMKHN010000002.1, on the reverse strand, counting down.
GCCATGGCCTCCGGCCACGTGAAAGAGCAGGATCTGGTTCAGCCGTTCGTGGAAGGGCTGGCGGATATCGTCGATATGGCCGCTATCCAGAAAGCCGGTCTGAAGCTGGGCGTGGATCCACTGGGCGGCTCCGGTATTGAATACTGGAAACGCATTGCCGAGCACTACAAGCTGGATCTGACCATCGTGAACGATCACGTCGATCAGACCTTCCGCTTTATGCACCTGGACAAAGACGGCGCGATCCGTATGGACTGCTCCTCCGAATGCGCAATGGCTGGCCTGCTGGCGCTGCGCGACAAGTTCGATCTGGCGTTTGCTAACGACCCGGACTACGACCGTCACGGTATCGTCACCCCGGCTGGGCTGATGAACCCGAACCACTACCTGGCTGTGGCCATTAATTATCTCTTCCAGCACCGTCCGCAGTGGGGCAAAGAGGTCGCGGTGGGTAAAACGCTGGTCTCTTCCGCCATGATTGACCGTGTGGTCGATGCGCTGGGCCGCAAGCTGGTGGAAGTGCCGGTGGGCTTCAAGTGGTTTGTTGACGGTCTGCACGACGGCAGCTTTGGCTTTGGCGGTGAAGAGAGCGCGGGGGCATCCTTCCTGCGCTTCGACGGCACCCCATGGTCAACCGATAAAGACGGCATCATCATGTGCCTGCTGGCGGCGGAAATCACCGCGGTCACCGGTAAGAACCCGCAGGAACATTACAACGAGCTGGCGGAACGTTTTGGTGCGCCAAGCTATAACCGTATCCAGGCTGGCGCCACGTCTGCGCAAAAAGCAGCTCTGTCAAAACTCTCTCCGGAGATGGTCAGCGCCAGCACCCTGGCAGGTGACCCGATCACCGCGCGTCTGACGGCGGCACCGGGTAACGGCGCATCCATCGGCGGCCTGAAGGTGATGACCGAAAACGGCTGGTTCGCCGCGCGTCCATCCGGTACGGAAGATGCGTACAAAATCTATTGCGAAAGCTTCCTCGGCGCTGAGCATCGTCAGCAGATTGAGAAAGAAGCGGTAGAGATTGTCAGCGAAGTGCTGAAAAACGCGTAAGTGGTGTTTGGTGCGGGCTGATGCCCTCACCCCGGCCCTCTCCCACGGGGAGAGGGAGAAAACACTAAAAACGGCAACCTCAGGGTTGCCGTTTTGCTTTTACCTAACTGTGCTTGTTCTTCAATTCAAATCTCGGCGACACCAGACCGTACAGCGTCCAGCCCATAAAGGTCACCATCGCACCATACAGCATCGCTTCCTGGCCGGAGGAATAGAGCGCATAGAAGCTGTAAATTGCGCCAATCAGCGCCACAATATTGGCCGCACGGGCTTTGCGCGGATCAACCTTCGCCACCTTCTGAATAATCACCAGCGCCGCCATCGACAAAATGTACGGAATGATGTTCGTCACCACCGCCAGGTTGACCAGCACGTTAAACTGGCTGTTCAGTGACGGGCTGATGGTCATCAGCGACAATCCGCTCTGGAAGATGACAATCGCCAGCATGCCCTGCACCGGTGCATCCGCTTTGGTGACGCGGGAGAAGATTTTCGGGAAATAGCCTTCGTCAGCCGAGGATTTAAACACCTGAGCGATGGTGAACTGCCAGCCCAGCAGCGAGCCGCAGCAGGACATCACCATCAGTCCCATGATCACTTTCCCTACCTCCGGCGTAAACATCTGCGCGAACGCCAGCCCGAACGGCGCCGTGGAGTTGGCCAGATCCATGTTGGGCACAATTCCCGCAATCACGTTGGTCGAGACGATATAGATCACCGCCGCCCCCAGCGTCCCGCCGAGTACCGCGATCGGCACATTTTTCTCCGGGTTTTCCACCACTTCCGCATTCGCACAGGCTGACTCCAGCCCGAGGAAGGCCCACAGCGTCATGGCGATGGACGATCCCACGGCAGTGAAGAACGGTACGTGATGCGGATTCCAGGAGTTGGCGTACAGGGTCGGGCTGAACCAGAACCAGCCGATGATGCACAGGCCGACAACCGGGATAATCACGCCCCAGACGGTAATGCTGCTAAGTTGTCCGGTGATGCGCGCGCCGCCAAAGTTGGCGACGGTACAGATCCACAGCACGCCGATGGTTGCCAGCCCAATCTGCACCGGGGTCAGCGTCGCCCCAAACAGCTCCGTGCCGTAACCGACAGCGGAAATGGCAATCGCCACGTTGGCGATCAGCAGCGACACGCCGTAGGTATAGTTCGCCATAAAGTTACCGGACTTACCGAACGCATATTCGGCATAGCCACCCATCCCGCCGGACTTGCGGCTGAACATTCCGCACTTGGCAAAGGCCCATGCCAGCGCCATCGAACCCACGGCGGTAACAAGCCAGGAGATAATCGAAATCGTCCCCACTTCAGCGAGCTTGGTGGGCAGCATGATGATCCCCGAACCCATCATATTCACCATGGTGAGAATAGTGAGTTGCACCACGCCCATCTTGTTGGCCTTACTCATAATTTTTCTCCTTTCAGCAGCGATGGCTGAGCGGCAGGTTGTTTGATGACGTAGCAGCGCACCTGTTTGCGACCGTCACACTCCTCGACGTAAACCCCCTGTAACTCCGGCGCAAAGCCCGGCAGCAGATTGATCCCGTCTTCCAGCGCGGCGAAGTAGCGCAGCACGGAACCGCCCCAGACTTCCCCCGGAACCACGCACAACACCCCCGGTGGGTAAGGCAGCGCGCCTTCCGCGGCGATACGGCCTTCCGCGTCGCGCAGGGACACCAGCTCGACCTCACCGCGCAGATAGGCATAGTTCGCCTCCTGCGGGTTCATCATGACGCGCGGGAAGTGAGACCTGCGGAACATCTCTTTTTGCAGCTGCTTCACGTTATGGCGGGCATAGAGGTCGTGCATCTCCTGACAAATCTGACGCAGGGTATAATCCGCATAACGTTCCGGATGTTGCTTATAAAGAGAGGGCAGAACCTCTTTCAGCGGCACATCGCTCTGGAGCAGTTTTTCGAAGCGCACCAGTTGGGCGACGAGCTGCTGCAATTTGCCCATGTCCTCCGCCGGGGTGAGCAGGAAGAGAATGGAGTTGAGGTCGCATTTTTCAGGCACGATGCCGTTTTCACGCAGGAAGTTGGCGAGGATGGTGGCGGGCACGCCGAAATCATCGTACTCGCCGGTGCGGGCGTTGATGCCTGGCGTGGTCAGCAGCAGTTTGCAGGGATCGATAAAATACTGATGCTCGGCATATCCCTCAAAGGCGTGCCAGCGTTCGCCCGGAACAAAATGGAAGAAGCGCAGATCGGTTGCAATCTCTGCCGTATCCCAGCTTTCCCATGGACGGCCATCCACCGTCTCTGGCACGAACGGACGAATAAACTGACAGTTCTGAAGGATCAGTTTCCGTGCTTCGATACCGGTCACCACGCAGTCCATCCACATGTTGCGCCCACTTTGCCCCTCGTGCATGCGGGCGTTGATATCCAGGGCGGCAAACAGCGGATAGAACGGGCTGGTGGAGGCGTGCATCATAAAGGCGTTGTTGAGGCGCTTATGCGGGACATAGCGCGCCTGGCCTTTTATATGGCTGTCCTTCTTATGGATTTGCGAGGTTTGCGAGAAGCCCGCCTGCTGCTTATGCACCGACTGGGTAACCAGAATGCCCGGATCGTTTTCGTTCAGCTCCAGCAGCAGCGGCGAGCAGTCGGCCATCATCGGGATAAACTGCTCGTAACCCACCCAGGCGGAGTCAAACAGAATGTAATCGCACAGGTGACCAATCTTATCCACCACCTGACGGGCGTTATAAATGGTACCGTCGTAGGTGCCCAGCTGGATCACCGCCAGACGGAACGGACGTTCATCCCGCGCGCGACCAGGCGCGACCTCTGACACCAGTTCCCGCAGGTAACTCTCGTCGAAACAGTGTGCGTCAATACCGCCGATAAACCCGTACGGGTTGCGCGCCGTTTCCAGATACACCGGCGTCGCGCCTGCCTGTAACAGTGCTCCGTGGTGATTAGATTTATGGTTATTGCGATCGAACAGCACCAGATCGCCTGGCGTGAGGAGGGCATTGAGCACCACTTTGTTGGAAGAGGAGGTGCCGTTCAGCACGAAGTAGGTTTTATCCGCATTAAAGACTTTTGCCGCATGCTGTTGGGCGATGCATGGCGCGCCTTCATGGATCAGCAGATCGCCCATTGCCACGTCGGCATTGCACAGATCGGCGCGGAAAAGCGTTTCGCCAAAGAAATCGACAAACTGGTTTCCGGCCGGATGGCGGCGGAAGAACTGGCCTCCCTGATGTCCGGGGCAGTCAAACGCACTGTTCCCCTGCTGGACGTAATCGACCAGCGCGCGGAAGAACGGCGGGCGGAGCTGGGTTTCGTACTTCTGCGCAGCCGCTTCAAGCTGGCGTCCGTAGTACGCATTGCTGGTGTCGGAGTACTCAAAAACGCCGTGAATACGCGACAGAAATTCAGCCGGAACCCTTTCTTCTTTATGCGTGGCAATAAACACCGGAATACCGAATCCCGTGGCTTCTATTTCTTCTATGGCGCCATTGAAAATATCGCTGACGGCCAGAACCACGGCTGCCACATCAATATAATCCGATGCGGTGATATCCACAATGTCGCGCGAAGTGGTAAAGCATTCAGGGCAGGCACGGCTGACGGCAATTTTTAACGTTTTCATCTTTATCTCTTTATTTCAGGCAATATGGGGCCCTCGACTTCTTGCGGTAAAGAAATCGATTATTTCCGGAAAAAAAAGCAAAGCGTGTCCGCTGATACGAAATCAGTTAATTGCTTTTTTGCTGAGTAGAATTCAGTCCGCCCGGTTGCGGAGAATCTGAATCACAAGGAATGAGCGCAGGTGTTCACAGGCAACAGCCTGTAAAATAGCGTTTTTCAGGATGACCTGTAAGCAGATGCGCCAGAAGTCGAAGGACTACCGGGCGTTAAAGAGATGAAAGTCAAAACAGTTTCGGTGGGCAAACATCATGATATGTGTTGTCCGCCTTATATGGGGCATTAAACGATTATTGTTTTCCATGTTCAGTTTCCTTTCAGTAATTGAAAGCATGGTCATTTTATCCAGGGAAAAGGGATTAACTGTGAAACAGATCACCAATAACCGATCATTTCAGAAATAATTAGTCGTTTTGAGTGAATAACACAGATCAAAATGCTGTTTTGTTGGTTCGGTGTTAAATGGATGTTTTAATTGTGTTTAAGGAGGGCGAATATAGCCGTGAAAATAATCTCATCGTTATTTTCATGGCTATATTCAGGCTGGTAAGTTTTTATTTAAAATTAAAGTGAATACTTATTCAGATCATAAACCGATATCCGATACCGGTTTCTGTTAATAAATGACGAGGACGCGCGGGATCGGCTTCAAGCTTCTGGCGAAGGTGTCCCATATAAATGCGTAAATAGTGACTATGCTCGACAGCATTCGGCCCCCAGACCTGGCTTAACAGCTGTCGCTGCGTTAACACTTTACCATGGTTATTGAGCAGCACGGCCAGCAGACGAAACTCAATAGGCGTAAGGTGGATCTCTTCTTCTCCTCTTACGATGCGGCGTGCAGCAAGATCGACGCGGATATCGCCAAAGGCGTACACCGGGTCGGAAGGGGAGGTGGCACTGTGTCGACGCAGCGCCACACGAAGCCGGGCCTGTAACTCGCCAATGCCAAACGGTTTGATCAGATAATCATCCGCTCCGGCATCCAGCGCGGCGATTTTATCCGTCTCTTCGGTGCGGGCAGAGAGCACCAGAATAGGCATCTGGCTCCACTGACGCACCTCACGAATAAAATCGATGCCGTCGCCATCCGGAAGTCCCAGATCCAGGATCACCAGATCTGGCTTGCGGGTCGCGGCTTCAATCAACCCTCGTTGAAGCGTTCCGGCTTCATGAACGCGCAAACCGTCGCCTTCCAGCGCAGTACGCAGAAATCGGCTGATAGCGAGCTCATCTTCAACAATCAGAACGTTAATCACAAATCCTCTGGTAATTCATCAAGTTCTGGTGGGCTTTCCAGAGGAAGTGTAACACAAAAGCGTGCCCCACCTTCCGGGCGGTTCTCTGCGGAAATGGTGCCGCCATGCACGTCGACAATCGCCTGGCAGATCGCCAGCCCCAGCCCAACGCCAGGAATGGCGGATTCCTTATTACCGCGCGCAAATTTTTCGAATATGGCGCGCTCCTGACCGGCCGGAATACCCGGCCCGTTATCCCAGACGTCGAGCCGCAGCACACGTTTATCCACCCTGGCAGAAATCCCCAGCCGGGCCTTTGCCCCGGCGTATTTAGCGGCATTTTCCAGAAGATTAATCAGCACGCGCTCAAACAGCGGGCCATCCACATGGATTAACGTCAGGGGTTCCGGCATGTCCAGCTCAATATGGCGCCCGCCGAGACCCGGCTCCAGCATCTTCAGCGCACTGCCGACAACCTCCTCAAGGGTGAGCCACTCTTTTTTGAGGTTAAACCCGCCGGACTGAATGCGCGCCATGTCCAGCAGGTTGTTCACCAGGCGCGTGGTATTCAGCACGTGCTGGCGAATTTCGCTGGCCTGCATCGCGTGCTTTGATCCTTCCGCCGCCAGATCCAGCGTCAGAATTTCGGACTGGCCAAACAGCACGGTAAGCGGCGTGCGCAAATCGTGAGACAGCGCTGCCAGCAGCGAGTTGCGAATACTTTCGCGCTCGCTTGCCAGCCGCGCCTGCTCTTCGCTGGCGGTGAGCGCCAGCCGTTCAAGGGCGCTGGCGACCAGCAGGGTGAAGGTTTCAAGCAGGCGCTGCTGCTCGGGGATCATCAGCTGACGCAGGTTAGACGGCTCGACGATGACCAGCCCGTGATTTTTATCCGCGCTGCGCAGCGGCAGGATCTGGTAAGGCACGCCGGGCAGCGTGTCGGTGCCGGCGCCGGCAGGTAAACCCTTATCGAAACTCCAGCGGGCAATCGCTTCATCCCAGGGCGTCATCCCCGAAGGGGAGGTCAGCGGGCGAAGGCGCCCTTGTTCGTCGGGGAGCAAAATCAGGTTACTGGCATGAAAGGTCGAACGGATAAACTGCTCGCTGGTCTGCACGATATCTCGCTGCGTGCGGCCAACCGCCAGCGATTTTGACATTTCATACAGATGGCGCGTGCGCTGCTCGCGATAGCGGGCAATGCGTGCCTGGTAGCGCACGCCTGCCGTCAGATTCCCGATCACCAGCCCGACGGTAAGCATCACGGCAAAGGTCAGAATGTACTGCACGTCCGAGACAGCAAGCGTCCCGCGCGGAGCAATAAAGAAGAGATCGAAGCTGATGACGTTGATCACCGTCGCCAGCACCGACGGCCAGCGGCCATAAAAGAGCGCGACCACAACGACGCCGAGCAGATAAATCATGACCAGATTGGCGGCGTCGAAGGCGATGAGCCACTGGCTGGCAATCACCGTAATCAGGGCGCAGAGGACCACGGCCACCATGCAGCCCCGGATCTGAATGCGCCATTTATCGCCAAAGGTGCGAGCGTCCGGCGTACGGTTGGGCAGGGGGGCGGGCTTGTCATCCAGCGCGACGATGACTAAATCAAGATCCGGCGCGCGGCGGGCCAGCCTGTCGGCAAAAGATTCGCGGCTAAACCAGCGGCGGTGCTGGCGACGTCCAATGACAATCTTGCCCAGGTTGTGCTCCCGCGCGTAGCGCAGAATGGCTTTATCTTCCTGCGGATCGGAAAGGGTTGCGGTTTCGGCGCCCAGCTCCTGCGCCAGCCGCAGCGCGCTCAAAATGGCGCGGCGCTGATTTTCCGGCAGGCCATGCAGCTGCGGCGTTTCGACGTAGACCGCGTGCCAGACGCTGCCAAACTTCGCTGCAAGCCGGGCGGCGGTGCGAACCAGTTTTTCGTTGCCGCTGCCGTGACCAATGCATAACAGAATGGCGTCCCGCGTGTGCCAGACGCGCTCTTGTCCCTGTAGGTCTCGCCAGGCGCGCATCTGGTCATCAACGCGATCGGCGGTGCGGCGCAGGGCCAGCTCGCGCAGGGCAATCAGGTTTCCTTTGCGGAAAAAATGTTCGATGGCGCGTTCGGCCTGGCCGGCAATATACACTTTGCCTTCATGCAGGCGCTGGCGCAGATCGTCCGGCGGCAGGTCAACCAGTACGACTTCATCGGCAGAATCAAAAAACGGATCGGGGACGGTTTCCCGCACCTGGATACCGGTTACGCCGCTCACCACGTCGTTCAGGCTTTCCAGATGCTGAACATTCACCGTGGTGAAGACGTCAATGCCTGCCTCAAGCAGCTCCTCAACATCCTGCCAGCGCTTCGGATGGCGGGAGCCTGGCGCATTGCTGTGCGCCAGTTCGTCCATCAGGATCAGGGCAGGGCGGCGGGCGAGGGCGGCATCAAGATCAAACTCCGTGACCAGCCGCCCGCGATGGCTGATAAGCTGGGGCGGCTGCGTCGCCAGCCCCGTCAGCAGCGCAGCAGTCTCTTTGCGACCGTGGGTTTCCACCACGCCGATGAGAATATCAAGCCCCTGTGCCCGAAGCCGCTGGGCTTCCGTCAGCATGGCGAAGGTTTTCCCGACACCCGCGCAGGCGCCGAAAAAAATTTTCAGCTTGCCACGGTGGGCTTCAGCCGTCTGTTCAAGCAGCCTGTCCGGATCCGGGCGCATGGGCTCGTCGGTCATTTAGTTCTTCCTTAGCGCATCCAGCGCCAGATTCAGCTCAACAATGTTCACTACCGGCATGCCGATGAAGCTGACCAGCGGCTTTTGCGTATGTTCTGCAACCAGCTGGCTCACCTGCTCGACGGTCAGCTGACGGGCGGCGGCCACGCGTGGGATCTGCCAGACCACCGCGTCCGGCGTCAGGCTGTAATCCAGCCCGCTCGCGGAGGCGGTGACCAGCTCAACCGGCACCTCACGGCTGGCCTGCGGATTCGCAGCGCGCAGGGCGGCAACGCGTTCAGCAATGGCTTTGTCCAGGTCAGGGTTACTGCCCGCCAGATTGCTGCCGCCGGAGGCCATTGGATTATACGGACTTTCCGCAGTGGCGGAAGGGCGTCCCTGGAAGTAGCGTGGGTCCGTAAAGTTCTGCCCAATCAGACGCGAGCCGCGGTTTTCACCGTTCTGGATAATCAGCGAGCCGTTGGCCTGATCCTGAAACCACCACTGGCCCAGCGCGGTAGTCATCAGCGGGTAAAGCCCGCCGGTAATCAGAGACAGCAGAATAAACAACAGTATAGCGGGACGTAACATCGTCATTGGATCCACCTTTTAAACCAGCCCGAACAGCGTTAGCAACATGTCGATAACCTTGATCCCAATAAAGGGCACCACCAGCCCACCCAGACCGTAAATCCACAGGTTACGGCGCAGCATGGCGGCGGCCGTCAGCGGCTTATAGCTCACCCCTTTCAGCGCCAGCGGAATAAGAAAGACAATAATCAGCGCGTTGAAGATCACCGCGCTCAGAATGGCCGAGGCCGGAGAGTGCAGGTGCATCACGTTCAGGGCATTTAGCTGCGGGTAGGTTGCCGCAAACGCCGCCGGAATGATGGCGAAATACTTCGCTACGTCGTTGGCGATACTGAACGTGGTCAGCGAGCCGCGCGTCATCAGCATCTGCTTCCCGATGTGCACCACCTCGATCAGCTTGGTCGGGTTCGAGTCGAGATCCACCATGTTGCCCGCCTCTTTTGCCGCCTGGGTACCGGAGTTCATTGCCACCGCCACGTCGGCCTGCGCCAGCGCCGGGGCGTCGTTGGTGCCGTCGCCGGTCATCGCCACCAGACGACCTTCCGCCTGATACTGGCGAATGAGCGCCAGCTTTGCTTCCGGCGTCGCTTCGGAAAGGAAATCATCCACGCCCGCTTCGGCGGCAATGGCCGCCGCAGTCAGACGGTTATCCCCGGTGATCATCACCGTTTTAATGCCCATCTTACGCATCTGGGCGAAACGCTCTTTTATACCGCCTTTAACGATATCCTTCAGAGCGATCACCCCCAGAACGCTTGCACCTTCCGCCACCACCAGCGGGGTTGCCCCCTGACGCGCCACGCTTTCCACCAGATGGTCGACTTCCGGGGGGAAGTGTCCATTATTGGCTTCAATATGACGGCGAATGGCATCAACGGACCCTTTACGGATCATCCGGTCCTGAATGTTAATGCCGCTCATGCGGGTTTGCGCCGTGAAGGGAACGAACGTGGCGTGCAGGCTTTGTACGTCGCGCTGGCGCAGGTTAAAGCGCTGCTTGGCGAGGATCACGATACTGCGGCCTTCCGGCGTTTCATCAGCCAGCGAGGAAAGCTGCGCCGCGTCAGCCAGCGTTTTTTCATCCACGCCGGGAGCAGGTAAAAAGTCAGAGGCCTGACGATTGCCCAGGGTGATGGTCCCGGTTTTATCCAGCAGCAGCACGTCTACGTCCCCCGCCGCTTCAACGGCGCGTCCGCTGGTGGCGATGACGTTAGCGCCCAGCATCCGGCTCATCCCCGCCACGCCAATCGCGGAAAGCAGGCCACCAATAGTGGTGGGGATCAGACAGACCAGCAGGGCGATCAGTACGGTGATGCTGACCGCTGTACCGCTGTAGGCGGAGAAAGGCCACAGGGTCGCCGTTGCCAGCAGGAAGACAATGGTGAGCGCCACCAGCAGAATGGTCAGAGCGATCTCGTTCGGCGTTTTACGACGCTGCGCGCCTTCCACCATGGCGATCATCCGGTCGAGAAAGGTTTCGCCCGGGTTAACGCTGCACTGGATCACCAGCCAGTCGGAAAGAATGCGCGTTCCGCCGGTAACTGAGGCGAAATCTCCGCCCGACTCACGGATCACCGGTGCGGATTCCCCGGTAATGGCGCTTTCGTCTACCGACGCGCCGCCCTCAATCACTTCCCCGTCGCAGGGGATGATGTCGCCGGCTTCCACCAGCACCACGTCACCTTTACGCAGTTCATCCGCCGGTACGTGGTCCATGTGCGCGCCGTATTTAGGTTCGCGTAATTTGCGCGCAAAGGCGGTTTTTTTGACTCCTTTCAGACTGTTGGCCTGCGCTTTACTGCGGCCTTCCGCCAGCGCTTCGGCGAAGTTGGCGAACAGCACGGTAAACCACAGCCACAGGCTGATGGCGCCGGTAAAGGTTGCATTCCCCAAAAGGTGTCCCGTTCCCATGGCAATCGCCAGTACGGTGGTGAGTAAACTTCCAGTCCAGACAATAAACATCACCGGGTTGTGCCACTGGACGCGCGGGCTCAGTTTTTTTACCGCATCCATGAGGGCCTGACGAACTAAGGTCGGTTCGAGCAGGGCCAGTTGTTTACGACTCATGACAAATTCTCCGCAAAATCAGCGTAAAGAGAGATATTCCGCAACCGGGCCTAACGCGAGGGCGGGGATAAAGGTCAGGGCACCTACCAGCAGAACGGTGCCAATCAGCAGGCCGACGAACAGCGCGCCGTGAGTCGGTAACGTACCGGTGGTGGTCGGCTGGATCTTCTTATTCACCAGTGTTCCGGCGATCGCCATGACGGGAATAATCACGCCGAAACGACCGACGAACATGCAGAACGCCAGCAGACAGTTCCAGAACGGTGAGTTGGCGCTTAACCCTGCAAAGGCGCTGCCGTTGTTGTTTGCGGCAGACGAAACGGCGTAAAGCACTTCGCTAAAGCCGTGAATGCCCGGGTTAAAGATGCCGCTGCGCCCGACGTCGGTCATCAGCGCCAGGGCGGTACCGAGCAGCACAAGGGCGGGGGTGACCAGGATCGCCAGCGCGGTTAATTTCATTTCGCGGACGTCGATTTTTTTGCCGAGATATTCCGGCGTGCGGCCGATCATCAGCCCGGCGATAAACACGGCGAGCAGGACGAACAACAGCATGCCGTACAGCCCCGAACCGACCCCACCGAAAACTACCTCGCCAATCTGCATCAGCCACATCGGGATCATGCCGCCGAGCGCGGTGAAAGAGTCATGCATGGCGTTCACCGCCCCGCAGGAGGCCGCCGTGGTGACCACCGCATAGAGGCTGCTGGCAAGAATGCCGAAGCGGCTCTCTTTGCCTTCCAGGTTGATATTGCTGTTAGCCCCCAGCTGCATAAAGTGGCTGTTGCCGTTCCATTCGGCCCACATCACCAGTGCTACGCAGACCACGAAGATTAACGACATGGCCCACAGCAGCGTACGGCCCTGGCGGCGATCGTTAACTACATCGCCAAAGGCGAAGCAGAGCGCGGTGGGGATCAGGAAGATTCCCAGCATCTGTACAAAATTGGTTAACGCCGTTGGGTTTTCAAACGGGTGCGATGAATTGGCGTTGAAGAAGCCGCCCCCATTGGTGCCCAGCATCTTGATTGCTTCCTGCGACGCCACCGGCCCCATTGGCAGGAGTTCCCTGGCCCCTTCAAGCGAGGTAAAAGGGGTATAAGGCAGCAGGTTTTGCAGAGTGCCTTGCTGAATAAAGAACAGGGCAATAATCAGCGCAACAGGCACCAGGATCCAAAGGGTGATGCGTGTGACATCAACCCAGGCGTTGCCGAGAGTGCTGACATTCTGACGGGCAAACGCGCGCGTCAGGGCGAAGATCACCGCGATACCGCTGGCCGCAGAAAGAAAGTTCTGCACGGTTAACCCGGCCATCTGGCTGAAGTAGCTGAGCGTGGTTTCACCGGCGTAAGACTGCCAGTTGGTGTTGGTGACAAAGCTGACCGCCGTGTTCAGCGCCAGATGCCAGGATAAACCCGGTAACTGCTGCGGGTTCAACGGCAGACTGCCCTGGAGCATCAGCAGCGTAAAGAGGGCAATAAGCCCCACGATATTCAGAAGCAGTATCGCCATCAGGTATTGGCGCCAGTTCATTTCCCGGTCGCTGATACCTGAAATGCGCCAGAGCACATTTTCAATATTTCGCGTGCCCGGCAATGGCACGTTGTTTATCAGCCGCGCCAGCGCTGTTCCCAGCGGCCTGGCGAGCACAAACAGTACCAGTAAAAAGCTGGCAATAAGCAAAAACGCCTGAGCAGCCATCAGAATGCCTCCGCATTAATCAGGGCATAAATCAGATAACCCAATAACAGGAACACCAGCACGATGCCGGCAATCAGACCTGCACTCACACTCCACCTCCGGGTGACTTTTGTTGTTGTACAAACGGTAGGATTTGTGGCGCAAAGATTTCGCAAAAATCAGAAGGGCAGGTGTAAAAAAAGTATAAAAAAGGGAAAAGCCACAATTTAACTATTGGTAAGTAAATCGTTAACTTTTTTGTAACTTAATTACAGGCATGAATGTAAATATTCACGAAATGGATGAAAATAAGTGGTCGGATGAGTAGTAAAATTACAAACAAAGCGGTATTATTTTAACCAGGTCACAGATTTCACATTTTCCGGAGACGGTTTCCGGCCAACTACAGGGGAGAAAAATATGGATCTTTATAAAGAGTTTCCGGCTCATATCATTTTCATGCGTCGCACTTTCGCCGTTGTGGCTGGCGTGCTGGCCCTGCCGGTGATGCTGTTCTGGAAAGATCGCGCACGTTTCTACAGTTACCTGCATCGCGTCTGGGCGAAAACCAGCGAGAAGCCGGTGTGGATGGATCAGGCCGAGAAAGCAACCTGCGATTTCTACTGATACGGTGTGACATCTTAGCCATAAAAAAACCGCCTACAGCAAAGTGGCGGTTTTTTTGTCCCTCGGGATTCGCGGTCCGTTGGGTAATCTTGCAGCCCCTACCCGGGATTTTTATCATACCCTTCTTTAAAAAGTTCGCAATCCACTTCACCTTTATAAATTCCTAATTTTACTGAAATAACTTACTTTTGGCGTTGGTGTTAATTATGATGCCACGTCCCTTTCCGCCATCTCGCAAATGGGCATCGGTCCTGGGAAAGGTGTATCCATAGCCGTAAAGCAGTCCGCCTACCCGGGCTTGTGTCCACCGATTTATCACCGGTGGTGATAGGTGGAGCGGTTAGCAGCAGGGACCGCATAGTGAAACGCTATTTATGCATTGCGTTCATTGTCGCCAGCGCACTCGTTGTAAAGAGTGATAAACCGGATGTGTTTATTGCCTTTACCCCGATAGTGCAGGACAAGTAGCGTTAAGGCCGCCTCGGGCGGCCTTTTTTATTTCATCCCGTCTACACTTCATGGCAAAGTAGTTCAATGCATGCCTTTTTCCTTTTACGGCATGCCCTTACGGACATAATGGACAATTGCCAGGAGTTTTATGCCCACCCATCTGGTTTGGTTTCGCGCGGATTTACGCATTCACGACAACTTCGCTCTCGCGGCGGCCTGCCGCGCTAAAGACGCGAATGTGCTGGCCCTGTTTATCGCCACGCCTGAACAGTGGCGGCAGCATGACATGGCGCCCCGGCAAGCGGCACTGCTCAGCGCGTATCTGAATGACCTGCAACATTCACTGGCCGAAAAAGGCATTCCGCTGATCTATAAAGAGGCCCATGATTTTGCCGCTCAGCGTCAGACGGTGCAGGCAATCTGCCAGCAGTACGCAGTAACGCATCTTTATTACAACTATCAGTATGAATTCAACGAGCAGCAGCGGGATCGTCAGCTGGAGAAATCCCTTGCGGGCGTGGTCTGTGAAGGCTTTGATGACAGCGTGATGCTCGCGCCTGGCAGCGTAATGACCGGCAGTCACGAGATGTATAAAGTTTTCACGCCGTTTAAAAATGCCTTTATCAAACGCCTGAAAGAGGGACTACCTGAGTGCGTTACCGCCCCGTCCGTGAGAGGGGAAACGATAACGGATCTGCCGGCGATCAGGCTGAATTATCCCCAGCAGTCGTTCGATGAAACAGTATTCCCCGCCAGCGAGAAAGCGGCTATCGCCCGGTTGCGTCAGTTCTGCGCGCAGGGGGCGGTTGAGTACGAGGCGCGTCGGGATTTTCCAGCGATTGAAGGCACCAGCCGCTTGTCGGCCTGTCTAGCGCTGGGCGCGCTCTCTCCGCGCCAGTGTTTACATCGCCTGCTGGCGGAACAGCCTCAGGCGTTAGACGGGGGGGCGGGCGCAGTGTGGCTGAACGAACTGATCTGGCGTGAGTTCTATCGCCATCTGATGACGTATCATCCTGATTTGTGTAAACATCGGCCCTTTATTCGTTGGACCGAACAGGTACAGTGGCAGTCGAATGAGAAGCTGCTTAAGGCATGGCAGCATGGGCTTACCGGCTTCCCGATTGTTGATGCAGCTATGCGGCAGCTCAATGAAACCGGGTGGATGCATAACCGTCTGCGTATGATTACCGCCAGCTTCCTGGTGAAGGATCTGCTTATCGACTGGCGAACCGGAGAGCGTTATTTTATCTCTCAGCTGATCGATGGCGATCTGGCGGCGAATAACGGCGGCTGGCAGTGGGCGGCCTCCACCGGAACGGATGCAGCTCCCTATTTTCGGATCTTCAATCCGACCACGCAGGGACAAAGATTTGACGCCGACGGCGAGTTTATCCGCCGCTGGCTGCCTGAGCTTAAGGATGTCCCGGCCAAAGCCATTCATGAACCCTGGGTATGGGCGGATAAACAGCGTGTTACCCTGAACTATCCCCGTCCCATTGTCGACCATAAACAGGCGCGCGTCGCCACGCTGGCGGCGTACGAAGCCGCCCGAAAAGTTTGAGAGAATGATGATGAAAAACAGTGAACTGGAACGCCTGATTAACGAAAAACTCAACACGGCTTCGTTTAGCGACTACGGCCCGAATGGCTTGCAGGTGGAGGGGCGCGAGACGGTGCAAAAAATTATCACCGGCGTGACGGCAAGCCAGGCGCTGCTGGATGAGGCGGTGCGTCAGGAAGCCGATGCGGTGATTGTCCACCACGGTTATTTCTGGAAAAACGAATCACCGATTATTCGCGGCATGAAGCGCAACCGACTCAAAACGCTGCTGGCGAATGACATCAACCTGTACGGCTATCACCTGCCGCTCGATGCGCATCCTGAGCTAGGGAACAACGTTCAGCTTGCGCAGCTGCTGGGGATTACCGTGATGGGTGAAATTGAACCCCTGGTGCCGTGGGGCGAACTGTCGATGCCAGTTCCGGGTCTGGAGCTGGCTTCGTGGATCGAAGCGTGCCTGGGGCGTCGTCCGCTGTGGTGCGGCGACACCGGGCCGGATACCGTGAAGCGCGTGGCATGGTGCACCGGCGGCGGCCAGGGCTTTATTGACAGCGCGGCGCGTTTTGGTGTCGACGCCTTCATTACCGGCGAAGTCTCCGAGCAGACTATCCACTCAGCCCGTGAACAAGGCCTGCATTTTTACGCGGCGGGCCATCACGCCACCGAGCGTGGCGGCATCCGCGCCCTCAGCGAGTGGCTGACGGAAAATACCGATCTGGATGTGACGTTTATTGATATCCCTAATCCAGCCTGATGAGAGGTAGTTAAGTGCAGCGAGCGCGTTGTTATCTTCTGGGTGAAACCGCAGTGGTTCTGGAACTTGAGCCTCCGGTGACGCTTGCTACGCAAAAGCGTATCTGGCGTCTGGCTCAGCGACTGCCCGAGCTACCCGGCGTGGTTGAAGCTATTCCGGGTATGAATAATATCACCGTGGTGCTGCGTGATCCGCACACGGGGGCGCTGGATGCCATTGAGCGTCTGCAACGCTGGTGGGAGGAGAGCGAGGCGCTGGAGCCGGAATCGCGGACGATTGAGATCCCGGTTGTCTATGGCGGCAAGGGAGGCCCCGACCTTGGCGTGGTGGCCGAGCACTGTGGATTAACGGAGAAGCAGGTTGTGGAGCTGCATAGCTCAGTCGACTATGTTGTCTGGTTTTTGGGATTTCAGCCGGGTTTCCCCTATCTGGGCGGGTTATCGCCCCAGCTGCATACGCCGCGCCGGGCTGAGCCGCGCCTGAGCGTACCGGCGGGCAGCGTGGCGATTGGTGGCGAGCAAACGGGAATTTATCCGCTCGCTTCACCGGGAGGCTGGCAGCTGATTGGGCACACGTCCACGCCGTTATTTGAACCAGGCCAGGACGCGCCCATACTCCTGCGGCCGGGGGATACGCTGCGCTTTATCCCGCAGAAGGAGGGAGTATGTTAACGCTTATTCGCGCAGGGCTTTACACCTCGGTACAGGATGCCGGGCGTTTTGGGCTGCGTCAGTCGGGCGTGAGCTACTGCGGTGCGCTCGATCGCCCTTCGCTGGAGATTGCCAACCTGCTGGTAGGTAACGCAGGCAGCACGGCGGCGTTAGAAATTACGCTGGGTCAGTGCGTGATTGAGTTTGGTCAGGAAACCTGGTTTGCCTTAACCGGCGCGGGCTGTGACGCAACGCTGGACGGCAAAGCGGTGTGGACCGGCTGGCGCCTGCGGGCGAAGGCCGGGCAGCGTCTGACGCTCAAGCGTCCTCTGCACGGCGTGCGTAGCTATCTTGCGGTAGCGGGGGGGATCGACGTGCCGGAGGTGCTGGGCTCATCCAGCACTGACCAGAAAGCGGGAATGGGCGGCCATGAAGGACGGCTGCTGCGCGACGGCGATCGTCTGCGAATAAAGACCTCAACGCGCCATTTCACCACCACGCAGGGCGTGAAACAGCTGCTGTGGGGGAACGTGATCCGCGCCTTACCAGGACCGGAATACCAGGAGTTTGATGAAGCCGCGAAAGAGTCTTTCTGGCGCTCGCCGTGGAAGATCAGCCCGCAGAGTAACCGCATGGGTTACCGGCTTCAGGGCCAGCCGCTGACCCGCACAACTGACCGGGAGCTGCTTTCCCATGGTCTGTTGCCGGGGGTGATTCAGGTGCCAGGCAACGGACAGCCCATTGTACTGATGAACGATGCGCAAACCACGGGAGGATATCCGCGTATTGCCTGCATTATCGAAGCGGATCGCTACCATCTGGCGCAAATTCCTCTCGGTCAGCCAATTCATTTTGTGCAGTGTTCGCTGGAGGAGGCACTGAAAGCCCGGCAGGATCAGCAGCGTTATCTCGAACAGCTGGCGTGGAGGCTCGATGGTAAAGATTGATTTAAACGCCGATCTGGGAGAGGGCAGCAGCGCCGATGCGGCGCTGATGACGCTGGTCTCCTCGGTGAATATCGCCTGCGGGTTTCATGCCGGCGATGCGCAGACTATGCTGGCGAGCGTGCGCAATGCCATGAAAAACGGCGTGGCGATAGGCGCTCACCCCAGCTTTCCGGACCGGGAAAACTTTGGCCGCACGGCGATGGATCTGCCGCCTGAGACGGTTTACGCGCAAATGCTCTACCAGATCGGCGCGCTGGAGGCGATAGTGCGCGCTGAGAATGGCGTGTTGCGCCA
Organism: Enterobacter cloacae complex sp. IR5401; assembly: GCF_049238425.1. NCBI lineage: Bacteria > Pseudomonadati > Pseudomonadota > Gammaproteobacteria > Enterobacterales > Enterobacteriaceae > Enterobacter > Enterobacter cloacae complex sp. IR5401. Next base: position 436,569 of record NZ_JBMKHN010000002.1, on the reverse strand, counting down.
CGTCAAGCCGCACGGCATGCTCTATAACCAGGCGGCGAAAGATCCGGTGTTGGCGGATGCCATTGCCCGTGCGGTGCGGGACTGTAATCCGCAACTGATTCTGGTTGGCCTGGCGGGCAGCGAGCTTATCCGTGCCGGCGAACGGCTGGGGCTGATTACGCGGCAGGAAGTGTTTGCCGATCGGGGATACCTGCCGGACGGCAGCCTGGTTCCGCGCACGCAGGCCGGTGCGCTGATCACCGACGAAGGTAAAGCGCTGGCGCAGACGCTGGAGATGGTGCGCTTCGGGCGAGTAACCTCAACGGAGGGTACAACGGCAAACGTTCAGGCTGATACGGTGTGCTTACACGGTGACGGCGAGCATGCGCTCCAGTTTGCGCGACGCCTGCGGACGGCGTTCTCGGAAGAGGGCATTGTTGTCAGCGCAGAATAATCATGAAAGGACAATAACATGCCAGAAGGTCCGGAGATCCGCCGCGCGGCGGATAGCCTGGAGGCGGCGATAAAGGGCAAACCTCTGACACACGTCTGGTTTGCCTTTCCTCAACTCAAACCGTTTGAAGCGCAGCTGGTGGGACAGACGGTGACCCACATTGAAACGCGCGGCAAAGCGTTACTCACCCACTTTTCCCATAACCTGACGTTATACAGCCATAATCAGCTTTACGGCGTCTGGCGGGTGGTGGAAGCGGACGAGCAGCCGCAAACGACCCGCGTGCTGCGCGTGCGGCTACAAACGGCGGATAAGGCGATCCTGCTCTACAGCGCTTCTGATATCGAAATGTTAACGCCGGAGCAGTTGCTCACGCACCCGTTCTTACAGCGGGTTGGGCCGGACGTGCTGGATATGCGCCTGACGGCGAGCGATGTGAAGGCCCGACTGCTATCGCCCACATTCCGCAACCGGCAGTTTTCCGGGCTGTTGCTCGATCAGGCATTTCTGGCGGGGCTGGGAAACTACCTGCGGGTGGAGATCCTCTGGGAAGTCGGGCTGGCACCGCAGCACAAAGCGTCGCAGCTAAGCGATGAAAAGCTGGAGGCGCTGTCGCACGCGTTGCTGGATATTCCACGGCTGTCGTACAACACGCGTGGCATCGTAGATGAAAACAAGCACCACGGGGCGCTGTTCCGGTTCAAGGTGTTTCATCGGGCGGGTAAAAAGTGTGAGCGGTGCGGCGGGATTATCGACAGGATTATGCTCTCTTCGAGACCCTTTTACTGGTGTCCACATTGTCAAAAATAAAAAAGCCGGGTGGCGGCTACGCCTTACCCGGCCTACGTTTCGCATTTGTAGGCCCGGTAAGCGGTAGCGCCACCGGGCTTAACTTTTAGCGCTTCAGGTCAGACTTAAAATCACGCTGCTCGTAGCCGGTATACAGCTGACGAGGACGGGCGATTTTCATGCCTTCGCTGTGCATTTCGTTCCAGTGCGCAATCCAGCCCACGGTACGCGCCATGGCGAAGATCACGGTGAACATGGAAGACGGAATGCCCATCGCTTTCAGAATAATGCCAGAGTAGAAATCGACGTTCGGGTAGAGTTTCTTCTCGATGAAGTACGGGTCGTTCAGTGCGATGTGTTCCAGCTCCATCGCCACTTCCAGCAGATCATCTTTGGTGCCCAGCTCTTTCAGCACTTCGTGGCAGGTCTCACGCATGACGGTCGCGCGAGGGTCGTAGTTTTTGTAAACACGATGACCGAAGCCCATCAGACGGAAGGAGTCATTCTTGTCTTTCGCGCGGCGCACGAACTCAGGAATATGCTCAACGGAGCTGATCTCTTCCAGCATCTTCAGTGCTGCTTCGTTCGCGCCGCCGTGCGCCGGTCCCCACAGGGAGGCGATACCCGCAGCGATACAGGCGAACGGGTTCGCGCCGGAAGAGCCTGCGGTACGGACGGTAGAGGTCGAGGCGTTCTGTTCGTGGTCAGCGTGCAGGATCAGAATACGGTCCATCGCGCGTTCCAGCACCGGGTTCACTTCATACTCTTCGCACGGCGTGGAGAACATCATGCGCAGGAAGTTACCCGCGTAGGAGAGGTCGTTGCGTGGATACACAAACGGCTGACCGATAGAGTATTTGTAACACATCGCCGCCATGGTAGGCATTTTGGAGAGCAGACGGAACGCCGCAATATCACGGTGACGTGGGTTATTCACGTCCAGAGAATCGTGGTAGAACGCCGCCAGCGCACCGGTAATACCGCACATAACCGCCATCGGATGAGAGTCACGACGGAACGCATGGAACAGACGGGTAATCTGCTCATGGATCATGGTGTGACGGGTCACGGTGGTTTTAAATTCATCGTATTGAGCCTGCGTCGGTTTTTCGCCGTTCAGCAGGATGTAGCACACTTCCAGATAGTTGGATTCGGTGGCTAACTGATCGATGGGGAAGCCGCGATGGAGCAGGATACCTTCGTCACCGTCAATGTAGGTGATTTTGGATTCGCAAGATGCGGTGGAGGTGAATCCAGGGTCAAAGGTGAATACCCCTTTGGAACCCAGCGTACGGATATCAATAACATCCTGACCGAGCGTGCCTTTTAGCACATCCAGTTCAATAGCATCATCACCATTTAGGGTGAGTTTTGCCTTTGTATCAGCCATTTACGGTCTCCTTAGCGCCTTATGCTTAAGACTGCGCTTTACCGGATTTGCTTTCAGCTGTTAATCATCGTTACCAGATTGTTATTTGGCTTACCGCTCAGCTCACGAGGAGAAACCAGGGTACAGAGCTATGGCGCCTTGCAGGTAAACGAATGAAATATCAGTGAAACAACAGCAAATCAGCGTTTTTGCAGTCCGAATTATTCAAACCTGTATATCACTAATAACTGTCCTGATAACTTCGGTCAATACCATCACACTGTTACATAACTATTTGTCAGGTGAAAGAGAGACCTCATAACTTTTGCGCATTATATGCCTTTTCTGATGACGTTTGTAACAATATTGTTTAACATTTGTCAAATCAGATGATTAAAATTTAAAAAGATGTTGTTATCGTGACCCCGATCACTGTTCCAGAGAAAACCCAACAAACTGTATGTAGGTTAATTGTAATGATTTTGTGAACGGCCTATACTGCCGCCAGGTCTCCGGAACACCCTGCAATCCCGAGCCACCCAGCGTTGTAACGTGTCGTTTTAGCATTTGGAAGCAATGTTTTGCATGACGCGCAGTTATAGAAAAGGAACGCTGTCTGACCCGCATCGCAGTCCGGAGGAAGGAAACAATAAGAACAGCATGTGGGCGTTATTCATGATAAGAAATGTGAAAAAACAAAGACCTGTCAATCTGGATCTCAAAACGATCCGATTCCCTGTAACAGCAATAGCGTCCATTCTGCACCGTGTTTCTGGTGTGATTACGTTTGTGGCGGTCGGTATCTTGCTGTGGTTACTGGGAACCAGCCTCTCATCCCCTGAAGGATTCCTCCAGGCCTCAGCCATCATGAACAACTTCTTCGTGAAATTTATCATGTGGGGCATTCTGACCGCGCTGGCCTATCACGTGGTTGGTGGCGTTCGCCATATGCTGATGGACTTTGGCTACCTGGAAGAGACGTTCGAGGCCGGTAAACGTACCGCTAACATTTCATTTGTGATCACTGTCGTGCTTTCACTTCTCGCAGGAGTTCTCGTATGGTAAGCAACGCCTCCGCATTAGGACGCAACGGCGTACATGACTTCATCCTGGTCCGTGCTACCGCCATCGTTCTCACCCTTTACATCATCTATATGATCGGTTTCTTCGCGACCAGCGGGACGCTGACGTGGGAAATCTGGAGTGGTTTCTTCGGATCGGCCTTCACCAAAGTGTTCACCCTGCTGGCCCTGTTCTCCATCATTATTCATGCCTGGATTGGCATGTGGCAGGTGTTGACCGATTACGTTAAACCGCTGGCGATTCGCCTTCCGCTGCAACTGATTATTGTTGTTGCTCTGCTGGTTTACGTCATTTATGGATTTGTTGTGGTGTGGGGTGTGTAATGAAACTGCCAGTCAGAGAATTTGATGCTGTTGTGATTGGTGCGGGTGGCGCAGGTATGCGCGCCGCACTGCAAATTTCCCAGAGCGGCCAGACCTGTGCGCTGCTCTCTAAAGTATTCCCGACCCGTTCCCACACAGTGTCTGCGCAGGGCGGTATCACCGTTGCGCTGGGTAATTCCCATGAAGATAACTGGGAATGGCACATGTACGATACGGTAAAAGGTTCCGATTACATCGGTGACCAGGATGCCATCGAATATATGTGTAAAACCGGCCCGGAAGCGATTCTGGAGCTGGACCACATGGGTCTGCCGTTCTCCCGTCTGGAAAATGGCACCATCTATCAGCGTCCGTTTGGCGGCCAGTCGAAAAACTTCGGCGGCGAGCAGGCGGCACGTACCGCAGCGGCGGCTGACCGTACCGGCCACGCGCTGCTGCACACGTTATATCAGCAGAACCTGAAAAACCACACCACCATCTTCTCCGAGTGGTATGCGCTGGATCTGGTGAAAAACGCCGATGGCGCCGTGGTGGGTTGTACCGCCCTGTGCATCGAAACTGGTGAAGTGGTCTACTTCAAAGCCCGCGCTACGGTGCTGGCGACCGGCGGTGCAGGCCGTATTTACCAGTCCACCACCAACGCCCACATCAACACCGGTGATGGTGTCGGTATGGCTATCCGCGCGGGCGTGCCGGTGCAGGACATGGAGATGTGGCAGTTCCACCCAACCGGTATCGCCGGGGCGGGCGTACTGGTGACAGAAGGCTGCCGTGGTGAAGGTGGCTACCTGCTGAACAAACATGGCGAGCGCTTCATGGAGCGTTATGCGCCAAACGCGAAAGACCTGGCGGGCCGTGACGTGGTGGCGCGTTCCATCATGATCGAAATTCGTGAAGGCCGAGGCTGTGACGGCCCTTGGGGTCCACACGCGAAGCTGAAACTCGACCATCTGGGTAAAGAAGTGCTGGAATCCCGTCTGCCGGGCATTCTGGAGCTGTCCCGCACCTTCGCGCACGTCGACCCGGTGAAAGAGCCAATTCCGGTTATCCCAACCTGTCACTACATGATGGGCGGTATTCCGACCAAAGTGACCGGTCAGGCGCTGACCGTGAACGAGCAGGGCGAAGACGTGGTCATCCCTGGCCTGTTCGCGGTAGGCGAAATCGCCTGCGTATCCGTGCACGGCGCAAACCGTCTGGGCGGCAACTCCCTGCTGGACCTGGTGGTATTTGGTCGTGCGGTGGGGCTGCATCTCCAGGAATCTATTGCCGAGCAGGGCGCGCTGCGTGATGCGACCGACGACGAAATCGATGCCTCTCTTGAGCGCCTCAACCGCTGGAACGGCAACCGTAACGGCGAAGATCCGGTGGAAATTCGTAAAGCGCTGCAAGAGTGTATGCAGCACAACTTCTCGGTATTCCGTGAAGGTGACGCGATGGCCAAAGGGCTTGAGCAGCTGAAAGCGATTCGCGAGCGTCTGAAGAATGCCCGTCTGGACGATACCTCCAGCGAGTTCAACACCCAGCGCGTTGAGTGCCTTGAGCTGGATAACCTGATGGAAACCGCGTTCGCGACCGCGATGTCGGCAAACTTCCGTACCGAAAGCCGTGGCGCCCATAGCCGCTTCGATTTCCCGGATCGTGATGACGAAAACTGGCTGTGCCATTCCCTGTATCTGCCAGAGTCGGAAACCATGACGCGTCGTAGCGTTAATATGGAACCGAAACTGCGTCCGGCGTTCCCGCCGAAGATTCGTACTTACTAATGCGGAGACAGGATAATGAAACTCGAATTCTCAGTTTATCGTTATAACCCGGATGTAGACGATGCTCCGCGTATGCAGGATTACACCCTCGAAGCGGAAGAAGGTCGCGACATGATGCTGCTGGATGCCTTAATCCAGCTGAAAGAGAAAGATCCTACGCTGTCGTTCCGTCGCTCCTGCCGTGAAGGGGTGTGTGGTTCTGACGGTGTGAACATGAACGGCAAAAATGGCCTGGCCTGCATCACGCCAATTTCAGCGCTAAACCGCCCTGGCCAGAAAATTGTTATCCGTCCTCTGCCTGGCCTGCCGGTCGTGCGTGATTTGGTGGTGGACATGGGGCAATTCTATGCACAATATGAGAAGATTAAGCCTTACTTATTGAATAATGGACAAAATCCACCCGCTCGCGAGCACTTACAGTCTCCTGAGCAGCGTGAAAAACTCGATGGGTTGTACGAGTGTATTCTCTGTGCATGCTGTTCAACGTCATGCCCGTCGTTCTGGTGGAATCCGGATAAATTTATCGGCCCTGCGGGTCTGCTGGCTGCCTATCGCTTCCTGATCGACAGCCGCGATACCGAAACCGAGAATCGTCTGGAAGGGCTAAGTGACGCTTTCAGCGTATTCCGCTGCCATAGCATCATGAACTGCGTCAGTGTGTGTCCTAAGGGGCTGAACCCAACGCGCGCCATCGGCCATATTAAGTCGATGTTGTTGCAGCGCAGTGCGTAAGTAGTGAGAGGGGAGCGCTGTTCCCCTCACCCTAACCCTCTCCCAAAGGGAGAGGGGACAGATTGCAGAAACCTTTAAAAACTGCCCTGAAGTTTAGACAGTTTCTAAAGGTTCCTTCGCGGGCCAAATGAAAAGAGCTCGCAGGTGAACCCCGGCACGTACACGTGGTGTGCGTGGTAGTTTCTACGGCGAAAGTAAGCATAAAAATGCTTAAGGGATCACGATGCAGAACGGCGCAATGAAAGCCTGGCTGGACTCTTCTTACCTCTCTGGTTCAAACCAGAGCTGGATAGAACAGCTCTATGAAGACTTCTTAACCGATCCTGACTCAGTGGACGCAAACTGGCGTTCCATGTTCCAGCAGTTGCCTGGTACAGGGGTCAAACCGGATCAATTCCATTCAAAAACACGTGATTATTTCCGTCGTCTGGCGAAGGATGCCTCACGTTACTCTTCTGCGATTTCCGACCCTGACACCAATGCGAAGCAGGTAAAAGTCCTGCAACTTATCAACGCTTATCGCTTCCGTGGTCACCAGCATGCGAATCTCGATCCGCTGGGACTGTGGCAGCAGGAACGTGTAGCGGATCTCGATCCGGCTTATCACGATCTGACCGAGGCCGATTTCCAGGAAAGCTTTAACGTAGGTTCTTTTGCCATCGGCAAAGACACGATGAAGCTGGGCGATCTGATTGACGCGCTCAAGCAAACCTACTGCGGCTCCATCGGCGCGGAATATATGCACATTACCTCCACCGAAGAGAAACGCTGGATCCAGCAGCGTATCGAATCCGTGGCAGGCCACGCGAATTTCTCAGCAGAAGAGAAAAAACGTTTCCTCAGCGAACTGACCGCAGCGGAAGGCCTTGAGCGCTATCTGGGCGCGAAATTCCCTGGCGCAAAACGCTTCTCACTGGAGGGCGGCGATGCGTTAGTCCCGATGCTGAAAGAGCTGATTCGTCATGCCGGTAAGAGCGGTACGCGCGAAGTGGTGCTGGGCATGGCGCACCGTGGACGCCTTAACGTGCTGGTTAACGTGCTGGGTAAAAAGCCGCAGGATCTGTTCGACGAATTTGCGGGTAAACATAAAGAGCACCTCGGCACCGGTGACGTGAAGTACCACATGGGCTTCTCGTCTGATATCGAAACCGAGGGCGGTCAGGTTCACCTGGCGCTGGCATTTAACCCGTCGCACCTGGAAATCGTTAGCCCGGTGGTTATCGGTTCCGTGCGTGCGCGTCTGGATCGTCTGGACGAGCCGAGCAGCAATAAAGTGCTGCCAATCACCATTCACGGTGATGCGGCGGTCACAGGGCAGGGCGTGGTTCAGGAAACCCTGAACATGTCGAAAGCGCGTGGTTATGAAGTGGGCGGTACCGTTCGCATCGTAATCAACAACCAGGTGGGCTTCACCACCTCTAACCCGCTGGATGCGCGTTCCACCCCGTACTGCACCGACATCGGTAAAATGGTTCAGGCGCCAATTTTCCACGTTAACGCGGATGACCCTGAAGCCGTTGCTTTCGTTACCCGTCTGGCGCTGGACTTCCGTAACACCTTCAAGCGCGACGTGTTCATTGACCTCTTCTGCTACCGCCGTCACGGCCACAACGAAGCGGATGAGCCAAGTGCAACCCAGCCGCTGATGTACCAGAAAATCAAAAAACATCCGACGCCGCGTAAAATCTATGCTGACAAGCTGGAAAGCGAAAAAGTGGCGACGCTGGAAGATGCGACCGAAATGGTCAATCTTTATCGCGACGCGCTGGACGCGGGTGAATGCGTGGTCAAAGAGCTGCGTCCAATGAACATGCACTCCTTTACCTGGTCGCCGTACCTCAACCACGAGTGGGACGAGAGCTACCCGAACAAGGTTGAGATGAAGCGTTTGCAGGAGCTGGCTAAACGCATCAGCACCGTGCCGGAAGCGATCGAGATGCAGTCCCGCGTGGCCAAGATCTATGGCGACCGCCAGGCAATGGCGGCGGGTGAGAAGCTGTTCGACTGGGGCGGGGCGGAAACGCTGGCCTATGCGACGCTGGTTGACGAAGGTATTCCGGTTCGTCTGTCCGGTGAAGATGCGGGTCGTGGCACCTTCTTCCACCGTCATGCGGTTGTACACAACCAGTCTAATGGTTCAACGTATACTCCGCTTCAGCACGTGCATAACGGTCAGGGTCAGTTCAAGGTCTGGGACTCCGTGCTGTCAGAAGAAGCGGTTCTGGCCTTCGAGTACGGCTATGCCACCGCAGAACCCCGCACCCTGACTATCTGGGAAGCGCAGTTCGGTGACTTCGCCAACGGTGCGCAGGTGGTTATCGACCAGTTCATCTCCTCCGGCGAACAGAAATGGGGCCGTATGTGCGGTCTGGTGATGCTGCTGCCGCACGGCTATGAAGGACAAGGGCCGGAGCACTCCTCCGCGCGTCTGGAGCGTTATCTGCAACTCTGCGCCGAGCAGAACATGCAGGTTTGCGTGCCGTCCACTCCGGCTCAGGTTTACCACATGCTGCGTCGTCAGGCGCTGCGCGGTATGCGCCGTCCGCTGGTAGTCATGTCGCCAAAATCCCTGCTGCGCCATCCACTGGCGGTCTCCAGCCTGGAAGAGCTGGCAAACGGCACCTTCCTGCCGGCCATCGGTGAAATTGACGAGCTGGATCCGCAGGCCGTTAAGCGTGTCGTAATGTGTTCTGGTAAGGTTTATTACGACCTGCTGGAACAGCGCCGTAAGAACGATCAGAAAGATGTCGCCATCGTGCGTATCGAGCAGCTTTATCCGTTCCCGCATCAGGCGATGCAGGAAGTGCTGAAACAGTACGCTCACGTTCATGATTTTGTCTGGTGCCAGGAAGAGCCGCTCAACCAGGGCGCATGGTATTGCAGCCAGCATCATTTCCGTGAAGTGATTCCATTTGGGTCTGCCCTGCGTTATGCAGGTCGCCCGGCCTCCGCCTCTCCGGCGGTAGGGTATATGTCCGTTCACCAGAAGCAGCAACAAGATCTGGTCAATGACGCGCTGAACGTCGATTAATTAAAGGATACATAATGAGTAGCGTAGATATTCTTGTTCCCGACCTGCCTGAGTCCGTAGCAGATGCAACCGTCGCCACCTGGCACAAAAAACCAGGCGACGCGGTAACCCGTGACGAAGTGCTGGTAGAAATCGAAACTGACAAAGTGGTACTGGAAGTACCGGCTTCAGCGGATGGCATTCTGGATGCAGTCCTGGAAGATGAAGGTACGACCGTCACTTCTCGCCAGATCCTGGGTCGCCTGCGTGAAGGTAACAGCGCGGGCAAAGAGTCCAGCGCCAAATCTGAAGAAAAAGCGTCTACCCCGGCCCAGCGCCAGCAGGCGTCTCTGTCCGATCAGACCAACGACGCGCTCAGCCCGGCGATCCGTCGCCTGCTGGCTGAGCACAGCCTCGATCCGGCAGCCATCAAAGGCACCGGCGTGGGTGGCCGTCTGACGCGTGAAGACATCGACAAGCATCTGGCAAAAGCGCCTTCTGAGGCGAAAGCGGAAGCGAAAGCCCCTGCGGCAGCACCAGCGGCACAGCCCGCTCTGGGCGCACGTAGCGAAAAACGCGTGCCAATGACCCGCCTGCGTAAGCGCGTGGCCGAGCGTCTGCTGGAAGCGAAAAATTCCACCGCGATGCTGACTACCTTCAACGAAGTCAACATGAAACCAATCATGGACCTGCGCAAGCAGTACGGTGACGCGTTTGAAAAACGTCACGGTATCCGTCTGGGCTTCATGTCCTTCTACGTGAAAGCGGTAGTTGAAGCGCTGAAACGCTACCCGGAAGTGAACGCGTCTATCGATGGCGATGACGTGGTTTACCACAACTACTTCGATGTCAGCATGGCGGTTTCTACTCCACGCGGCCTGGTGACCCCGGTTCTGCGTGACGTAGATACCCTGGGTATGGCTGACATTGAGAAGAAAATCAAAGAGCTGGCCGTGAAAGGCCGCGACGGCAAGCTGACCGTTGAGGACCTGACCGGCGGTAACTTCACCATTACCAACGGCGGCGTGTTCGGCTCGCTGATGTCTACCCCGATCATCAACCCGCCGCAGAGCGCGATCCTGGGTATGCACGCCATTAAAGATCGTCCAATGGCGGTAGACGGTAAAGTGGAGATCCTGCCGATGATGTACCTGGCGCTCTCTTACGATCACCGCCTGATCGACGGCCGCGAGTCCGTAGGCTTCCTGGTTGCCATTAAAGAGCTGCTGGAAGATCCAACGCGTCTGCTGCTGGACGTCTAGTTTTTGCAGTCTTGCCCGGCGGCGCGTTGGTTGCCGGGCCTACAAAAGCACTACCTAACGATTACCTGAAGGATGGATAGAACACATGAACTTACATGAATATCAGGCCAAACAGCTGTTTGCCCGGTATGGCTTACCGGCTCCGGTGGGTTATGCCTGTACTACCCCGCGTGAAGCAGAAGAAGCCGCGTCTAAAATCGGTGCCGGCCCGTGGGTAGTTAAATGTCAGGTTCACGCTGGTGGCCGTGGTAAAGCGGGCGGTGTGAAGGTTGTTAAGAGCAAAGAAGAGATCCGTGCGTTTGCTGAACATTGGCTCGGCAAGCGTCTGGTAACCTACCAGACAGATGCGAACGGCCAGCCGGTTAACCAGATCCTGGTTGAAGCGGCGACCGACATCGCGAAAGAACTGTACCTCGGCGCAGTCGTAGACCGTAGCTCCCGTCGCGTGGTGTTCATGGCGTCTACCGAAGGCGGTGTGGAAATCGAAAAAGTGGCGGAAGAGACCCCGCACCTGATCCACAAAGTGGCTATCGATCCGCTGGCGGGCCCAATGCCTTACCAGGGTCGTGAGCTGGCGTTCAAACTGGGTCTGGAAGGCAAGCTGGTTCAGCAGTTCACCAAGATCTTCATGGGTCTGGCGACCATCTTCCTGGAGCGCGATCTGGCGCTGATCGAGATCAACCCGCTGGTGATCACCACCCAGGGCGACCTGATCTGCCTCGACGGCAAGCTGGGCGCTGACGGCAACGCGCTGTTCCGCCAGTCCGATCTGCGCGAAATGCGCGACCAGTCTCAGGAAGATCCGCGTGAAGCGCAGGCTGCACAGTGGGAACTGAACTACGTGGCGCTGGATGGCAACATCGGCTGCATGGTTAACGGTGCGGGCCTGGCAATGGGCACCATGGACATCGTTAAGCTGCACGGCGGTGAGCCAGCGAACTTCCTCGACGTGGGCGGTGGCGCAACCAAAGAGCGCGTAACCGAAGCGTTCAAAATCATTCTCTCTGACAGCAACGTGAAAGCGGTTCTGGTGAACATCTTCGGCGGTATCGTACGTTGCGACCTGATCGCCGACGGTATCATCGGCGCGGTCGAAGAAGTGGGCGTTAACGTTCCGGTTGTTGTACGTCTGGAAGGGAACAACGCTGAACTCGGCGCGAAAAAACTGGCTGACAGCGGCCTGAATATTATTGCAGCGAAAAGTCTGACGGATGCAGCTCAGCAGGTTGTTGCCGCAGTGGAGGGGAAATAATGTCCGTTTTAATTAATAAAGATACCAAGGTTATCTGCCAGGGCTTCACCGGTAGCCAGGGGACTTTCCACTCCGAACAGGCAATTGCCTACGGTACGCAGATGGTAGGCGGCGTAACGCCAGGTAAAGGCGGCACCACCCACCTGGGCCTGCCGGTGTTCAACACCGTGCGTGAAGCCGTAGAAGCGACGGGCGCAACCGCGACCGTGATCTACGTTCCGGCGCCGTTCTGCAAAGACTCTATTCTGGAAGCGATCGACGCAGGCATTAAGCTGATCATCACCATCACCGAAGGTATCCCGACGCTGGATATGCTGACCGTGAAGGTGAAGCTGGACGAAGCAGGCGTGCGCATGATCGGCCCGAACTGCCCAGGCGTTATCACCCCGGGCGAATGCAAAATCGGCATCATGCCGGGCCACATTCATCGCCCAGGCAAAGTGGGCATTGTGTCCCGTTCCGGTACCCTGACCTATGAAGCGGTTAAGCAGACCACCGACTACGGTTTCGGCCAGTCCACCTGCGTGGGCATCGGCGGTGACCCGATCCCGGGCTCTAACTTCATCGACATCCTGAAGCTGTTCCAGGAAGATCCACAGACCGAAGCGATCGTGATGATCGGTGAGATCGGTGGTAGCGCGGAAGAAGAAGCGGCTGCTTACATCAAAGATCATGTGACCAAGCCGGTGGTGGGTTACATCGCGGGTGTGACCGCGCCGAAAGGCAAACGTATGGGTCACGCGGGCGCGATTATCGCAGGCGGTAAAGGTACGGCTGATGAGAAATTCGCAGCACTGGAAGCCGCAGGCGTGAAAACCGTTCGCAGCCTGGCGGATATCGGTGAAGCACTGAAATCCATCATTAAGTAAGTCCTCTCTGCTCCCCGTATGGGGCGCGTTGAAGTATAAAAAAATGTCCGTTTCGACATGGTTGGCCGCTGTAAAGCGGCCTTTTTTTATTGTCTGCGTTTAGCCACCAGAGTGAATTTATAGTCGTCGGAGTTAAACACGTTGCGACTGTATTCAAATATCCGGCCGTCTTTCAGAAAGCCACGGGAGACTTTTTCCAGAATCGGTTTTGCCGGATCGAGCGCCAGGGCGGCAATCGCCTCGTCCGATGGCATGACTGGCACCAGCTCCTGCTCGCTGCGATCGATAACCATCTTTTTGATCTGCTCAATGTAATGGTATTTCGACTGTTCCATCACTTCCCAGGTGAGGTCGGGGAACATCGCCAGCGGCATCCATGTCTCTTCCAGATTCACCGGCTTTTCCCTGATGAAGCGTACGCGCTTGACGTGCCAGACCTTATCATCCGGATTGAGCGCCAGTTTTGCCGCGAGCCGCTCATCGGCTTTCACCACTTCGAAGACGCTGACGTCGCTGTGCGTATCAACGTTGCGATCCGCCAGTTTTTCGTAAAAGCCGGTAAGCTGATAAATATCGTAATTCACCCGCTCCTCTTTTACATACGAGCCGCTGCCCTGAATGCTTTCGATGATCTGCTCGTCGGCGAGCAGCTTCAACGCCTGCCGCACGGTGACACGGCTGACGCTAAACGCCTCCTGAAGGCTGGATTCTGTCGGCAGCGCGTCGCCAGGTTTTAACTCACCGGCATTAATTTTCTCGCGGAACGCATCGGCGATCTGCCGGTACATCGGTTTATTGCCCATTGGGTCACGCCTATTTAATACCTTTTCAGGGAATTATGCCTTCAGTGTCTGATTTGTAAATAATACAAATAAGATACAAATTTCGGTGTTAGTGAAAATGATCACATAAATGTATTATTGGCTCTGCCACAATCCTCCCCAGACAAAAACTTTGGATAGGGGAGGATCTTTATGAACCTGACGACTCTGACCGACCCCCGTGCTGTCTGCGTGCAGGCGCAGTTTACCAGCCGTGATGAGGCAATCCGTCAGCTTGCGACGCGGCTGGTAGCGTTGGGCAAAATAGCCGACGCCGATACGTTTCTGGCAGAGGTTTTCCATCGCGAATCGCTTGGCCCGACGGCGCTGGGCGAGGGACTGGCCGTACCTCATGGTAAATCAGCGGCGGTAAAGGAAGCGGCTTTTGCCGTGGCCACACTGTGTGAGCCGCTGGCCTGGGAAGGCGTGGACGGACCGGAGGAGGTCGAGCTGATTTTTTTGCTCGCCATTCCTCCCGCACAAGCGGGGTCAACGCATATTCAGGTCCTGACGGAACTGACGTCTCGCCTGGCGGATGACGATCTCAGGGGCCGCGTGATGACGGCGACCAGCGCTGAAGCGGTGCTTGCGGCGCTGGAAACGGCGCCTGACGCGCAAGAAACCGCCGTTGCGGAGAATGCCCCGACGATCGTCTGCGTTACCGCCTGTCCGGCCGGGATCGCCCATACCTACATGGCAGCGGAATATCTCGAAAAAGCGGGACGAAAGCTCGGCGTCAATGTGGTGGTCGAAAAGCAGGGGGCAAACGGTATTGAGGGGCGCATCACCGCGCAGCAGTTGCAGGAGGCAAAAGCGTGTATCTTCGCGGCGGAAGTGGCGATTAAAGAGCGCGAGCGTTTTCAGGGGATCCCTGCCATTTCCGTGCCCGTCGCGGAACCCTTGCGCCATGCGGAAGCGCTCATTGAGCGTGCGCTGGCGCTACAGCCTGTATCCGATGCGCGTCCTGCGCACGTCGACACGGACGCGAAAAAGTGCGTTAAAACCGAACTCAAGCAGGCGCTGCTCAGCGGTATCTCCTTTGCGGTGCCGCTGATTGTCGCTGGCGGCACGGTGCTGGCCGTGTCGGTACTGCTGGCGCAAATCCTGGGCTTGCAGCATCTGTTCGATCAGGAAAATTCGTGGCTGTGGATGTACCGCAAACTGGGCGGCGGGATGCTCGGTATTCTGATGGTGCCTGTTCTGGCGGCCTACACCGCTTACTCGCTGGCGGATAAACCTGCGCTAACGCCAGGCTTTGCGGCGGGTCTTGCCGCCAATATGATCGGCTCCGGCTTTCTGGGGGCCATCGTCGGCGGGCTGATTGCGGGCTACCTGATGCGCTGGGTGAAAAACCACATCCGGCTGAGTAGCCGCTACAACGGCTTTCTGACCTTTTATCTTTATCCGGTGATTGGTGTGCTGGGCGCAGGCAGCCTGATGCTGTTTGTGATCGGCGAACCGGTGGCCTGGATCAATAACGCCCTCACCGCCTGGCTTAACGGTCTGTCCGGCGCGAACGCGCTGCTGCTGGGGGCGATCCTGGGCTTTATGTGCTCGTTCGATCTGGGCGGTCCGGTCAACAAAGCCTCTTACGCGTTCTGTCTGGGGGCGATGGCCAATGGCGTATACGGGCCTTATGCGATTTTTGCCTCCGTCAAAATGGTATCGGCCTTTACCGTGACGGCATCAACGATGCTGGCTCCGAACCTGTTCAAACAGTTCGAAATTGAAACCGGCAAGTCCACCTGGCTGCTGGGGCTGGCGGGCATCACCGAAGGAGCAATTCCGATGGCTATCGAGGATCCGTTGCGGGTCATCGGCTCATTTGTTCTGGGGTCAATGGCGACCGGAGCGATTGTCGGGGCGATGGGGATTGGGCTATCCACCCCGGGCGCGGGCATTTTCTCTCTCTTCTTACTGCATGATGCCGGGCTGGGCGGCGTGCTGGCCGCTGCCGGCTGGTTTGGCGCCGCGCTGATTGGCGCCGCAATCTCTACGCTCATTTTACTCCTCTGGCGACGCCAGGCCGTGAAGAGCGGCACCTACGTGACTGAAGACATAACATCCTAAACACGCACTGACAGGAAACGAAGATGAAAGCTGTATCTCGCGTTCATATCACGCCACATATGCACTGGGACCGGGAGTGGTACTTCACCACCGAAGCGTCACGTATTCTTTTGGTCAATAATATGGAAGAGATCCTTACCCGTCTTGAGCAGGACGCAGAATATAAATACTACGTTCTCGACGGCCAGACGGCGGTGCTGGAAGATTATTTTGCCGTGAAACCGGAAAACAGGCCACGCGTGAAGGCGCTGGTGGCGGCCGGGAAGCTGATTATCGGGCCGTGGTATACCCAGACGGACACCACCCTTGTCTCCGGCGAGTCGATTGTCCGAAATCTGATGTACGGCATTCGCGACTGTCTGGCCTTTGGCGAGCCGATGAAAATTGGCTATCTGCCGGACTCCTTCGGCATGTCTTCCCAGCTGCCACACATTTACAACGGTTTTGGCATCACGCGCACCATGTTCTGGCGCGGGTGTTCCGAGCGGCATGGTACCGATAAAACCGAATTTCTCTGGCAAAGTCAGGACGGCAGTGAAGTGACGGCACAGGTGCTACCGCTGGGCTACGCGATTGGTAAGTACTTACCGGAGGATGAGGCCGGGCTGCGCAAACGGCTCGACACGTACTTCGAGGTGCTGGAAAAAGCCTCCGTGACGAAAGAAATTTTGCTGCCTAACGGCCATGATCAGATGCCGCTCCAGCAGAACATCTTTGCGGTGATGGATAAGCTGCGCGAAATCTATCCGCAGCGTCAGTTTGTGATGAGCCGCTTCGAGGAGGTGTTTGACCGCATTGACGAGCACCGCGATGAACTGGCAACGCTGAAAGGAGAGTTTATTGACGGTAAATATATGCGGGTGCACCGGACAATAGGCTCCACGCGAATGGAAATCAAAATCGCCCACGCCCGGATAGAGAATAAAATCGTCAATGTCCTTGAGCCGCTGGCCACGCTTGCCTGGACGCTGGGCTTTGAGTATCACCACGGCTTGCTGGAAAAAATGTGGAAAGAGATCCTCAAGAATCACGCCCATGACAGTATCGGCTGCTGCTGTAGTGACAAAGTGCATCGTGAGGTGATGTCACGCTTCGAGCTGGCGGAAGACATGGCCGATAACCTGACATGCTTCTATATGCGCAAGATTGTCGACAACATGCCGCAGTGCGAGGAAGACAAACTGGTGATGTTTAACCTCACGCCCTGGCCGCGTGAGGAAGTGATTAACACTACGATACGTCTGCGCGCCAGCCAGTTCCGCCTGCTGGACGATAGGGGGAATGAAATCCCTTACTGCCTGCGCAGCGCGCGTGAAATCGACCCCGGCTTAATAGACCGGCAGATTGTGCATTACGGCAACTACGATCCCTTTATGGAGTTTGATATCCAGCTCAACCAGATCCTGCCATCAATGGGTTACCGCACGCTCTATATCGAGCCGCACGTGGCTGGCAAGCTGCTGGCGCCTGAAACAACGTCGGAGGCATTACTGGAAAATGCTTTCTGGGAAATAACGTTAAACGACGACGGCACCCTGCGTCTGCTCGATAAAGCGTCCGGGCTTATCTATGACCGCGCGCTGGAAATAGAAGAGAGCTCGGATGATGGCGATGAGTACGACTACTCGCCTTCACGGGAAGAGTGGAGACTCACTTCCGCGCAGGGCGAGCATGAGGTTGAGGTGATCCACGAGGTCTGGCAGAGCAGGGCGGTGATCCGCCATCGCATGGCGGTGCCGGCGGATCTCGCTGAACGTTCTGCGCGTCAGCAGACGGGAACGCTTGAGGCAGAACTCACGGTCACGCTCAGCCATAACAGCCGACGTATCGACATTGAGGCGCGTCTCGGAAATCACGCGGATGACCACCGTGTTCGGGTGTTGATCCCGACGCCCTTCACCGCAGACACGGTGTTAGCTGATACCCAGTTCGGTTCGCTGACGCGACCTGTACAGGATGAAGCGATGGCGAACTGGCAGGAGGAGGGCTGGAAGGAAGCGCCGCTGCCGGTGTGGAATCTGCTTAACTACGCGGTGCTCCAGGAACGGCGTAACGGGATGGCGCTGTTTACCGAAGGGTTACGCGAATTTGAAGTGACTGGCGAGCGTCAAAAAACGTTTGCCCTGACGTTGCTTCGCGGCGTGGGGGTGCTTGGGAAGGAAGACTTACTTCTGCGCCCTGGCAGACCGTCCGGAATCAAAATGCCGGTACCTGATTCGCAGATGCGGGGCCAGTTAACCTGTCGCTTTAGCCTGTTCAGTTTTAATGGTTTGCCCGTCAGTGCTGGCGTTGCGCAGCAGGCGAAGTCGTGGTTAACGCCAGTGCACTGTTATAACAAAATTCCGTGGGATGCGATGAAGCTTAACCGCGCCTCTTTCACCACCCCCTGTAGCTATAGCCTGCTAACGCTGGCGCCTAACGGATGCGTACTCAGTGCGCTGAAAAAAGCGGAGGATCGTGACGAGATGATTCTTCGTCTGTACAACCCTTCGGAGACCCGCTCCTGTGACGTGGCTTTGTCTGTGAACCGTGAGGTCCAGGCCTGCTGCGAAACGGACATGAATGAGGTGTACAAGGCGCACGGGGAAGAGGGCTCAGCCATTACGGGGTCTTTCCGGCCAGGCCAGTCACGTACCTTCAGCATAAAAATTGAAAGGTAATCCTCAAAATAAAATAAAGGCCGCATTCCTGCGGCCTTTATTTCATCAAATAGTCACGAAAGGGTGTTAATTTTAAGATTATTAAAAGTGAATAAAATGTAATCGTTTCGGCAGGTAGCAAAGCGAAAGAAAAATACTGTGAAGCAGATAACATTATATGTTTATCTTCCGGCAAAATGCGTTTTTTCACGCGCGTTAATAAAAATCACAACTGTTTATATTATCCTCTGGCTTTTATAACCATCAACGCCTTTAAATGTACATATCATTAACAAGGTTTTTACTATCCGCACCACAAAGAAACATCATTAACAGCTCTGGCCGTTTTTGATTTAAATCAATGTTTAATCCTTGGAAAAAGGCTCCAAAAGGCGTTAAATTGTTCCCGATCAAAATGGCCGAAAAGTGGTAATTTTGCTATAAATTGATCGCCGTCGAAAAACGTAAATCTGTTCGAATAAAAACCTGTTTATTGTAAGGGTTTTGCAGCGTATTATATTTACGGGATCAATTTGGTTTTTTCTTAACGTATTTGTAACCTTTCATCATTGCTTTTTCCTCTTGTAGAGAATAAGCAACGAAGAAGGGAAGCAGATAACTTTGTATTGGGGCATGCGTGTGGATCCTTATCTAACGGGGTTCACTCTCGGAGTCTTCATGCGATGAGCAAGGAGTCATAATGTTAGACGTAGTCGAACTGTCGCGCTTACAGTTTGCCTTGACCGCGATGTACCACTTCCTGTTTGTGCCGCTGACGCTCGGTATGGCGTTCCTGCTGGCCATCATGGAAACGGTTTACGTCCTCTCCGGCAAACAGATTTATAAAGATATGACCAAGTTCTGGGGCAAGTTGTTTGGTATCAACTTTGCGCTGGGCGTGGCAACCGGTCTGACCATGGAGTTCCAGTTCGGGACAAACTGGTCTTACTATTCCCACTATGTGGGGGATATTTTCGGTGCGCCGCTGGCCATTGAAGGTCTGATGGCCTTCTTCCTCGAATCCACCTTTGTAGGTCTGTTCTTCTTCGGTTGGGACCGTCTGGGTAAAGTCCAGCATATGGCGGTAACCTGGCTGGTGGCATTAGGCTCCAACTTGTCCGCACTGTGGATCCTGGTGGCGAACGGCTGGATGCAAAACCCAATCGCATCTGATTTCAACTTCGAAACCATGCGTATGGAGATGGTCAGCTTCGCTGAGCTGGTCCTGAACCCGGTTGCCCAGGTTAAATTCGTTCACACCGTGGCGTCTGGCTATGTGTGCGGCGCGATGTTCGTGCTGGGCATCAGCTCCTACTATATGCTGCGCGGCCGTGACTTCGCGTTCGCCAAGCGTTCTTTTGCTATTGCAGCAAGCTTCGGTATGGCCGCGATTCTGTCCGTTATTGTTCTGGGTGATGAATCCGGTTACGAAATGGGCGACGTGCAGAAAACCAAACTCGCCGCAATTGAAGCTGAATGGGAAACCCAGCCGGCACCGGCAGCGTTTACCCTGTTCGGCGTGCCTGACCAGGAAGCGCAGGAAAACCGCTTCGCCATTCAAATTCCTTACGCTCTGGGTATTATCGCCACGCGCTCCGTCGACAAACAGGTGACTGGCCTGAAAGATCTGATGGTGCAGCATGAAGAGCGTATCCGTAACGGGATGAAAGCTTACTCGCTGCTGGAACAGCTGCGCGCCGGCTCTACCGACCAGGCCGTTCGCGATCAATTTAACGACGTGAAGAAAGACCTCGGTTACGGTCTGCTGCTGAAACGCTATACCCCGAACGTCTCTGACGCGACGGAAGCGCAGATTCAGATGGCAACCAAAGACTCTATTCCACGCGTTGCGCCGCTGTACTTCGCGTTCCGCATCATGGTGGGTTGCGGCATTATCATGCTGCTGATCATCGCGGCCTCGTTCTGGTCAGTCATTCGTAACCGTATCGGTGAGAAAAAATGGCTGCTGCGCACCGCGCTTTACGGTATCCCACTGCCATGGATTGCTATCGAGTCCGGCTGGTTTGTTGCGGAATATGGCCGTCAGCCGTGGGCAATCGGTGAGGTGCTGCCAACAGCGGTAGCGAACTCCTCCCTGACCGCAGGCGACCTGATCTTCTCCATGCTGCTCATTTGCGGTCTGTACACCCTGTTCCTGGTGGCTGAACTGTTCCTGATGTTCAAGTTCGCGCGCCTTGGCCCAAGCAGCCTGAAAACCGGTCGCTATCACTACGAGCAGTCTGTTGCGACTACTCAGCCGGCACGCTAAGACAGGAGTCATCAAATGATCGATTATGAAGTATTGCGTTTTATCTGGTGGCTGCTGATCGGTGTTCTGCTGATTGGTTTCGCGGTCACCGATGGTTTCGACATGGGCGTGGGCATGCTCACCCGTTTCCTCGGTCGTAATGACACCGAGCGTCGAATCATGATCAACTCCATCGCCCCGCACTGGGACGGTAACCAGGTGTGGCTGATCACCGCAGGCGGCGCGCTGTTCGCTGCCTGGCCGATGGTCTACGCGGCTGCGTTCTCCGGCTTCTATGTGGCGATGATTCTGGTGCTGGCCTCTTTATTCTTCCGTCCGGTGGGTTTCGACTACCGTTCCAAGATTGAAGACACCCGCTGGCGTAACATGTGGGACTGGGGCATCTTCATCGGTAGCTTCGTTCCACCGCTGGTCATTGGTGTGGCGTTCGGTAACCTGTTGCAGGGCGTACCGTTCCACGTCGACGAATATATGCGTCTGTTCTACACCGGTAACTTCTTCCAGTTGCTGAATCCGTTTGGTCTGCTGGCGGGCGTGGTGAGCGTGGCGATGATCATCACCCAGGGCGCAACCTATCTCCAGATGCGTACCGTAGGTGAACTGCACCTGCGTTCCCGCGCTACCGCTCAGGTGGCGGCGCTGGTGACGCTGGTCTGCTTCGCGCTGGCTGGCGTGTGGGTGGTGTACGGTATTGATGGTTACGTGGTGACCTCCGCGATCAACCATACTGCACCGTCTAACCCGCTGACCAAAGAAGTGGCGCGTCAGGCCGGTGCATGGCTGGTGAACTTCAACAATACTCCTGCGCTGTGGGCTATCCCGGCTCTGGGTGTGCTGCTGCCGCTGCTGACCGTGCTGACGTCTCGTCTGGAGAAAGGCGCTCTGGCGTTCGTATTCTCTTCACTGACGCTGGCGTGCATCATCCTGACGGCGGGGATTGCGATGTTCCCGTTCGTGATGCCATCCAGCACCATGATGAATGCCAGCCTGACCATGTGGGATGCAACGTCCAGTCAGTTGACGCTGAACTTAATGACCTATGTTGCTTGCGTGTTCGTACCGATTATCCTGCTCTACACCACCTGGTGTTACTGGAAAATGTTCGGTCGCATCACTAAAGAACATATCGAAAGCAACACCCACTCTATGTACTAAGTAAGGAGCTGAATATGTGGTATTTCGCATGGATTTTAGGGACGCTTCTTGCCTGTGCGTTTGGTGTCATCACTGCCCTGGCGCTTGAGCATGTAGAAGCGACCAAAGCAGGTGAAGAAAAGCACTAATGAATATTATCGCAACCTTATATGCGGTAATGGATAAGCGCCCCCTGAGGGCGCTTTCCCTCATTATGGCATTACTGCTGGCAGGCTGTATCTTCTGGGACCCGTCGCGCTTCGCGGCGAAAACCAGCGAGCTTGAAATCTGGCACGGTTTCCTGATTATGTGGGCTGTGTGCGCAGGCGTGATTCACGGTGTCGGCTTTCGTCCGAAAGCGCTACACTGGCAGGGCATCTTCTGCCCACTGATTGCCGATCTGGTTCTCCTCGCCGGTTTGATTTTCTTCTTCTACTGAATAAGAAATGTCCGTTAACGTTATGGGCTTACCATGGCCCATAAAAATTTACTCTCCGTTTACTTTCCCCCATTCCAAACCATCATTCCCGCGCGTATAGTAGCGAAGTTTGAAAGCTCCAACTTTTCTTGTATTACCGGGATGTAAAGTGAATACAACGCTGTTTCGATGGCCGGTACGTGTCTATTACGAAGATACCGATGCCGGTGGTGTGGTCTACCACGCCAGCTACGTTGCTTTTTATGAACGGGCACGCACAGAGATGCTGCGCCATCATCACTTTAGTCAACAGGTGCTGTTGGCTGAGCGAGTTGCCTTCGTGGTACGCAAGATGACGCTTGAGTATTTTGCGCCTGCCAGACTCGACGATATGCTCGAAGTTCAAACAGAAATTACATCAATGCGCGGAACTTCACTGGTTTTCACGCAGCGGATAGTCAATGCAGAGAACACGGTACTGAACTCAGCTGAAGTCCTGATTGTCTGTGTTGATCCAACCATAATGAAGCCTCGTGCGCTTCCTAAGTCTATTGTCGCGGAGTTTAAGCAGTGACTGACATGAATATCCTTGATTTGTTCCTGAAGGCAAGCCTTCTGGTTAAACTTATCATGTTGATTTTGATTGGTTTTTCAATCGCATCCTGGGCCATCATCATCCAGAGAACGCGTATCCTTAATGCCGCCGGCCGCGAAGCCGAAGCGTTTGAAGATAAGTTCTGGTCGGGAATTGAGCTTTCTCGTCTGTACCAGGAAAGCCAGGGACGCCGTGATAACCTTTCAGGCTCCGAACAAATTTTCTACAGCGGTTTCAAAGAGTTCGCTCGCTTACATCGCGCTAACAGCCATGCGCCGGAAGCCGTGGTAGAAGGGGCGTCGCGTGCGATGCGCATCTCCATGAACCGCGAACTGGAAAATCTTGAAACGCATATTCCTTTCCTCGGAACCGTTGGCTCCATCAGCCCGTATATCGGCCTGTTTGGTACGGTGTGGGGGATCATGCACGCCTTTATCGCCCTGGGGGCGGTGAAGCAGGCAACGTTGCAGATGGTTGCACCGGGTATCGCAGAAGCACTGATCGCGACCGCAATCGGTCTGTTCGCCGCAATTCCGGCGGTAATGGCGTACAACCGTCTGAACCAGCGCGTGAACAAACTGGAACTGAACTACGACAACTTTATGGAAGAGTTCACCGCGATTCTGCATCGTCAGGCGTTTACCAGCACCGAGAGCAACAAGGGGTAAACCATGGCCAGATCGCGTGGACGAGGTCGTCGCGAGCTCAAGTCCGAAATCAATATCGTTCCGTTACTGGACGTGCTGCTGGTGCTGCTGCTGATCTTTATGGCGACAGCGCCCATCATCACCCAGAGCGTGGAAGTTGATCTGCCGGATGCGACAGAATCACAGGCGGTAAGCACCAATGACGATCCTCCGGTCATCATTGAGGTTTCCGGCGTAGGGCAGTACAGCGTGGTGGTAGAGAAAGATCGTATGGATCAGCTTCCGCCAGAGCAGGTTATTGCTGAAGCGCAACGACGTCTGGAGTCAAATCCGAAGACGGTCTTCTTAATCGGTGGTGCGAAAGACGTACCATATGATGAAATTATCAAAGCGCTGAACTTGCTACATAGCGCGGGCGTTAAGTCAGTTGGCTTAATGACTCAGCCTATTTGATCATCTGCGTAGTTTTTGGGAACCGATAGTGTCAAAGGCAACCGAACAGAACGACAAGCTTAAGCGAGCGATAATCGTCTCCGCAGTGCTGCACGTATTTCTTTTTGCAGCGCTGATCTGGAGTTCGTTCGATGAGCACCTTGATGCATCAGGCGGCGATGGGGGCTCGTCCATCGACGCCGTCATGGTGGATCCCGGTGCGGTAGTGCAGAACTATAATCGCCAGCAACAGCAGCAGGCGAGCGCAAAACGCGCGGAAGAACAGCGTGAAAAACAGGCGCAACAGCAGGCGGAAGAGCTGCGTGAAAAGCAGGCCGCCGAGCAGGAACGTCTGAAGCAGCTTGAGAAAGAGCGTTTGCAGGCGCAGGAAGCCGCTAAAGAGCAGGCGGAGCAGCAGAAACAGGCTGAAGCCGCAGCGAAGAAAGCTCAGGAACAGCAGAAGCAGGCGGAAGAGGCGGCAGCCAAAGCCGCGGCAGACGCGAAGGCGCAGGCAGATGCTCAAGCTAAGTTAGCCGCAGAAGCCGCGAAGAAAGCTGCTGCTGATGCGCAGAAGAAAGCGGAAGCCGAAGCGGCGAAGAAAGCCGCTGCTGATGCGAAGAAGAAAGCAGAAGCCGAAGCGGCGAAAAAAGCTGCCGCTGACGCACAGAAGAAAGCCGAAGCGGAAGCCGCCAAAAAAGCTGCGCAGGAAGCAGAGAAGAAAGCGGCTGCCGATGCTGCGAAAAAAGCGGCCGCGGCCGAGAAAGCTGCGGCAGAAAAAGCCGCCGCTGCGGAAAAAGCCGCTGCTGATAAAAAAGCGGCAGCTGAGAAAGCCGCTGCTGATAAGAAAGCTGCTGCTGAAAAAGCCGCAGCTAAGAAGGCCGCTGCTGCGGAAAAAGCCGCTGCCGCAGGGGTTGACGATCTGCTGGGGGACCTGAGCTCCGGTAAGAATGCACCGAAAACGGGCGGTGGGGCGAAAGGAAGTAACGCAGCACCGGCAGGAAGTGGTAACACTAAGAACAACGGTGCTTCTGGCGCTGAGATCAACGACTATAAGAATCAGATTGCCGCGGCTATTGCCAGCAGACTTAACGATAAATCGCTCTATACCGGGAAAACGTGCCGACTGCATATTAAACTGGCTACGGATGGTATGGTGCTGAGCGTTGAGTCAGAAGGGGGAGATGAAGCATTATGCCAGGCTGCACTTGTGGCAGTGAATCAGGCAAAACTGCCAAAACCTCCATCACAGGCTGTCTATGAAGTGTTCAAAGACGCTTCGCTGAACTTTAAGCCATAAGCAGAGCTGCTGTTATCGGGTTCTGATAGTTTTGTGTATTTGAGTTTGTTAACCTTCTGCTAAATTATCCAGGACTTATTGTTCGGATAAGGGAGATATGATGAAGCAGGCATTACGATTAGCTTTTGGTTTTTTAGTACTGTTGACGTCAGCAGTGCATGCCACAGTAAGCATCGACATTACCGACTGGAACGACTCAGCGCGTCCAATCGGTGTCGTTCCGTTCCAGTGGGCAGGCCCGGGCGCTGCGCCTGAAGATATTGGCGGCATTGTTGCAGCTGACCTGCGTAACAGCGGTAAATTTAACCCCTTAGATCGTTCTCGTCTGCCGCAGCAGCCGGGTACAGCTCAGGAAGTTCAACCTGCTGCATGGTCTGCACTGGGTATTGATGCCGTGGTTGTCGGACAGGTTACTCCTGCGCCAGACGGCGGCTATAACGTCGCTTATCAGCTGGTGGATACTGGCGGTGCGCCGGGTACCGTTCTGGCTCAAAACACGTATAAGGTGAACAAGCAGTGGCTGCGTTATGCAGGCCACACGGCGAGTGACGAAGTGTTTGAGAAGCTGACCGGTATTAAAGGTGCGTTCCGTACCCGTATCGCGTACGTAGTACAGACCAACGGCGGCCAGTTCCCTTATGAGCTGCGCGTCTCTGACTACGATGGTTACAACCAGTTCACCGTACACCGTTCACCACAGCCGCTGATGTCTCCGGCATGGTCTCCGGACGGCTCTAAGCTGGCGTACGTGACCTTCGAAAGCGGCCGTTCCGCGCTGGTCATCCAGACGCTCTCTAACGGTGCTGTGCGTCAGGTTGCGTCATTCCCACGTCACAACGGTGCGCCTGCGTTCTCTCCGGATGGTACCAAACTGGCGTTTGCCCTGTCTAAAACCGGTAGCCTGAACCTGTACGTGATGGATATTGGTTCTGGTCAGATCCGTCAGGTCACGGATGGTCGTAGCAACAACACTGAGCCAACCTGGTTCCCGGACAGCCAGAATCTGGCATTTACGTCTGACCAGGCAGGTCGTCCACAGGTTTATAAAGTGAATATCAACGGCGGAGCAGCGCAGCGTATTACCTGGGAAGGTTCTCAGAACCAGGATGCTGACGTCAGTGCCGATGGTAAAACAATGGTAATGGTCAGTACTGCGGGTGGTCAGCAGCACATTGCCAAACAAGATCTGGTAACGGGGGGCGTACAAGTACTGTCGTCAACGTTCCTGGATGAAACGCCAAGTCTGGCACCTAACGGCACCATGGTAATCTACAGCTCTTCTCAGGGGATGGGATCCGTGCTGAATCTGGTTTCTACAGATGGGCGTTTCAAAGCGCGTCTTCCGGCAACTGATGGACAGGTAAAATCACCTGCCTGGTCGCCGTATCTGTAATAATAATTAATTGATTACTAAAGGAATCTTAGAAATGCAACTGAACAAAGTGCTGAAGGGGCTGATGATCGCTCTGCCTGTTATGGCAATCGCAGCGTGTTCTTCTAACAAGAACGCCAGCAATGACCAGAGCGGCGAAGGCATGATGGGTGCCGGCACCGGTATGGACGCTAACGGCAATGGCAATATGTCTTCTGAAGAGCAAGCGCGTCTTCAGATGCAGCAGTTACAGCAGAACAACATCGTTTACTTCGATTTGGATAAATACGACATTCGTTCTGACTTCGCTGCAATGCTGGATGCGCACGCAAACTTCCTGCGTAGCAACCCGTCTTACAAAGTCACCGTAGAAGGTCATGCGGACGAACGTGGTACTCCGGAGTACAACATCTCCCTGGGTGAACGTCGTGCAAACGCTGTTAAAATGTACCTCCAGGGTAAAGGCGTTTCTGCTGACCAGATCTCCATCGTTTCTTACGGTAAAGAAAAACCAGCAGTACTGGGTCACGACGAAGCGGCTTACTCCAAAAACCGTCGTGCCGTACTCGTTTACTAAGAGAATTGCATGAGCAGTAACTTCAGACATCATCTGATGAGTCTGTCGTTACTGGTTGGAATAGCGGCCCCCTGGGCCGCTTTTGCTCAGGCACCAATCAGTAGTGTCGGCTCAGGCTCGGTAGAAGATCGAGTCACTCAACTCGAGCGTATTTCTAACGCTCACAGCCAGCTTTTAACTCAACTCCAGCAGCAGCTTTCCGATAACCAGAATGATATTGATTCCCTTCGTGGTCAGATCCAGGAGAGTCAGTATCAGCTTAATCAGGTTGTGGAGCGCCAGAAGCAAATTTTGTTGCAGATGGATAGCCTGAACAGCGGCGGAGCAGCAGCACAGCCAGCAGCAGGCGATCAAAGCGGTGCGGCGACGCCTGCACCTGCGGCAGATGCCTCCGCGTCGTCTGGTGCGCCTGTACAAAGCGGTGACGCGAATACGGACTACAACGCGGCCATTGCCCTGGTGCAGGACAAATCGCGCCAGGACGATGCTATCGTTGCGTTTCAGAACTTCGTTAAGAAGTACCCTGATTCCACTTACCAGCCAAATGCGAACTACTGGCTGGGTCAGTTGAATTACAACAAGGGTAAAAAGGATGATGCGGCGTTTTATTTTGCCTCTGTGGTGAAAAATTACCCGAAATCGCCGAAAGCGCCTGATGCGATGTATAAAGTCGGCGTGATCATGCAGGACAAAGGCGACACTGCAAAAGCCAAAGCGGTTTATCAGCAGGTGGTTGCGAAATTCCCGGGTACAGACGGCGCCAAACAGGCACAAAAACGTTTGAGTTCGATGGGTTGATTATCGCATGACCAGAAATCGCGTTATTTCTGGTCGTGCAGCATGATTCCTAAGCAGTTAAGTGATCTTCATCGAAATTTTTGTTGCGCAGAATTCTTAAATCAGTAATATATGCCGCCGTTGCCACGGGATATCAAACAACGTGAAAGCAGCGCAAAAGTGGGTCGTTAGCTCAGTTGGTAGAGCAGTTGACTTTTAATCAATTGGTCGCAGGTTCGAATCCTGCACGACCCACCACTTAAAGCAGTTCCGGCAGCACAGAGTGGGTGATTAGCTCAGTTGGTAGAGCATCTCCTTTACACGGAGGGGGTCGGCGGTTCGAGCCCGTCATCACCCACCACTCGGGTCGTTAGCTCAGTTGGTAGAGCAGTTGACTTTTAATCAATTGGTCGCAGGTTCGAATCCTGCACGACCCACCAATTTTATTGGTACCGAGTGATAATTCAGGCAACACCCGAATGGGTCGTTAGCTCAGTTGGTAGAGCAGTTGACTTTTAATCAATTGGTCGCAGGTTCGAATCCTGCACGACCCACCAGCCTGAATAGATTTGAAGTACATCCCGTAAGGGGTCGTTAGCTCAGTTGGTAGAGCAGTTGACTTTTAATCAATTGGTCGCAGGTTCGAATCCTGCACGACCCACCAATGTAAAAAGGCGCCCTAAAGGCGCCTTTTTGCTATCTGTCGTTCGCCAGTGCCTTGCAGGTCGGGTAAGGCGAAGCCGCCACCCGACAGATGCTACCGGCATCATTTCCCGATGACATTCCCCCTCAAATTCGCTATCTTGTTTAGTATACAAAACACCATTGCCTCATTTTTGTTATCTCATGCAAAACAAAGGCAATATTGTTAAGCCAGTAAAACGAGAAGCCATAATGAGTGTGATGTTTGATCCCGAAACCGCAATCTATCCCTTCCCGCCAAAGCCTGCTCCGCTAAGCCGGGATGAAAAACAGTTCTATCGAGAGAAAATCAAGCGCCTGCTTAAAGAGCGTGATGCGGTGATGGTGGCGCATTACTACACCGACCCGGAAATTCAGCAGCTGGCGGAAGAGACGGGCGGCTGTATCTCAGATTCCCTGGAAATGGCGCGTTTCGGTGCTAAACATCCTGCCTCCACCCTGCTGGTTGCAGGTGTGCGCTTCATGGGCGAAACGGCAAAAATTCTCAGCCCGGAAAAAACCATACTGATGCCGACGCTGAATGCCGACTGCTCCCTTGACCTCGGTTGCCCGATTGATGAGTTCACCGCCTTCTGTGATGCCCACCCTGACCGTACCGTGGTGGTCTATGCCAACACGTCTGCGGCGGTGAAAGCCCGGGCGGACTGGGTAGTGACGTCCAGTATCGCCGTTGAGCTGATTGAACATCTGGACAGCCTGGGGGAGAAAATCATCTGGGCGCCCGATCGTCACCTGGGAAACTACGTACAAAAACAGACCGGTGCGGATGTGCTGTGCTGGCAGGGGGCCTGTATCGTCCACGATGAGTTCAAGACCCAGGCGCTGACCCGGATGAAAGGCTTATACCCGCAGGCCGCGATACTGGTGCACCCGGAATCTCCGCAGTCGATCGTCGACATGGCGGACGCCGTCGGCTCAACCAGCCAGTTAATTAACGCGGCAAAAACGCTGCCACACAAGCAGCTCATCGTGGCGACCGATCGCGGTATCTTCTACAAAATGCAACAGGCCGTGCCGGAAAAAGAGCTGCTTGAAGCGCCAACCGCCGGAGAAGGGGCGAGCTGCCGAAGCTGCGCGCATTGCCCGTGGATGGCGATGAATGGGCTCAAAGCGATTTCGGAGGCGCTTGAGAACGGTGGCGCAGCGCATGAGATCCACGTGGATGCCGCTCTGCGTGAAGGCGCGTTAATTCCACTTAACCGTATGCTGGATTTTGCGGCTACACTACGTACTTAACTTATTACGCCCCGGAGAAAAAATGGATTTTTTTAGCACACAGAACATCCTGGTTCATATCCCGATTGGTGCGGGCGGCTATGACCTGTCGTGGATTGAAGCGGTGGGTACGCTGGCCGGTTTACTCTGTATCTGGCTGGCCAGCCTTGAGAAGATCAGCAACTATGCGTTCGGGCTGATAAACGTCACGCTGTTTGCGATCATCTTCTTCCAGATCCAGCTCTACGCCAGCCTGCTTCTACAGCTGTTCTTCTTCGCGGCCAATATCTATGGCTGGTACGCCTGGTCTCGGCAAAACAGCCAGCAGGAGGCGGAGTTGCAAATCCGCTGGCTGCCGTTGCCTAAAGCCATCGCCTGGTTCGCGGCCTGCGTGGTGGCTATCGGCTTTATGACCGTCTTTATTGATCCGGTATTTGCCTTCCTGACGCGCGTGGCGGTCTCGGTGATGTCGGGACTGGGATTGAACGTGACGATGCCTGAGCTTCAGCCGGATGCCTTCCCGTTCTGGGATTCCTGCATGATGGTGCTGTCGATTGCCGCAATGATCCTGATGACCCGTAAATACGTTGAGAACTGGCTGTTGTGGGTGGTGATTAACGTGATTAGCGTGGTGATTTTTGCCCTTCAGGGCGTTTATGCCATGTCGCTGGAGTATATGCTCCTGACCTTCATTGCTCTCAACGGCAGCCGCATGTGGATTAACAGCGCGCGTGAGCGTGGCTCTCGCGCGCTTTCCCGTTAATGATGATGTGCGTGTGAGTGGCCGGACTGCGCCTCGTTAAGGTGGCAGTCTGGCCCGCTGCAAGGCTGGTACTCCATCTGGATAGTGGAGTGCGCAATCTCATAGTGATGCTCGAGGAAATGCTGAATACGTTCAAGCAGCGCGTCGTGATCGTGGGGTGGAACAACCTGAACGTGCAGCGTCATAAGAGGTTTCTCACCCACCAGCCAGACGTGAACGTGATGGACGTTACGAACCTCAGGAATGGAGCGACTCAGGTTGCGCTTCAGTTCGCCAATATCCAGTGATGTGGGCGCGCCTTCCAGCAGCTCATTGACGCTCTCTTTTAACAGCCGCCAGGCACTGCGCAATACCAGGCACGATACCAGCACGGAAAGAATCGGGTCGATGGGGGTCCAGCCCGTACCCATAATGATCAGCGCGGCCACAATCGCACCAACAGAACCCAGCAAATCACCGAGCACGTGCAGCGCTGCGGCCCGCACGTTCAGATTTTTTTCGCTGCTGCCGCGATGTAATATCCAGAACGCCAGAATATTGGCAACCAGGCCGGCAATGGCAATCATCATCATCGTTGTGCCAGCTACCGGTTGAGGATGCCGAAAGCGCTGAAAAGCCTCCCAGACGATGAGTATGGTAATCACCACTAAGGCAATCGCATTCACAAAGGCGGCAAGCGTGGTCAGCCTGAGCCAGCCAAAGGTGTGGCGGGTATTGGGAGGGCGACGGGCAAACTGCACGGCCAGCAGCGCGAAGAGCAGCGCCGCGGCATCGGTAAGCATGTGTCCTGCATCGGCCAGCAGCGCCAGCGATCCGGATATCAGTCCGCCTGTGACCTCAATAATCATAAAGGTGGCAGTGACGCCAAAAGCCAGCAAAAGCCGTTTGGCATTTTCATCGCCAGTGGAGTGGGAATGGGAGTGGGAGTGCGCCATGGTATCGTTCCTGATTTATTATTATTTTTAGTGTAGCGTTTTTAAGAGCTTAAATAAAAAAGGAGAGCATTCGCTCTCCCTGTTTTACCTTATGGAAGGTTACTGGGTAGTACCGTCCGTTTTGGTATTGGCATCGCTGCCCACTTTGTCATTCGGGTCCGGGCATTTCCCGTCTTTACAGACTGAGTTTTTATGCACCTCGTCGGTAGTCATACCCTCATGGTTCATCGTGCCTGTGTTCGTCCCGCCAGTATTGGTATTGCCCGTGTTGATATTACTGTTATCAACATTGTTTGGCGCAATATTCTGTTTTGCATCCGGCGCAACCTGGCCTGCTTCGGCAGCGGCATTCGCGTCGCCGTTGCTGCCGGATGAGCCTGCATCAGCAGCCAGTACGCTACCGCTTGCCAGGGTAAGGGTTGCCGTCAGGAAAAGCGTAGTCAGTTTCGTCATTTTCATCATGGTGCTCCTGTTCTTATCGTTACGCTGGATAACATTCTCCAACAGTGCATCTTGTTCAGTGGCGAAAGATTCCGGACTCCTGAATTATGTCAGGATGGAATCGCGTATAAATATTTAAAAACAGTCGTTACAAGTAAAAAGCTTAGGCCAGATCTCATTTTTCGCTATTTTGTTGCGTATTTTAGGCGAATTCCAGGAATTATCTGCGCGAAGTGTAAAAGCCCGTTTACACTTCGTGGCCGACAAGTTAGATTGAAAGGATTGCTTTCATTACTAAAGATATGGCAGAGCCGGAAAGAAGATGAATTATCAGAACGACGATTTACGCATTAAAGAGATCAATGAGTTATTACCTCCCGTAGCGCTCCTTGAAAAATTCCCCGCCACCGAAAATGCCGCCAACACGGTGTCTCATGCCCGCAAGGCGATCCACAAGATCCTGAAAGGTAGCGACGATCGTCTTCTGGTAGTGATCGGGCCATGCTCCATTCACGATCCTGCTGCGGCCAAAGAGTATGCGTCGCGTCTGCTCGCCCTGCGTGAAGAGCTGAAAGGCGAACTGGAAATCGTGATGCGCGTTTATTTCGAAAAACCGCGTACCACCGTGGGCTGGAAAGGGTTAATCAACGATCCGCATATGGACAACAGTTTCCAGATTAACGACGGCCTGCGCATTGCGCGTAAGCTGCTGCTGGAGATCAACGACAGCGGGCTGCCTGCTGCCGGAGAATTCCTCGATATGATCACCCCGCAGTATCTGGCTGACCTGATGAGCTGGGGCGCTATTGGTGCGCGTACGACTGAATCTCAGGTTCACCGCGAGCTGGCGTCTGGCCTGTCATGCCCGGTGGGTTTCAAAAATGGCACTGATGGCACCATCAAGGTCGCCATTGACGCCATTAATGCGGCGGGCGCGCCGCACTGCTTCCTGTCGGTGACCAAGTGGGGCCACTCGGCTATCGTGAATACCAGCGGTAATGGCGATTGCCATATCATACTGCGCGGCGGTAAAGAGCCTAACTATAGCGCTAAACACGTAGCGGAGGTAAAAGCAGGGCTGGAGAAAGCAGGTCTGGCACCGCAGGTGATGATCGATTTCAGCCATGCCAACTCCAGCAAACAGTTCAAAAAGCAGATGGAAGTCGGCGCAGATGTGTGTCAGCAAATCGCCAGCGGTGAACGCGCAGTGATTGGGGTGATGATTGAGAGCCATCTGGTTGAAGGCAACCAGAACCTGGAGGGCAGCGAGCCGCTGGTCTACGGTAAGAGCGTGACGGATGCCTGCATTGGCTGGGACGATACCGATGCGATCCTGCGTCAGCTGGCGGATGCGGTTAAAGCGCGTCGCGGCTAAGTATGTCGCGGGTAATAAAAAAGCGTGGATTTCTCCACGCTTTTTTTATATCCGGCAAATATTACTTCGCTTTACCCTGGTTCGCCACGGCTGCCGCTTTTGCAGCGATTTCGTCGGCGTTACCCAGGTAGTAATGTTTAACTGGCTTGAAGTTTTCGTCGAACTCGTACACCAGCGGCACGCCGGTAGGGATGTTCAGCTCGAGGATTTCATCTTCACCCATGTTGTCCAGGTATTTCACCAGCGCACGCAGGGAGTTTCCGTGAGCAGCGATAATGACGCGCTCGCCGCTTTTCAGGCGTGGCAGAATGGTTTCGTTCCAGTAAGGCACAACGCGGTCGATGGTCAGCGCCAGGCTTTCGGTCTGCGGCAGTTCAGCCTCAGTCAGCTTCGCGTAACGCGGATCGTGGCCCGGGTAGCGCTCGTCATCTTTGCTCAGCTCTGGAGGCGTAACCGCAAAACCACGACGCCACTGCTTAACCTGCTCGTCACCGTATTTTTCTGCGGTTTCCGCTTTGTTCAGACCTTGCAGCGCACCGTAGTGACGCTCGTTCAGTTTCCAGGATTTCTCAACCGGCAGCCAGGCCTGATCCAGCTCGTCCAGAATGTTCCACAGGGTATGGATGGCACGTTTCAGCACAGAGGTGTAAGCAAAGTCAAAGGTGAAGCCTTCTTCTTTCAGCAGTTTACCTGCCGCTTTTGCTTCGCTCACGCCTTTCTCGGACAGATCAACGTCATACCAACCAGTGAAGCGGTTTTCGTTGTTCCACTGGCTTTCGCCGTGGCGCACCAGGACAAGCTTAGTATTAGCCATTTCTTACTCCTCAAGCATTTTGAATGATAACAATTCTCATTATATTGCCGTGACTGTGCCAGCAGCAACGCTTAACCCTAACCATAGCGAAAATAGTTCGAGAGTGTAAGATGCATGTGAATCCAGGGTTATGATTTTGTCTGCGATCGCCGCTATTTTCAGCAAGGCGGAGATAAAAAAGCCCTCGGGGTGAGGGCCAGGCTTTTTTGCCGGATGGCGCTTCGCTTATCAGGCCTACATTTGTAGGCCCGTGCGCCGCCGGACATTAAGCGCGCGGAATGAAATGATACTCGGTGACGCTTACGTACTCTTCACCCGGACGTAGCACGCAGTCCGGCTGCGGCCATTCAGGATGGTTAGGACTGTCTGGCAGGAACTCGCTCTCCAGCGCCAGGCCTTGCCAGGCGCCGTAGGCGTCATGTTCGCGCGCCGTGGTACCCTCCAGATAGTTACCGGAATAGAACTGTAGGGCGGGGGCGGTGGTGTAGACCGTCATCTGTAACTTCTCATCAGCAGACCAGACCTGTGCGGCAGGTTGAGAAAGATCGCCTTTCGCCTGCAACAGGAACGCGTGGTCGTAGCCTTTCACCTTGCGCTGATCGTCA
This sequence comes from Enterobacter cloacae complex sp. IR5401, assembly GCF_049238425.1. Taxonomy (NCBI): domain Bacteria; kingdom Pseudomonadati; phylum Pseudomonadota; class Gammaproteobacteria; order Enterobacterales; family Enterobacteriaceae; genus Enterobacter; species Enterobacter cloacae complex sp. IR5401. Next base: position 401,783 of record NZ_JBMKHN010000002.1, on the reverse strand, counting down.
TCACTCAGGAAATCCTGGGCGATGGTTTTCGGCTGACGAAAATCAAAGCTATTACCGCTTACCGGTTTCAGCCCCTGATAAGGGATACCCATCTCATCGACCGGCAGATACTCGTCCGACAGGATCTGGAGTTTGTGGCTGCGGACATCGGTCTGATTACCGTCAAGGTTGAAATAGGCGTGGTTAGTCAGGTTGACCGGGCACGGCTTATCGACGGTCGCGCGGTACTCAATGGCGATGCGATTATCTTCGGTCAGGGTGAAGCGCGCCGTTGCGGTGAGATTGCCCGGGAAGCCCTGGTCTCCATCGAGGGAGTCCAGAGAGAACCAGACCTCAGCGTCATTTTGCTGCACAATCTTCCAGCGACGTTTATCAAACCCTTCCGGGCCGCCGTGCAGCTGATTTTCGCCCTGGCTGGCAAGCAGGGAATACGTTACGCCGTCCAGCGTAAACCGGCTTCTGGCGATGCGGTTAGCGTAGCGGCCTATGGATGCGCCCAGAAAAGCGGTCTGCTCGATATACTGCTCCGGCGATGCGCAGCCGAGCAGGGTTTCGCGCACGCTGCCGTCAGGCATCGGTACGCGGGCAGAAAGTAACGTTGCGCCCCAGTCCATCAGCGTAACCACCATCCCGGCGCTGTTGCGCAGGGTTAACAGGCGATACGGCAGACCATCCGGTGCGAGTGTAGGTATTTCGTTTAGCACTGTCCGGCTCCTTGTGATGCTTTACAGACGTAGAAAGTTTCTTTGATGCCCGTTTTGGCTTCGTACTGCTTAGCCACGGCGTCCTGGACGGCAGGGACCAGCTCTTCCGGCACGAGGGCGACGACGCACCCGCCAAATCCGCCGCCGGTCATACGCACGCCGCCTTTGTCGCCAATCGTGGCTTTCACAATTTCAACCAGGGTGTCGATTTGCGGCACGGTGATTTCGAAATCGTCACGCATGGAGGCATGCGATTCGGCCATCAGCTCGCCCATCCGTTTCAGGTCACCTTTCGCCAGCGCGGAGGCGGCTTCTACGGTACGGGCATTTTCGGTCAGTATATGGCGCACGCGCTTCGTGACAACCGGGTCCAGCTCGTGGGCGACCTTGTTAAATTCATCAAGTGAGACATCACGCAGGGCTGGCTGCTGGAAGAAGCGCGCGCCGGTTTCGCACTGTTCGCGACGGGTGTTGTACTCGCTGCCCACCAGGGTGCGTTTGAAGTTGCTGTTGATGATCACCACAGCCGCACCTTTAGGCAGCGGAACCGCTTTGGTCCCGAGGGAGCGACAGTCAATCAGCAAAGCGTGTTCTTTCTTGCCCAGCGCGGAAATCAGCTGATCCATAATGCCGCAGTTGCAGCCCACGAACTGGTTTTCCGCTTCCTGACCGTTCAGGGCGATCTGCGCCCCGTCCAGCGGCAGATGATAAAGCTGCTGGAACACGGTGCCGACCGCCACTTCCAGAGATGCGGAAGAGCTTAATCCCGCCCCCTGCGGCACGTTGCCGCTGATCACCAGATCGGCCCCGCCGAAATTCTTGTTACGCTTTTGCAAGTGCTTCACCACGCCGCGAACATAGTTCGACCACTGCTGGCTGTCGTGGGTCACGATCGGCGCATCGAGGGAAAATTCGTCAATTTCGTTGCCGTAATCCGCGGCGATTACTCGCACATGACGATCGTCGCGTTTCGCACAGCTGATCACCGTCTGGTAGTCGATGGCACACGGCAGGACAAAACCGTCGTTATAGTCGGTGTGCTCGCCGATCAGATTAACGCGGCCTGGCGCCTGGATAACATGGGTGGCAGGGTAGCCAAATTTTTCAGCAAACAGGGATTGTGTTTTATCTTTCAGACTCATTTTTAGACTCCTGATTCGCGGTAATGGACGTCGCTAACGGCACGCAGACGTTCTGCCGCCTGTTCCGCCGTCAGGTCGCGCTGGGTTTCCGCCAGCATTTCATAGCCCACCATGAATTTACGTACCGTTGCTGAGCGCAGCAGCGGCGGGTAGAAGTGTGCATGTAACTGCCAGTGTTGATTCTCTTCGCCGTTAAACGGCGCGCCGTGCCAGCCCATGGAGTAGGGGAAGGAGCACTGGAAGAGGTTGTCGTAGCGGCTGGTCAGTTTTTTCAGCGCCAGCGCCAGGTCGTCACGCTGGGCGTCGCTGAGTTCGGTAATGCGCTGAACATGGGCTTTCGGCAGCAGCAGCGTCTCAAATGGCCACGCCGCCCAGTAAGGGACTACCGCAAGCCAGTGTTCGGTTTCCACCACGGTACGGCTGCCATCCGCCAGCTCACGCTGGGTGTAATCCACCAGCATAGGCGAACCGTTCTGGGTGAAATACGCTTTTTGCAGTCGGTCCTCACGCTCGGCTTCGTTCGGCAGGAAGCTGTTCGCCCAGATCTGACCGTGCGGATGTGGGTTGGAGCAGCCCATCGCCGCGCCTTTATTTTCAAACACCTGCACCCACGGATAGCTCTGGCCCAGCTCCGCGGTTTGCACCTGCCAGGTGCTGACCACCTCTTTCAGGGCATCCACGCTCAGCTCCGGCAACGTTTTGCTGTGATCGGGCGAGAAGCAGATCACGCGGCTGGTGCCGCGGGCGCTTTCGCAGCGCATCAGCGGGTCATGGCTTTCCGGCGCGTCCGGCGTATCGGTCATCAGCGCGGCAAAGTCGTTAGTAAACACGAAGGTGCCTTTGTAGTCCGGGTTTTTATCGCCCGTCACGCGGGTATTGCCCGGGCAGAGGAAACAGTCCGGATCATGCTGCGGCAGCGTCTGTTTGGCAGGCGTCTCTTGCGCCCCCTGCCAGGGGCGCTTGGCGCGATGCGGTGAAACTAAAATCCATTGCCCGCTGAGCGGGTTAAAACGACGATGCGGGTGATCGACGGGATTGAATTGCGTCATGACAAATCCTTAGTCCGGATAGCCCTGCGGATGGCGTGATTGCCAGTGCCAGGTATCCTGTGCCATTTCATCGAGCGTGCGGGTGACACGCCAGTTGAGCTCTTTATCCGCTTTGGTGGCATCGGCCCAGTAAGCCGGGAGGTCGCCATCACGGCGGGGAGCGAAGTGATACTTCACCGGCTTGCCGCAGGCTTTACTGAAAGCATTCACCACATCCAGCACGCTGCTGCCAATCCCGGCGCCGAGGTTGTAAATATGCACGCCCGGTTTGTCCGCCAGTTGCTGCATCGCCGCCACGTGGCCGTCGGCCAGATCCATGACGTGAATGTAATCGCGCACGCCGGTGCCATCTTCGGTGGGATAATCGTTACCAAAAATCGCCAGGGAATCGCGACGCCCTACGGCAACCTGCGCGATATACGGCATCAGGTTGTTAGGAATGCCCTGCGGATCTTCGCCCATATCACCTGAAGGATGCGCGCCGACCGGGTTGAAGTAGCGCAGCAACGCGATGCTCCACTCAGGCTGGGCTTTTTGCAGGTCGGTCAGGATCTGCTCTACCATCAGCTTGCTTTTGCCATACGGGCTTTGCGGCGTACCGGTCGGGAAGCTTTCAACGTAAGGAATTTTTGGCTGATCGCCGTAGACGGTTGCGGAAGAGCTGAAGATAAAGTTTTTAACGTTGGCCGCACGCATGGCGGAGATCAGACGCAGGGTACCGTTGACGTTGTTGTCATAGTACTCAAGCGGTTTTGCCACCGATTCGCCAACCGCTTTCAGGCCCGCGAAGTGGATAACGGTTTCAATCGCGTGATCGTGAAGGATTTCAGTCATCAATGCTTCATTGCGGATATCGCCTTCAACGAAAGTCGGCTGTTTACCCGAAAGGCGTTCAATGACCGGCAGCACGCTGCGCTTACTGTTGCACAGGTTATCAAGAATGACAACATCGTGGCCGCTTTGCAGCAGTTGCACACAGGTATGACTTCCTATGTAACCGCTACCACCTGTTACCAGAACTCGCATATTTCGCTCCATTAGGCTTATGGTATGAATTAACCATAGCATATCAGAGACGCGAAAAGTGTGACATGGGATAAAATAGTGGTATCGTTTACACTGGTTTTCACACGCGCTTTTTCTCAGACTGAGTGCATTGTAGATCAAAGAGATAGAGATGTATTGTTGCAGGTTGTCTGAAAAGCGGAGGGCAGCGCCCTCCTAGCGTTAATCGATTTTGTTCAGCAGGTAGCGGTATTGCTCGCCGTCAGGCACAAATTCCAGCCGATGGGTGATGCAGGACGGGGCATCTTCAGCATGGTGGGACACAAACAGCAGCTGGGTTTCACCTTCGCTAATCAGGACATCCACAAAGCGGCGGATCAGCTGACGGTTGAGCGGATCCAGCCCCTGCAACGGTTCATCCAGAATCAGCAGCGTAGGGTGCTTAACCAGCGCGCGGACGATCAATGCCAGCCGCTGCTGCCCCCACGACAGGCTGTGGAAGGGTGCATCGGCGACCCGGTTATCCATACCCAGAATATCCAGCCACTGCTGCGCCAGCTTGTGCTGCTTGTCGGATACCGCCTGATAAATACCAATGGAGTCGAAGAAGCCAGAGAGGATCACGTTTCGCACCGTGGTGCTCACCCGGTAGTCCAGATGCAGGCTGCTGCTGACATAGCCGATGTGCTTTTTGATATCCCAGATGGTTTCCCCGCTGCCGCGGCGACGGCCGAACAGGGTGAGATCGTTGCTGTATCCCTGCGGGTGATCCCCGGTGATCAGGCTCAGCAGCGTGGATTTACCCGCCCCGTTGGGGCCGACGATCTGCCAGTGCTCACCAGGATTAACCGTCCAGCTGAGGTGATTAAGAATAGGGCGATCGTCGTAAGCAACCACCCCATCGCGCAGCACAATGCGCGGCTGGTCAGGATCCAGCCCGTGGCGCGCCGAAGGCGCATCCGGCTCCGGCAGGGCAATACCGTCCAGTTTCTCGCTGTGGGCCAGCTGCGCAATCAGCGCCTGCCGAAGCAGTACGGCTTTCTCGCCGGTTTCGGTCAGGCTACAGTCCGCCAGCACGCCTGCATAATGTACGAAATCCGGGATCTCATCAAAGCGGTTCAGGACCAGTACAAGGGTGTATCCCTGCTGGTTAAGCGACGCCAGCAACGCTGCCAGCTGCGCGCGGGACTGTACATCCAGTCCGTCAAACGGTTCATCCAGGATCAAGAGTTCCGGCTCGCTCATCAGCGCCTGACACAGCAGCGTTTTGCGCGTCTCACCGGTAGAAAGATATTTGAAACGGCGGTTAAGCAGGGCGGTAATGCCAAATTGCTCCGCCAGCTGCTGACAGCGGGCAGGATCTTTTATCTCATCCTGGATAATTTCCGCCGTCGTGCGGCCGGTATCTTCTTCGCCGGGGCTGAGCAAATCGGTATTGTTACGCTGCCACTCATCGCTGACCAGCTTTTGCAGCTGTTCGAAGGAAAGGCGCGTCAGCCGGGTAAAGGTGCACCGACGTTCACCCTTCAGTTGGGTTATTTCGCCAGCCAAAGCGCGGGCCAGCGCGGATTTTCCGCTGCCATTAGAGCCCACAAACGCCCAGCTTTCTCCGGCGCGAAGGGTTAACTCTGGCAGCGATAAGGTACGGGTATCGCTAAGACGAAACGTGCCTTGCGAAATATGCAATGATGACATGTGTTATCCCATTTTTTGCAGCAACAGATGTCAGGGATACTCAGTGTAAGCAGGGTTGTCAATGCGCTTAGCACAATGTGGCGATAATTACCCTGTCTGCATTGAAATATGCGGTCACCACAGCACCTTCGTCTAATTCGGTCGCGTCGTTCACCGGAACGGTGGCGCAGAGCGACTGTCCATCCGGCAGGGTCATCAGCACTTCACACTGTTCTGCGCCGCGCTCGATGTGGCTGATGCGTCCCCGCAGCTGGTTGTCGGCCTCTGCGGCCTGCTCAGGGTTAAGCGTGATGCTGATCCAGGGGGCTTTGAGTAATACCAGCACCTCCTGACCTTCGTTCAGCCCAAGGCGTTGACCACTTTGCGCGGTGATGGCGGCTTTCAGGCGCGTCGTGCCGTCCGCGAGCAGGATCTCAATATGCTCCTGCACCTGCGAATGATCGCGCCCCGTCACCGTACCAAACCACTGGTTACGGGCGCTGGTCTGCAAAGAGAAACGGGAGATGGCGCCCAGCAGGCTGTCCAGCGGCAGGTTGTCGTCATCGCTCAGCACATCAAATGCTTTTTGCTGGATCTGCGCCAGTAAATCGTAGAGCTGGATCAGACGTTGCCCGTAACGCGTCAACACGGCGCCGCCGCCGCCTTTCCCGCCGGTGGCGCGCTTAACCAGCGTGTGTTCACTCAGGGTGTTCATGTCGTTAATCGCATCCCAGGCGCTTTTATAGCTGATGCCGGCGTTTTTTGCTCCCTGGCTAATCGAGCCAGTTTGTTCTATTTGTTTTAACAGGGCGATACGTCGCGGATCGGCGAAAAGCTTCTGCTGAAGTCGTAGGGTGAGGAGAATTTCGGCCTGCATAACAGTGTCCCGGCAAAAAGGCTATTGTGACCCAAATGCCCGGGGGCGGAAAGCGCACCGCACAAAAGGGGATGTTTTTCTTACTTTTCAGGGTAGAATAAGCCGTTCACAAGATCTGGAGAAAACCATGTTAGAGTTGTTGAAAAGTCTGGTATTCGCGGTAATCATGGTGCCAGTAGTGATGGCTATCATCCTCGGTGCCATCTACGGCCTGGGTGAAGTGTTCAACGTCTTTTCGAACATTGGTCATCGTCGTGACCAGCCTAAAAAGCAGCAATGATTTCCTCCAAAACGCCCGGCCAGCCCGGGCGTTTTGCTCTCAAGTTTATTCCTCTCCCGCCGATATCTTTTACAACGTTCCTTGAGTTTACGCATTAATGGGTACGATTTAGCGCTAGGAACGCCTGCGATATATCGTTATATTTATTTGTATATAACGATACGCACAGGAGCTTCAAATGGCACGTTCATGGGTACGCCTTTTCGCAGGGGCAACGCTGACTCTCTCACTCACCGGCCACGCGCTGGCGGATGAAGGAAAAATCACGGTCTTTGCGGCGGCGTCGCTGACTAACGCGATGCAGGATATTGCTGCGGTATACAAAAAAGAGAAAAACGTCGAGGTGGTCTCGTCGTTTGCCTCCTCGTCCACGCTGGCCCGCCAGATTGAAGCGGGGGCGCCCGCGGATCTGTTCATCTCTGCCGATCAGAAATGGATGGATTACGCGGTGGAGAAAAAATCTGTTGATACGGCTACCCGCGAAACGCTGCTGGGAAATAGCCTGGTGGTGGTTGCACCCGCAAACAGCAAGCAGGGCGACATCGCCATCAACAAACAGACGGACTGGACCCGTCTGCTCAACGGTGGTCGTCTGGCGGTGGGCGATCCGGAGCATGTTCCTGCCGGGATTTATGCGAAAGAAGCGCTGCAAAAACTTGGCGCATGGGAAACCTTATCGCCGAAGCTGGCTCCCGCAGAAGATGTGCGTGGCGCGCTGGCGCTGGTGGAGCGTAACGAAGCGCCACTCGGGATCGTTTACGGCTCCGATGCCGTCGCCAGTAAAGGCGTGAAGGTAGTGGGTACCTTCCCGGAAGACTCGCATAAGAAAGTGGAATATCCTGTTGCGATAGTTGATGGGCATAAAAATGCGAGCGTGACGGCCTTCGTTGACTACCTGAAGGGGCCGGAAGCGTCCGCTATCTTTAAACGTTACGGATTTACGACTCACGAATGATATTGACCGAACCTGAATGGCAGGCCGTGCTGCTGAGCCTGAAAGTCTCTTCCCTGGCGGTTGCGCTGAGTTTGCCCTTTGGGGTGTTCTTTGCCTGGTTACTGGTTCGCGTGAAGTTTCCAGGCAAAGCCCTGCTCGACAGTGTTCTCCATCTTCCGCTTGTCTTACCGCCTGTGGTGGTCGGATATCTGCTGCTGATCTCCATGGGGCGACGCGGTTTTATCGGCGAATGGCTGTACGACTGGTTCGGACTGACCTTTGCTTTCAGCTGGCGCGGCGCGGTTCTGGCCGCGGCAGTAATGTCCTTCCCGCTGATGGTGCGCGCTATCCGCCTGGCGCTGGAAGGGGTGGATATCCGGTTAGAACAGGCCGCCCGCACGCTGGGCGCAGGCCGCTGGCGGGTATTCCTGACCATTACGCTTCCGCTTACGTTACCAGGCATTATCGTCGGTACGGTGTTAGCCTTCGCCCGCTCGTTGGGTGAGTTTGGCGCGACCATCACCTTTGTGTCCAACATTCCCGGCGAGACGCGGACCATCCCGTCGGCCATGTATACCCTGATTCAGACCCCGGGCGGCGAAGGTGCGGCGGCCCGGCTGTGTATTATTTCGATTGTGCTCGCTCTGGTCTCGCTGCTGGTGTCTGAGTGGCTGGCGCGCCTCAGCCGTGAACGGATGGGGAAATCGTGATGCTGGAACTCAACTTTACGCAAACCCTGGGCAGTCACACCCTGACGCTGAACGAAACGCTGCCTGCCAGCGGTATCACCGCCATTTTTGGCGTGTCCGGGGCGGGGAAAACGTCGCTGATTAATGCGATTAGCGGCCTGACGCGTCCCCAGTCTGGCCGTATTGTGCTAAATAACCGCGTCTTAAATGACGCGGAGAAGAAGGTCTGCCTGTCACCGGACAAACGCCGTATCGGCTATGTGTTTCAGGATGCGCGCCTGTTTCCGCACTACAGCGTTCGCGGGAACCTGCGTTACGGCATGGCAAAAAGCATGGCCGGACAGTTCAATAAGCTGGTGGCGCTGCTGGGCATCGAACCGCTGCTGGATCGTCTGCCGTCGTCGCTGTCGGGTGGTGAAAAACAGCGTGTGGCGATTGGCCGCGCCCTGTTAACCGCGCCGGAACTGCTGCTGCTGGATGAGCCGCTGGCCTCGCTGGATATTCCGCGCAAGCGCGAGCTGCTGCCGTATCTGCAACGTCTGGCGCGGGAAATCAATGTGCCAATGCTCTACGTCAGCCATTCGCTGGATGAGATTTTACATCTGGCCGACAAAGTGCTGGTGCTCGAAGCGGGCAGGGTGAAGGCATTCGGCAATCTGGAGGAGGTGTGGGGCAGCAGCGTTATGCATCCATGGCTGCCAAAGGAGCAGCAGAGCAGCATTCTGAAGGTGAGCGTGCTGGAGCACCATCCGCACTACGCGATGACCGCGCTGGCGCTGGGCGATCAGCATTTGTGGGTGAATAAAATCGATACGCCGATTCAGTCCACGTTACGGATCCGCATTCAGGCGTCGGATGTCTCATTGGTGCTGCAACCGCCGCTGCAAACCAGTATCCGCAATATTTTGCGCGCAAAAGTGGCGCAGTGTTTTGATGATAACGGCCAGGTGGAAGTGCAGCTGGAAGTAGGCAGCAGAACGCTGTGGGCGCGCATCAGCCCGTGGGCCAGGGATGAGCTGGGTATCAAGCCTGGCCTGTGGCTTTACGCGCAAATCAAGAGCGTTTCCATAACCGCCTGATCACAGCAGGTGGGTATAGATATACTGCGCGATGCTGTCGGTGGTGTTATCACCAATCACCACGTCAGCGCGCGCTTTCACCGCGTCATCGGCATTACCCATCGCCACGCCCGTTCCGGACGCTTCCAGCATGCTGATGTCGTTATAGTTATCGCCGAAGGCAATTACGTCCTGCATTGATCCGCCCTGCGATTCAACGAACTGAGTCAGACGCCTTCCTTTGCTGTTGCCTTTGCGGGCGATATCCACCTGATCGTGCCAGGACCATTCACATTCCAGACCCAGCGTATGCTCGACATGTTTTGCGAAGGTATTCAGTTTGGCGGTGTCTTCATCGGTCAGGGCAAATTTCCAGATTGCTTCGACGTCTTCCGCCGCCTGGCGCAGGGAGGAAACCTGAGTAAACACCGGACGCTGCGCTTCCGGCAGAGACAGGGCCCAGTTGCTGGTGCGGATCACATGGCCGGTAGGGCGTTCATACACCATGGCGTTATCCACATACATCAGGCCGTGAATGGCGTGCTCATCCAGTAAATCAATCAATTGCAGCGCCTGCGTAACGGGAAGCGGATCGGAGGCTAAAACCTTTTTTGCCTGATAATCATACAAATAGGTGCCATTACAACAAATTGCAGGTGTATCTAAGCCCAGTGCCTGATAAAAAGGATGAATGGCTACGTGATGTCGACCCGTTACGATGAGAAGTTGATACCCCGCTTCCTGGGCTCGTTTGAGGGCCTCAAGAGAAGAGGGGAGCAGGGTTTTCTGAGGGGTAAGCAGTGTTCCGTCTAAATCCAGGGCAATCACTCGCGAGGTCATTTTTTCTTCCGGGTTAATGTTGAATTTAAGGTCTGTCGGGATGGTACACCGAGAGCGGAACCCTGCAAAATCCCGGACTACAATTCAGCATTCACCGTTAAAAATAATCAGGAGTATTCATGAAACAAACCGTTTATACCGCCAGTCCTGAAAGTCAGCAGATCCATGTCTGGCGTTTGAATACAGAAGGTTCGCTTACGCTGGTTCAGGTTGTTGATGTGCCAGGCCAGGTGCAGCCGATGGTCGTCAGCCCGGATAAACGTTTTCTTTATGTCGGCGTACGCCCCGAATTCCGCGTACTGGCATACCGCATCTCCCCGGATGACGGCGCGCTGACCTATACCGCAGAAGCCCCGCTGCCGGGCAGCCCGACCCATATTTCCACTGACCATAAAGGCAACTTTATCTTCAGCGGCTCCTACAATGCAGGCTGCGTGAGCGTCACCCGCCTGGAAGACGGTATTCCCGTTGAAACCGTCGACGTGGTAGAAGGGCTCGAAGGTTGCCACTCAGCCAACATTTCGCCGGATAACCGCACGCTGTGGGTGCCAGCGCTTAAGCAGGACCGCATCTGCCTGTTTACCCTGAGCGATGACGGCCATCTGGTCGCGCAGAGCCCGGCGGAAGTCACCACCGTTGAAGGCGCAGGCCCGCGCCACATGGTCTTCCACCCGAATCAGCAGTATGCCTATGTCGTTAACGAGCTGAACAGCTCGGTAGACGTGTGGGAGCTGAACGATCCTAACGGGCAGATCGAGTGCGTACAGACGCTGGACATGATGCCATCTAATTTCTCTGACACACGCTGGGCGGCAGACATTCACATCACGCCGGATGGCCGTCACCTGTATGCCTGTGACCGTACCTCCAGTCTGATCACCGTCTTCAGCGTCTCCGAAGACGGCAGCGTTCTGGCAGTTGAGGGCTTCCAGCCGACAGAAACCCAGCCGCGCGGCTTTAATGTCGACCACAGCGGCAAATACCTGATTGCGGCGGGGCAGAAATCCCACCACATTGCGCTCTATGAAATCCAGGGCTTGCAGGGTCTACTGGAAGAGAAAGGACGCTATGCGGTCGGACAAGGGCCGATGTGGGTTGTGATTAACGCTCATTGATCCGTAGACGAAAAAAACCTCGCAAATGCGAGGTTTTTTATGCGCGGTTAATGCATGTGGCAGGCCGGGTAAGGCGCAGCCGCCACCCGGCAGCAGGCATTTTACTGCTTCGGCTCAGCAACCACTTTGCTACCCAGACCGCGGTTGTTGTATTCCCACATGCGGTTGAAGTTAGCGTCGTTCAGGTTACGCTGCACGTTGTCTTTATCATCCACCGTGCCGGTGTTGCCGGAGAAAGGACGTTTCGAGATCGCCGCATCCGCCCACGGTTTCGCCATGTTAAAGCCTTCGTTAATCACGCTGTCGCGGATCACGACCTGGCCGTTAGTGGCGGAGTCCACGTCCAGAGAGCGACCAAGCTGCGCCACGCCATCGCCAGCAGCAGTAAAGCGGCTATTCACGGCCAGGAAGCCATAGAACAGGTTAGACTGCGTGGCCGGTGCAAAGACGTAACCTTCCTGCTGCGTACGTGAATTCACCACGCGGAAGTCGGTGTTATCAAATACCACCGCGCCGCGGCCAGAGACCATATCCACGTCGCCTTCAATGTAGCTGTTGGTGACCAGAGTACGCGTCAGACGGTTGTTCTGAAGGGTATTCTGCACGCCGCTGTTGGTCACGAAGAAGGTGTTCTGGCGGCCCAGGATATTGACGTTGTTAATCTGTACCTTGTCGCCATCGCTACGCAGCGCCACGGCCTGATGATTACCTGCGTCAACGCTGTCGCCCAGGGTGTTCTGAATGGTCAGGTTTTGCAATTGCAGGCCATTGTTTTGTGACCAGAATACCGCCGAACACATCACGCCAATGGTGGCGGCACGCTTGCGCTGGCAGTTATCAAACATATACCACGCCGGTTTACCTGGCATGTATTTACCGGCCGGGTTCACCAGATGGCGCCAGGTGGTGCTGTCGATCTCTGAATCAATCGCCAGGCCAATTTTTACGTCGACCGCTTTTTCGCCCAGGCCGTAAAGTGTAATGCTTCCCGGTGCCGCCGGAACATAAACGGTTCCTTCGTATTCACCCGGCAGGATGGCAATGTACTGACGAGAGGCGCTGTGTTTGGTGATTGCGGCATCAACGGCTGCCTGAATAGAGGTGTGTGTAACGCCCTGCGCCCCGGCCGGGCCGACAACGAAGTCTGGCTGTTTCGGCAGGTTAATAGAAGAAGGCGTCCACGGGGCTGCATTGGGATCCATCGCCGAGAAATAGTGCGCCCGGGTGAAGTTCTTCGCTTCAGCCGCTGACAGGATCGGACGGGAAGCGGTGCCCGGAGCAACCTGCTCAGAAGGTTGCTGATCCGGTGGTATTGAACTGCAAGCGGATAAAGTCACGCCAAAGGCGAGTGCCAACGCCAGACGGGAAATCCTGGAAATATTCAAGGTAATGCTCCTGGGTATGCAAGTCTTATCTGGATAGACGAAATAGCCTGCTTTTTTATACTAAGTTGAGCGAAACGGGAAGATAAAAACCGGAAAAGTTGCATTTTTGCCCGCAGGCGACGGGAAAGTCATCACAAATAAATAACATTTTCCCCCAATGCGGTTGACAGCAGGCGGCAGATGAAAATAAATGTCTATACAACCCATGACAAGTGGAAGGCACATGCAGCAGCTTAATCCCGATGATGTTATATGGCGAAATGCGCGACTGGCAACCCTGGCGACAGGCGAGGCGGAACCCTACGGCCTGAGAGAACAACATGCCCTCGTTGTGCGCGGCCAGACGATTCTGGCCATTATTCCTGAATCCGAGATCCCCTCCGGGCATCGTCAGTGTGTCGATCTCGACGGGCGTCTGGTTACTCCCGGCCTGATCGATTGCCACACCCATCTGGTGTTCGGCGGCGATCGTGCAGCGGAATGGGAGCAACGGCTTAACGGCGTGTCATATCAGACCATTAGCGCGCAGGGCGGCGGAATTAACGCCACGGTCACGGTCACCCGCAACAGTTCGCCGGAAACGCTCCTGACGGTGGCGCAGCAGCGACTCCAGCGGCTGATGAATGAAGGCGTAACGACCGTTGAAATCAAATCAGGATACGGTCTGAATGCCGAAGCCGAAGAGAAAATGCTGCTGGTTGCCCGCCAGCTCAGCCTGAATAATCTGGTCGATATCAGCCCGACGCTGCTGGCCGCGCACGCCGTTCCTGCCGAGTACCGACAGGATCCGGATGCCTATCTGGCACTGGTCTGTGAGCAGATCATGCCCACGCTGTGGCAAAAAGAGTTATTTGAAGCGGTGGACGTGTTTTGTGAAAACGTCGGCTTTACCCCGGCGCAAACCGAGCGCCTGTTCAGGGCCGCCGCCGCGCTCGGGATCCCGGTAAAAGGGCATGTAGAACAACTGTCGAATCTTGGCGGCGCGGCGCTGGTCAGCCAGTATAAAGGGCTGTCGGCCGATCATATTGAGTATCTCGATGATGCAGGTATTCAGGCGATGGCGCAAAGCGGCACGGTGGCGGTATTGCTCCCCGGCGCGTTCTATTTTCTTCAGGAGCGCCAGCGTCCACCGGTGGCGCAGCTCAGAGAGCAGGGTGTGCCGATGGCGGTGGCTACCGACTACAACCCGGGCACCAGTCCGTTTGCCAGCCTGCATCTGGCAATGAACATGGCCTGCGTCCAGTTTGGCTTCACGCCGGAAGAGGCCTGGGCTGGCGTGACGCGGCATGCGGCGCAGGCGCTAGGACGTGCTGCGACGCACGGGCAGTTAAAGCCCGGTTATGTGGCTGATTTCGTCGTCTGGGAGGCGAATCATCCGGTTGAGATGGTTTACGAGCCGGGGCGGAATCCTTTGTATCAACGCGTGTTTCGGGGGCAGGTAGCATGAAACTGTGGCATCCCGTCTCCCCGCAGGTCTGGCAGGGGCGTGACGACAGCGCCGAGTCCAGCACCGCGAAACGTCTCTTCCAGACCATACAGCAGCGCGAACACTTTTCTCCCGTGCCGTCAGGCATTGCCCTGCTGGGCTTTGAATGTGATGAAGGGGTTAAGCGTAACCAGGGCAGGCCCGGTGCTGCACAGGCGCCCGATGTGTTGCGCGGCGCGCTGGCGAATATGGCGAGCCATCAGGGGCATGCGCGCCTCGTGGATATGGGTTCTGTTTATGTTGAAGGCCACGCGCTGGAGGCGGCACAGCAGGCGCTGAGCGAGGCCATAACCGCGTGCCAGCAATCCGGGATGCGTACTCTGGTTTTCGGCGGTGGACATGAAACCGCCTGGGCGCACGGGCGCGGCGTGCTGGACGCCTTTCCGAACGATCGCATTGCGGTGATCAACCTGGATGCGCACCTCGATTTACGCAAGGCTGAACGGGCAACGTCCGGCACGCCGTTCCGCCAGCTGGCGCACTACTGCGCGTCTCAGTCTCGGGTGTTTCACTACGCCTGCCTGGGGGTAAGCCGTGCGGCGAATACTCAGGCGCTGTGGGAGGAAGCTGAGCGGTTGAACGTGACGCTGGTTGAAGATCTCGATTTTCGCCGGGATGCGCTATCCGCGCTGGATAGCGTGCTTACGCAGGCAGACCGGGTTTATCTCACCGTTGACCTCGATGTGCTGCCTGCCGCAGAAATGCCCGCCGTGTCCGCCCCTGCGGCGTTGGGGATCCCGGCGCTGGATCTGTTCCCGGTGATTGAGCGTATCTGCCGAAGCGGTAAACTACAGGCGGCGGATCTGGTGGAATTTAATCCGCACTACGATCGGGACGGTCAGGGGGCGAAGCTTGCCGCCCGACTGGCCTGGCAAATTGCTCACTGGTGGGCATAACAACATTCAAGGAGTCATGATGTTTTCACGCTCGCCCCTGCCGCAGCCGAGTCCTCCCGCGCCTTTTTACGAAAAGGTGAAGCAGGCGATCAGCGAAAAAATCGCCGCCGGCGTCTGGCGCCCGCACGACCGCATTCCGTCCGAGGCCGAGCTGGTGGCGCAGTTTGGCTTTAGCCGAATGACCATCAACCGCGCACTGCGTGAACTGACCGATGAAGGGTTGCTGGTGCGCCTGCAAGGGGTCGGGACATTTGTGGCGGAGCCAAAAGGACAGTCGGCGCTGTTTGAAATCCGCAGCATTGCCGATGAAATTGCCGCCCGCAACCATCAGCACCACTGCGAGGTGCTGGTGCTTGAAGAGACGCAGGCCAGCGCCGAACAGGCCATCGAGCTGAACGTTACCGAGGGCACCCGGATTTTCCATTCGGTGATGGTGCACTATGAGAACGACATTCCGGTCCAGATTGAAGATCGCTGCGTCAACGCGGAGCGGATACCGGACTATCTGAATCAGGATTACACCCAAACCACACCGCATGCGTATCTCTCGCTCGTCGCCCCGCTGACGGAAGGGGAGCATATTGTGGAAGCCGTGCGCGCCACGCCGCAGGAATGCGAGCTGTTGCGTATTAAAGAGCACGATCCCTGCCTGCTGATCCGCCGTCGTACCTGGTCGTCCTCGCAAATTGTGTCGCATGCGAAGCTGCTGTTCCCGGGAAATCGCTACCGGTTGCAGGGCCACTTTATGTCATAAGTTTTATAAGCGTGATCGCTAACGCAATATAGCAAAATTGTATCTTTTTTGTTAAATCCGACCTTGTGTGTGCTTGTCTATACAAGTATATCTAAATGCATCATCTGTCCCTTATGAGGAACACACAATGTCGTCAGATAAATACCGCAAGCAGGATGTCCGCGCCGCGCGCGGCACCACGCTCACCGCAAAAAGCTGGCTCACCGAAGCACCGCTGCGCATGTTGATGAACAACCTTGATCCTGAGGTAGCAGAAAATCCCCACGAGCTGGTGGTCTACGGCGGCATTGGCCGCGCCGCACGCAACTGGGCGTGCTATGACGCGATTGTCGAGTCTTTGACGAATCTCGAAAACGACGAAACGCTGCTGGTGCAATCCGGCAAACCGGTTGGCGTATTCAAAACCCATAAAAATGCGCCCCGCGTGCTGATTGCCAACTCCAACCTGGTGCCGCACTGGGCGACGTGGGAACACTTCAACGAGCTGGACGCAAAAGGGCTGGCCATGTACGGCCAGATGACCGCCGGTAGCTGGATCTACATCGGCAGCCAGGGGATTGTGCAGGGCACCTATGAAACCTTCGTGGAAGCGGGCCGTCAGCACTATAACGGCTCACTGAAAGGCCGCTGGGTGCTCACCGCCGGACTGGGCGGCATGGGCGGCGCGCAGCCGCTGGCCGCGACGCTGGCGGGCGCGTGCTCCCTGAACATTGAGTGCCAGCAGAGCCGCATCGATTTCCGTCTGCGTACCCGCTATGTCGATGAACAGGCCGACAACCTCGATGACGCGCTGGCGCGCATCAAAAAGTACACCGCTGAAGGCAAAGCCGTGTCGGTTGCCCTGTGCGGCAACGCGGCGGATATTCTGCCGGAACTGGTGGCGCGCGGCGTGCGTCCGGATCTGGTCACCGACCAGACCAGCGCTCACGATCCGCTCCACGGCTATCTGCCAAAAGGCTGGACGTGGGAAGACTACCAGCAAAAAGCGGAAACCGATCCTGAGGGCACGGTACTGGCGGCTAAACGCGCCATGGCGGAACACGTCTCCGCGATGCTGGCCTTCAGTAAGATGGGTATTCCGACCTTTGATTACGGGAATAACATCCGCCAGATGGCGAAAGAAATGGGGGTGAATAACGCCTTTGACTTCCCCGGCTTCGTGCCCGCCTATATCCGTCCTCTGTTCTGCCGCGGCATTGGGCCGTTCCGCTGGGTTGCCCTGTCCGGCGATCCGGAGGATATCTACAAAACCGATGCCAGAGTGAAAGAGATTGTCGCCGATGACGAACACCTGCATCGCTGGCTGGATATGGCGCGCGAGCGCATTAACTTCCAGGGCCTGCCGGCGCGTATCTGCTGGGTCGGGCTGGAGTGGCGGCAAAAACTCGGCCTCGCCTTTAACGAAATGGTGCGCAGCGGCGAAGTCTCCGCGCCGATCGTCATTGGCCGCGACCACCTGGACTCCGGCTCTGTCGCCAGTCCGAACCGTGAAACCGAAGCCATGCGCGACGGCTCGGATGCGGTCTCCGACTGGCCGCTGCTGAATGCCCTGCTGAACACCGCCAGCGGCGCGACCTGGGTGTCGCTGCACCACGGCGGCGGCGTCGGGATGGGCTTCTCCCAGCACTCCGGGATGGTCATCGTCTGTGACGGAACTGATGAAGCGGCCGCGCGTATCGCTCGCGTGCTGCACAACGACCCGGCAACCGGCGTGATGCGTCACGCGGATGCGGGTTACGAGATTGCCATTGATTGTGCCAAAGAGCAGGGCCTGAACCTGCCGATGATCCCCGCCACACAAGGAAAGCCTGCATGAACGCGTTAACACTTACTCCCGGCTCGCTGACGCTCAAACAGCTGCGTCACGTCTGGCGTCAGCCGGTGACACTCTCCCTTGATGAAAGCGCCCACCGTGCCATTAACGACAGCGTGGCCTGCGTGGAGGCGATTGTGGGGGAGGGGCGCACCGCCTACGGCATCAATACCGGGTTTGGCCTGCTGGCGCAGACCCGCATCGCCACGCACGATCTGGAGAATTTACAGCGTTCGCTGGTGCTGTCGCACGCGGCGGGGGTTGGCCAGCCGCTGGACGATGAGATCGTCCGCCTGATGATGGTGTTGAAAATCAACAGCCTGGCGCGTGGGTTTTCCGGCATTCGTCTGAGCGTGATCCAGGCGCTGATGGCGCTGGTCAATGCGGAAGTTTATCCGTGGATCCCGGCGAAGGGCTCCGTCGGCGCCTCCGGCGATCTGGCGCCGCTGGCGCATATGTCGCTGCTCCTGCTGGGTGAAGGCCAGGCGCGCTGGCAAGGGGAGTGGCTGCCTGCGAAAGAGGCGCTGAAAAAAGCCGGTTTAACGCCGATCACCCTCGCGGCAAAAGAGGGGCTGGCGCTGCTCAACGGCACGCAGGCGTCGACCGCTTTCGCGCTGCGCGGTCTGTTTGAAGCGGAAGATCTGTTCGCCTCGGCGGTGGTGTGCGGTGCACTGACCACTGAGGCGGTGCTCGGCTCGCGTCGTCCGTTCGATGCCCGCATCCACGAGGTGCGCGGCCAGCGCGGTCAGATTGATGCCGCTGCCATGTACCGCCACGTACTTACCGATACCAGCGACATTGCCGAATCACACCATAACTGCGAGAAGGTGCAGGATCCGTATTCCCTGCGCTGCCAGCCGCAGGTGATGGGCGCATGCCTGACTCAGCTGCGCCAGGCGGCAGAAGTGCTGCTGGTGGAGGCCAATGCGGTGTCCGATAACCCGCTGGTGTTTGCCCAGGAAAACGAGGTGGTTTCTGGCGGCAACTTCCACGCCGAGCCGGTGGCGATGGCGGCAGATAATATCGCGCTGGCGATTGCCGAAATCGGGGCGCTGTCTGAGCGTCGAATCGCGCTGATGATGGATAAGCACATGTCCCAGCTGCCACCATTCCTGGTGCGTAACGGCGGCGTGAACTCGGGCTTTATGATCGCCCAGGTCACCGCCGCGGCACTGGCAAGCGAGAACAAGGCGCTGTCGCACCCGCACAGCGTGGACAGCCTGCCAACCTCAGCCAACCAGGAAGATCACGTGTCGATGGCCCCGGCTGCCGGGCGTCGTCTGTGGGAGATGGCCTCTAACACCCGCGGCGTGCTGGCGGTGGAGTGGCTGGCGGCGTGTCAGGGTATTGATTTGCGCGAAGGGCTAACATCCAGCCCGCTGCTGGAGCAGGCGCGTCATACGCTGCGCGAGCACGTTACGCACTACGATGACGACCGCTTCTTTGCGCCGGATATTGATAAGGCGATGCAGCTTCTGGAAGAAGGGCGGCTGGTGGGGTTATTGCCTTCCGTGCTGTGATTTTTACCCTCACCCTAACCCTCTCCCTGTGGGAGAGGGCCGGGGTGAGGGCATCAGCCCGCACGATTACGAATACATCGCCGTAATCGACGCGCTACCCAGCGAATGGAAATGCACGTTAAAGCCTACCATCGCGCCGCTCGCCCCTTCGTCGACCTCAATCTTGTCCACATCCAGCGCGTGCACGGTGAAGATATAGCGGTGCGTTTCCCCTTTTGGCGGCGCCGCGCCGCCGTAGCCCGCTTTGCCAAAGTCAGTGCGCGTCTGAATCGCACCGTCAGGCAGAGCAACCAGATCGGAACCGGAGCCCTGCGGTAATACGCGCGTGTCGGCGGGCAGGTTTGCCACGATCCAGTGCCACCAGCCCGACCCGGTTGGCGCATCCGGATCGTAGCAGGTCACAACAAAACTTTTGGTTCCCGCTGGCACATCGTCCCACGCCAGATGGGGAGAGATATTATCCCCCTGATAACCCATCCCGTTAAACACGTGACGTTCCGGCAGCTTTTCGCCGTCGCGCAAATCTTTACTGATGATTTTCATCCGATTTCCCTCGTTACTCACTCATTCAGAAAGTGTAACGCATGGGGTTAAATCGCGAAATGCGCTGAAGTGTTAACGGCTTCAACCACTGCCCCGGTCAGCTTGCGGAGCTGATCCGCAGAAATGCTGTACGGCGGCATGAGGTAAATCAGCTTACCGAAAGGTCGCACCCACACGCCCTGGTCAACGAAGAAGCGCTGCAACGCGGCCATGTTCACCGGATGCGTTGTCTCGATTACCCCGATGGCGCCCAGTACGCGGACGTCCGCGACGTATTCCGCTTCCGCCGCCGCGCTTAACTGCTGCTTCAGCTGCGCCTCAATCGCCGCCACCTGCGTCTGCCACGCGCCGCTCTCCAGAATGGCGAGGCTTTCGCTTGCCACGGCGCAGGCCAGCGGGTTGCCCATAAACGTCGGGCCGTGCATAAAGCAGCCCGCGTCGCCGTCGCTGATGGTGTCGGCAACCTGGCGCGTGGTAAGCGTGGCGGAGAGCGTCATGGTGCCGCCGGTGAGCGCTTTCCCCAGGCACAGAATATCCGGCGCGATCCCCGCATGCTCGCAGGCAAACAGCTTCCCGGTACGGCCAAAGCCGGTGGCGATCTCATCGGCAATCAGCAAAATTCCTTCGCGGTCGCACATCTTCCGAATGCGCTTCAGCCACTCGGGGTGATAGATCCGCATTCCGCCCGCGCCCTGCACAATCGGTTCGAGAATAACGGCGGCAATCTCGTGGCGATGGGCCGCCATCAGCCGCGCGAAGCCCACCATGTCCATCTCGTCCCATTCGCCGTCGAAGCGGCTCTGCGGGGCTGGCGCAAACAGGTTTTCCGGCAGGTAGCCTTTCCACAGGCTGTGCATGGAGTTGTCCGGATCGCACACCGACATCGCCCCGAAGGTGTCGCCGTGATAGCCGTTGCGGAAGGTGAGGAACCGCTGGCGCGTTTCGCCCTTCGCATGCCAGTACTGCAACGCCATTTTCATCGCCACTTCCACGGCCACCGAGCCGGAGTCGGCCAGGAAAACACACTCCAGCGATTCAGGCGTCATCGCTACCAGGCGACGGCATAAATCCACCGCGGGCTGATGTGTGATCCCGCCAAACATCACGTGTGACATCTGGTCAATCTGCGCTTTCATCGCCGCGTTCAGACGCGGGTGGTTGTAGCCATGGATCGCCGCCCACCAGGAGGACATCCCGTCAACAAGCCGCTCGCCGCTGGCGAGATGCAGCTCGCAGCCGTGGGCAGAGGCTACCGGATAGACGGGAAGGGGGCGGGTCGTGGAGGTGTAAGGGTGCCAGATATGCTGCTTGTCGAAGGCGAGATCGTCCTGGGTCATAATCGACTTGTAAACCATTTTGAAAAGTTTTAGGTTTACAAGTATAAACCGAACCGACAATTAACAAAACCCTTTGGAGAAGCCCGATGGCTCACCACGCACGCTGGACGATGTCGCAAGTCACTGAATTATTCAATAAACCTTTCCTGGAGCTGATGTTTGAGGCGCAACAGGTGCACCGCCAGCACTTCGATCCGCGTCATGTTCAGGTCAGCACGCTGCTGTCGATCAAAACCGGGGCTTGCCCGGAAGACTGCAAATATTGCCCGCAAAGCGCGCGCTATAAAACCGGTCTCGAATCCGAGCGCCTGATGGAAGTCGAGCAAGTGCTCGACTCCGCGCGCAAGGCCAAAAACGCTGGCTCGACCCGCTTCTGCATGGGTGCGGCGTGGAAAAACCCGCATGACCGCGACATGCCCTATCTGGAGCAGATGGTGAAGGGGGTGAAGGAGATGGGGCTTGAAGCCTGCATGACCCTGGGCACGCTGAACGAGGAGCAGGCGCAGCGTCTCTCGGCGGCGGGGCTGGATTACTACAACCACAACCTCGATACCTCGCCGGAGTTCTACGGCAACATCATCACCACGCGCACCTATCAGGAGCGTCTGGACACGCTTGATAAAGTGCGTGATGCGGGGATCAAGGTCTGTTCCGGCGGGATCGTGGGACTGGGCGAGACGGTAAAAGATCGTGCCGGCCTGCTGTTACAGCTGGCAAACCTGCCGATCCCGCCGGAAAGCGTGCCCATCAACATGCTGGTGAAGGTAAAAGGCACGCCGCTGGCGGATAACGAGGACGTGGATGCCTTCGATTTCATCCGCACCATCGCGGTGGCGCGCATCATGATGCCGACCTCTTACGTTCGCCTCTCTGCCGGTCGCGAGCAGATGAGCGAGCAGACCCAGGCGATGTGCTTCATGGCCGGGGCCAACTCCATCTTTTACGGCTGCAAACTGCTGACCACGCCAAACCCGGAAGAGGACAAAGACGTCCAGCTGTTCCGAAAGCTGGGGCTGAACCCACACCAGACCGGGGTACAGGCGGGGGATAACGAGCAACAGCAGCAGCTGGAGCAGCAGATTTTTAACGCCGACACCGACCAGTTCTACAACGCGGCAGCCGTATGACCTGGCAGGCACGTATCAGGACCGCGCTCGACGAGCGGCGGGCGGCGGATGCGTTTCGGGTGCGCAGGGTAGTGGAAAACGGTGCAGGCCGTTTTCTCACCCGGGAAGGAGAGCGGTTCTGTAATTTCTCCAGCAACGATTATCTGGGACTGAGCCAGCACCCGCAGATCGTTCGCGCCTGGCAGCAGGGCGCGGATCGTTACGGCGTGGGCAGCGGTGGCTCCGGGCACGTCAGCGGCTACACCACGGCGCATCAGGCGCTGGAGGAAGAGCTGGCCGACTGGCTGGGCTACCCGCGGGCGCTGCTGTTTATCTCCGGTTTTGCCGCGAATCAGGCGGTGATTGCCGCCCTGATGGGCAAAGACGACCGCATCATCGCGGACCGCCTGAGCCACGCGTCTCTGCTTGAAGCGGCCAGTCTCAGCCCGGCGCAGCTGCGGCGTTTTGCCCATAACGATGCCTCTCAGTTGAACGTCCTGCTGGGTAAACCCTGTTCAGGGCTTCAGCTGGCGGTGACGGAAGGGGTATTCAGCATGGACGGCGACAGCGCGCCCCTTGCCACCTTGCATGACGTCGCAAAACAGCAGAACGCCTGGCTGCTGGTCGACGATGCCCACGGCATTGGCGTCACCGGCGAGGAGGGGCGCGGAAGCGCGCACCAGCAACGCGTCAGGCCGGAACTGCTGGTGGTCACCTTCGGCAAAGGCTTCGGCGTCAGCGGCGCCGCGGTGTTGTGCAGCGAGCCGGTGGCCGATTACCTGGTGCAGTTCGCCCGGCACCTGATCTACAGCACCAGCATGCCCCCGGCGCAGGCCGTGGCGCTCTCTGCGTCGCTTGCGGTGATCCGCGGCGAAGACGGCGCTGAACGCCGGGCGCGCCTGGCCGACCATATTCAGCGTTTTCGCCGAGGGATAAGCGAGCTGTCTTACCGGCTTACCGACTCGCACAGCGCCATTCAGCCCGTGATTGTGGGTGAAAACCATCGGGCGCTGATGCTGGCACAGGCGCTACGAGAACGCGGGCAGTGGGTCACGGCGATCCGCCCACCCACCGTGCCACCAGGCACCGCGCGCTTGCGTCTGACGCTCACGGCAGCGCATGAGCCGCAGGATATCGATACGCTTCTGGAGGCACTGTATGTCTCCCGTCAATAAACAGGCCGTTGCCGCCGCGTTTGGCCGGGCAGCGCAAAGCTATTCACGGCACGATGAGCTGCAACGCCTGAGCGCCCGCGGGCTGCTGGCCGCGCTCGGTGACGGGCGTTTTGCGCAGGTGCTCGACGCAGGCTGCGGGCCAGGCGGCAATAGCCGTTACTGGCGCGCAACAGGTAGCCACGTCACGGCGCTGGATTTATCCGCGCAGATGCTGGATGAAGCCCGCCAGCAGCAGTCAGCAGACCGTTATCTGGTGGCCGATATCGAGGCCATCCCGCTGGAGGATGCGCTGTTTGACCTCGTCTGGAGCCATCTGGCGGTGCAGTGGTGCGCCAGCCTGCCGCAGGCCCTACGCGAGTTATACCGCGTGGCGCGGCCCGGCGGAGCGGTGGCCTTTACCACCCTGCTGGAAAGTTCGTTGCCGGAGCTGAATCAGGCGTGGAGGGCAGTGGATGCACAGCCTCATGCCAACCGGTTTCTCTCGCACGAACAGGTCACTCAGGCGCTGGCAGGCTGGCGCTATCGCAGCGTGGTCCAGACCGTCACCCTCGAATTTAGCGATGCGTTAAGCGCCATGCGATCGCTTAAGGGCATAGGCGCGACGCACCTGCACGCCGGACGGGAGAAGAAACCCCTTACCCGCGGCCAACTCCAGCGTCTCGAGCTGACCTGGCCGCAGGAGCGGGGCCGGTTCCCGCTCTCTTATCATCTTTTTCATGGGATTATTGAACGTGACTGAACGTTATTTTGTTACCGGCACGGACACTGAAGTCGGTAAAACGGTTGCCAGCGCCGCGCTGTTGCAGGCGGCGCGTCTGCTGGGGAAAACAACTGCCGGGTATAAGCCCGTAGCCTCCGGCAGCGAGATGACGCCGGAAGGCTTACGCAATACCGATGCGCTGGCGCTACAGCGTAATAGCAGCCTTGCGCTGGCCTATTCTGCGGTGAACCCCTATACCTTTGCTGAACCCACCTCGCCGCACATCGTCAGCGCCGATGAAGATCGTCCGATTGATTTTTCGGTGCTCTCTTCCGGGTTACGCGACCTGGAAACGCAGGCCGACTGGGTGCTGGTGGAGGGGGCTGGCGGCTGGTTTACCCCGCTGTCCGACGAGCAGACATTTGCTGACTGGGTGCAGGCCGAGCAGCTTCCGGTCATTCTGGTGGTCGGCGTGAAGCTTGGCTGTATCAATCACGCCATGCTGACCGCTCAGGCCGTGCAGCAGGCCGGGTTGCGTCTGGCAGGGTGGATTGCCAATGACGTGGTTGCGCCGGGTAAACGTCATGCTGAGTACCTGGCGACGCTGAAGCGGGGGCTGCCTGCGCCGTTTCTCGGCGAGATCCCGTGGCTTGCCGACGGCGCAGAGCAGGCGGAAACCGGACGCTATCTTGACCTTAGCGCCTTATGTCCCGCGCCATCCAGTGCGCAATAAGGTCGTCATCCAGCTCGTTAACGTGGCCCTGTGCCACGTTACGCCCGCGATAGAGCATGCAGAAACGATCCGCTACCCGGCGGATAAACGACAGCTGTTGCTCAGCTAACAGCACCGTCATTCCCAGCTCCCGATTCAGCCGCACCAGCAACTGCCCCAGCCTGCGCGCGAAACCATGCCCTGCGCCATACATGGGCTCATCCAGAATCAACACGCGCGGGCGATTAACCAGCGCACTGGCGAGAGCCAGCTGATACTGGTCGTCGGGGGACAGCGCAGAGGCACGGCTCTGTCGCAGCGGATAGAGCTCCGGAAACAGGGCGTACACGTCATTTTTTGATGTCGGGTCGGATTTCCCCGTCGCCCGCATAGCGATATGCAGATTTTCATCGACGGTCAGCTGGGAAAATATCCGCCGATCCTGCGGGACGTAGCCTATCGTCGGCGGCGCCGGGAATGCTGACGCAGGGTTGAGCAAGTTATGCGGCGGCGCGCCAGCCTCATGCCAGATGATGGTGCCGCTCTCAACGGGCACCTTTCCGGTAATGCAGTTCATGAGCGTGGATTTACCCATGCCAGGCAGGCCAACAATGCCCGTACAGATGCCTTGCGGGAAATCGATATTCACGTTCCATAGCGTATGTTGGCTTCCGTAAAACTGATTTACAGCACGCAGACTCAACATCTTTCTCTCCTTAAAAATGTGTGGGGGTGATGCACAGAGTGATGTCTGCAAAACGCCTGCCAGGAACTTCATAATGATTAAAAAAAGGCCATTTTTAGGAATAACTCACTATCAAAAGCAGTACGTTTATACGAAATGCACATTCCCGGTGCCGCGTATGTCGAATCGTGGTGCAGGAGAAATGACAGAATTGTGATTAAGATCTCGCCAGTTGCTTATGAAAAAATGAACGTTTTCCAGGCAAAAAAGAGTGATAAAAATTTTTTACTGCCGCTTCGTGGGAAAAACCGGGAATTTGCTGAAGTGCATGCTGTACGGGCTGGAGGCAGTTATCCACTATTCCTGTGGATAACCTTGTGCATTAGAGTTAGAAAACACGCGATAAGCGAGAGAATACGCGGGTTACGACCAAATTGATGGGAAACGCGGCTTAATAAATTAGTCTTTATTTTTTAAAGAATTAGATAAAAGCAATTCCCTCAACGCCAGCGACACCTGTTGCCATAAAACTTTCATAACCGCCCTTGACAAATGTTAAAAAAGTAATAGTTCTGGGGATAACCCCCTGAGGCTGGTGTTTTATTTTGTCACAGTCGAAATTTGGCTCGCGAACGCACTAATCCTCTCTGCGCTACGCTAAATATCCTGACACGCTACTGGTTTTTCATCCAGTGTTTTTTACTGGCAATCCTGGCCACAACGAGTAAAATTACTCACCTGCCGCTTATTCTGTCATCAGGTCGTCGCCCATGAGTAAACCGTTTAAACTGAATTCTGCTTTCCGTCCTTCCGGGGATCAGCCCGAGGCTATTCGTCGCCTGGAAGAGGGGCTGGAGGACGGGCTGGCGCACCAGACCCTGCTGGGGGTTACCGGTTCGGGCAAAACCTTTACCATTGCCAACGTCATTGCCGATCTCCAGCGTCCGACGATGGTCCTCGCGCCGAACAAAACGCTGGCGGCGCAGCTGTATGGTGAGATGAAAGAGTTCTTCCCGGAAAACGCGGTGGAGTATTTCGTCTCCTACTACGACTACTACCAGCCGGAAGCCTACGTTCCCAGCTCCGACACGTTTATCGAGAAAGATGCCTCGGTGAACGAACATATCGAGCAGATGCGTTTGTCGGCGACCAAGGCGCTGCTGGAGCGTCGTGATGTGGTGGTGGTGGCCTCGGTGTCGGCGATCTACGGCCTGGGCGATCCGGATCTTTATCTCAAGATGATGCTGCACCTGACGCAGGGGATGATCATCGATCAGCGGGCGATTTTGCGCCGTCTGGCGGAGTTGCAGTACACCCGTAACGATCAGGCGTTCCAGCGCGGGACCTTCCGCGTGCGCGGCGAGGTGATTGATATCTTCCCGGCGGAATCGGACGACATGGCGCTGCGCGTGGAGCTGTTCGACGAAGAGGTTGAACGCCTGTCGCTGTTCGATCCGTTGACCGGTCACGTCGAGTCGGTGATCCAGCGCTTCACCATCTACCCGAAAACGCACTACGTGACGCCACGCGAGCGTATCGTGCAGGCGATGGAAGAGATCAAAATTGAGCTGGCGGACCGCCGCAAGGTGCTGCTGGCGAACAATAAGCTGCTGGAAGAGCAACGCCTGAGCCAGCGTACCCAGTTCGATCTGGAGATGATGAACGAGCTGGGCTACTGCTCCGGCATCGAAAACTACTCGCGCTACCTCTCCGGGCGCGGGCCGGGCGAAGCGCCGCCGACGCTGTTTGACTACCTTCCGGCGGACGGCCTGCTGGTGATCGACGAATCCCACGTTACGATCCCCCAGATAGGCGGGATGTACCGCGGTGACCGCGCGCGTAAAGAGACGCTGGTGGAGTACGGGTTCCGACTGCCGTCAGCGCTGGACAACCGTCCGATGAAGTTTGAAGAATTTGAGGCGCTTGCTCCGCAGACCATCTACGTATCGGCGACGCCGGGCAACTACGAGCTGGAAAAATCCGGTGATGACGTGGTGGACCAGGTGGTGCGTCCGACCGGGCTGCTGGATCCGATTATCGAGGTGCGTCCGGTGGCGACGCAGGTGGACGATCTGCTCTCGGAAATACGTGCCCGTTCCGCCATCAACGAGCGCGTGCTGGTTACCACGCTCACCAAACGTATGGCGGAAGATTTGACGGAGTATCTGGAAGAACACGGTGAGAAGGTGCGGTATCTGCACTCGGATATCGATACCGTGGAGCGTATGGAGATCATCCGCGATCTGCGTCTGGGTGAGTTCGACGTGCTGGTAGGGATTAACCTTCTGCGAGAAGGGCTGGATATGCCTGAGGTGTCGCTGGTGGCGATTCTGGACGCGGACAAAGAGGGCTTCCTGCGTTCCGAGCGCTCGCTGATCCAGACCATTGGCCGCGCCGCGCGTAACGTCAACGGGAAGGCGATCCTGTACGGGGATAAAATCACCCCGTCGATGGCCAAAGCGATTGGCGAAACGGAACGTCGTCGCGAGAAGCAGCAGCGCTATAACGAAGAGCACGGCATCACGCCGCAGGGGCTGAACAAGAAGGTGGTGGATATCCTGGCGCTGGGTCAGAACATTGCGAAGACCAAAGCGAAAGGCCGCGGCAAGGCCCGTTCAGTGGTGGAAGAGGATACCGTCGCGCTGACGCCGAAAGCGTTGCAGCAGAAGATCCACGAGCTGGAAGGGCAGATGATGCAGCATGCGCAGAACCTGGAGTTCGAAGAGGCTGCGCAAATCCGCGATCAGCTGCATCAGCTGCGGGATCTGTTTATTGCGGCATCGTGAATTTTTTGCCCGGTGGCGTTTTCTCCCTCTCCCTGTGGGAGAGGGCCGGGGTGAGGGCATCAGGCCGCACAAAACGAACCTAACCTAATGCCTGAATCGCCTTCTCCAGCGCCTCGCGTAGCAGATGGCGGTCGTGGCGATATTTAATATCGCTGGCTTCCAGCGGCTCCTGTACCACCACGCGATCGCCAATCCCTGATACATCCACTTTCGGTCCGACCACGACACCATCGATAATTTTCTTACCAACGTACTGTTCCATCAGGTCCAGCTTATCCGCCAGCGACAGGCTTGCCGCCGCCGGGCTGAGTTCGCGGCCTAAATTACCGATATAGACCATGGGCGCAGGCGTTCTGCGCAGCGCCTGCGCCAGCTCTTTCACCAGCAGGATCGGCATCAGGCTGGTGTAAAAACTTCCCGGCCCAATCAGGATCAGATCGGCCTCGCCAATCGCTTCTACCGCTTCACGCGTTGCGGGTACGCTGGGGTAGGTCATCAGCTCTTTTGGCGGCAGAAGAAGCTGGTCGATATTCACTTCACCATACACTTCGTGATCGTCAGCATCGATCGCCATCAAATCTACCGGCTGTTCGGACATTGGGATCAGGAACGCATCCACTTTTAGCAGGTTACGAATTAAATTGATCGCTTCCAGAGGGCGCACGCTCAGGTGATCCAGCGCCTTTAACATCAGATTTCCAAGGTTATGGCCTGAAAGTTCGCCATTCCCGCCAAAACGGTACTCAAACATCGCCGAGGCCACGCTTGGCTCAGTGATGAGCTGGTTGAGGCAGTTGCGCATGTCGCCCCAGGCTATCCCGCCTTCAGCACGTCGGATCCGCCCGGTTGAGCCGCCGTTGTCCGTTGTTGTCACGATGCCCGTCAGGCGTGAGCCCAGTGACGATAACGACGACATAACCCGTCCCAGCCCGTGACCTCCGCCAAGAGCGACCACGCGGTCCAGATCCGCAAAAGTGCGATTGCGCATACCTATTCCTTATCCTGTTAAGCTTGCGTCACAGTAACGCAACTACTCCTAAAAGACGATGCCTCTCACAATCCATAATGACGTATATCAATGCGAAAGCGCTGTTTTTGCGTATTCTGTAGTGAAAATGCACGATAACATCGTTATGTATAAATTTATATAGCGAAAAGCGACAATGGCGAAGTGGCGATTTCCACGCTACTATCGCCATAACCACGTTTTCAAAACTGAAAACATACACTCTAGCCCTGGCGCCTGTGTCGAGAGATATGGCGCCCTGGCCGTGGCGGATTTGCCACCAGGGTACAGAAAGAAATGACTGTGCCTCCCGATCTGGAAAGGTGTACATGGCTTCACAACTTACTGATGCTTTCGCGCGTAAGTTTTACTACTTGCGTCTGTCGATTACCGATGTGTGCAACTTCCGTTGCACCTACTGCCTGCCCGATGGCTACAAGCCGGGCAGCGTCACCAATAATGGCTTTCTCTCCGTGGATGAAGTACGCCGCGTTACGCGTGCGTTCTCGGAACTCGGCACGGAAAAAGTGCGTCTTACCGGGGGAGAGCCCTCCCTGCGTCGTGATTTCCCTGACATTATTGCCGCCGTGCGTGAAAACGAACGTATCCGCCAGATCGCGGTGACCACCAACGGTTACCGCATGGCGCGTGACGTGGCGAACTGGCGCGATGCGGGGCTGACGGCGATCAACGTCAGCGTGGACAGCCTTGATGCCCGGCAGTTTCACGCCATTACCGGTCAGGACAAGTTCCGCCAGGTGATGGACGGCATCGATGCGGCGTTTACCGCCGGGTTCGAAAAAGTCAAAGTCAACACGGTGCTGATGCGCGACGTAAACCACCATCAGCTGGACACCTTCCTGGCGTGGATTAAATCCCGTCCCATTCAACTGCGTTTTATCGAGCTGATGGAAACGGGCGAGGGCAGCGAGCTGTTCCGCCGTCACCATATTTCCGGCATGGTGTTGCGCGACGAACTGCTGAAACGCGGCTGGATCCACCAGATCCGTCAGCGCAGCGATGGCCCGGCGCAGGTCTTTTGTCATCCGGATTATGAAGGCGAAATCGGCCTGATCATGCCCTATGAAAAAGACTTCTGTGCCAGCTGCAACCGCCTGCGCGTCTCCTCCGTCGGCAAGCTCCATCTTTGCCTGTTCGGGGATGGCGGCGTCGATCTACGCGATTTGCTGGAAGATGACGCCCAGCAGGACGCGCTTGAAGCACGTATTTCCGAGGCGCTGACGCACAAAAAGCAGACCCATTTCCTGCATCAGGGCAACACCGGCATTACTCAGAACCTGTCCTATATCGGCGGGTAATCAGGCTTTAGAAGGAACCAGAAGATGAGTCAAGTAAGCGCGGAATTTATCCCGACACGCATTGCTATTCTTACCGTTTCCGAACGTCGTGGTGAAGAGGATGATACCTCCGGCCACTGGCTGCGCGAGGCGGCACACGAAGCCGGACACCAGATTGTTGATAAAGCGATCGTCAAAGAAAACCGTTACGCCATTCGCGCTCAGGTCTCACAGTGGATTGCGAACGATGACGTCCAGGTGGTGCTGATCACTGGCGGCACCGGCTTTACCGCAGGCGACCAGGCGCCGGAAGCGCTGCTCCCGCTGTTCGATCGCGAAGTGGAAGGCTTCGGCGAAGTGTTCCGCATGCTCTCGTTTGAAGAGATTGGTACCTCTACGCTTCAGTCCCGTGCTGTCGCGGGGGTGGCGAACAAGACGCTGATCTTCGCCATGCCGGGGTCGACCAAAGCCTGCCGCACCGCGTGGGAAAACATTATTGCCCCGCAGCTGGATGCTCGTACCCGTCCGTGTAATTTCCATCCCCATTTAAAGAAATAAGCTATGTCACAACTGACCCACATAAACGCCGCTGGCGAAGCGCATATGGTGGATGTCTCCGCCAAAGCCGAAACGGTGCGCGAGGCGCGTGCTGAAGCGTTCATCACCATGCTGCCGGAGACGCTGGCGATGATTATCGACGGCAGCCATCACAAGGGTGATGTGTTTGCCACCGCCCGTATCGCTGGTATTCAGGCCGCTAAACGTACCTGGGACCTCATTCCGCTCTGCCATCCGCTGATGCTCAGCAAAGTGGAGGTAAATTTGCAGGCGCAGCCGGCGCATAATCGCGTGCGTATCGAGTCCTTGTGCCGCTTAACCGGGAAAACCGGCGTGGAGATGGAGGCGTTGACGGCGGCCTCCGTGGCGGCGCTGACCATTTACGACATGTGTAAAGCGGTGCAGAAAGATATGGTGATTGGCCCGGTGCGTCTGTTGGCAAAAAGCGGCGGCAAATCCGGCGATTTTAAGGTAGAAAGCCATGATTAAGGTGCTTTTTTTTGCCCAGGTCCGTGAGCTGGTCAATACCGACAGCCTGACGCTGGACGGCTCTTTCGAAAACGTCGCCGCCCTGCGCGCGCATCTGGCGGCGCAAGGCGACCGTTGGGCGCTGGCGCTGGATGAAGGCAAACTGCTGGCCGCCGTGAATCAGACGCTGGTGGAGTTGACCCACCCGCTGGCCGATGGGGACGAAGTGGCCTTCTTCCCGCCGGTAACAGGGGGTTAAGATGACGGAAACCCGAATTCTGGTCGGCCCTGAGCGCTTTAGCGTCGGTACCGAATACAGCTGGCTGGCAGAGCGCGATGAAGACGGCGCGGTCGTGACGTTTACCGGAAAAGTGCGTAACCACAACCTCGGCGACAGCGTAAAAGCGCTGACGCTGGAGCACTATCCGGGGATGACCGAAAAATCACTGGCGGCCATTGTCGAAGAGGCGCGAGGCCGCTGGCCGCTGGGACGCGTTACGGTTATCCATCGCATCGGCGAAATGTGGCCCGGCGAAGAGATTGTGTTTGTCGGCGTCACCAGCGCCCATCGCGGGAGTGCGTTTGCGGCGGGGGAGTTCATCATGGATTATCTTAAAACCAAAGCGCCGTTCTGGAAACGTGAAGCGACGCCGGAAGGTGAGCGCTGGGTGGAATCACGCGACAGCGATAAGCATGCCGCCAGCCGTTGGTAACAGGTTTACGTGGATGTGTTAGTCTTAACATGTGTGTTTACTTAATCAGGAGTGAATCATGGACCGATTTCCGCGTTCCGATTCGATAGTTCAGCAGACCCGTAGCGGGCTGCAAACCTACATGGCTCAGGTATATGGCTGGATGACGGTTGGCCTGCTGCTTACCGCGTTTATCGCGTGGTATGCGGCAAACACGCCTGAACTGATGATGTTTATCTTCTCCAGCAAAATCACCTTCTTTGGGCTGATTATTGCGCAACTGGCGCTGGTATTTGTGCTCTCCGGGCTGGTGCACAAGCTCAGCTCGGGTATGGCGACCACGCTGTTTATGCTCTATTCGGCGCTGACCGGGCTGACGCTTTCCAGTATTTTCATCGTTTACACCTACTCCTCCATCGCCAGCACCTTTGTGGTGACCGGCGGGATGTTCGGTGTGATGAGCCTGTACGGCTACACCACCAAACGTGACCTGAGCGGCTTCGGCAACATGCTGTTTATGGGGCTGATTGGGATTGTGCTGGCGTCGCTGGTGAACCTGTGGCTGAAGAGTGACGCGCTGATGTGGGCGGTGACCTATATCGGGGTGGTGATCTTCGTGGGCTTAACCGCCTACGACACCCAGAAG
This sequence comes from Enterobacter cloacae complex sp. IR5401, assembly GCF_049238425.1. Lineage (NCBI taxonomy): Bacteria > Pseudomonadati > Pseudomonadota > Gammaproteobacteria > Enterobacterales > Enterobacteriaceae > Enterobacter > Enterobacter cloacae complex sp. IR5401. The sequence goes on along the minus strand of NZ_JBMKHN010000002.1, from coordinate 368,850 downwards.
CTGAAAAACATCGGTGAGCAAATTGATGTTCGTGACAGTTCAAACCTGCGCAAATACTCGATTCTGGGCGCGTTGACGCTTTATCTGGACTTCATCAACCTGTTCCTGATGCTGCTGCGTATCTTCGGCAACCGTCGTTAGTGAGGGTGGCGCTGTCTGATGCCCTCACCCTGACCCTCTCCCACAGGGAGAGGGAACAAACCCTAAAAACGGCAACGAAGTTGCCGTTTTGCTTTTATTTTGCCATCGCCTTCTCGTTCTTCGCGCGCAGCTTCTTCGCCCGACTCTCCAGCACCAGATAACAGACCGTTGCCAGCGCCAGCGGCAGGAAGTAGTAGATCATGCGGTACGCGAGCAGGGCGGCGATAATCGTCCCGTGAGACACATGCTCCCCCGCAAGCAGCGCGATAAACACCGCTTCCAGTACGCCAATACCCGCCGGAATATGCACAATCACCCCGGCAATACTGCTTACCAGCAACACGCCCAGCACGAAGAAGTAATTCACATCTTCGCCAATTAACAGCCAGATAATGGCCCCCATCGCCATCCAGTTGGCGCTGGAAACCACCATTTGCAGGACGGCAAACTTCCATGACGGCAGCACCAGCTTCTGGCCTTTAATGGTCATGTGACGACGTTTGGCAAAGGCGCAGGCCCACAGGTAGGCCGCGATGATCAGCAGCAGTACGATGCCCAGAATGCGCAGAGTGGCCTCATCGATGTACCAGTGCGCAGGCAGCTGCACCACGCCGATGGTGAAAATCACCCCGCCCAGCAGAATATACCCCAGCCAGTTGGTGGTTATGCTTAAGGAGAAAATACGCGTAATGGTGCCACCCGGTAAGCCAAGGCGGGAGTACAGGCGATAGCGCATACCAATCCCGCCCACCCAGGTGCTCAGCGTCAGGTTAAAGGCGTAGCAGATGAATGACACCAGCATAACCTGCCGTTTGGCAAGCTTATGCCCGCAGTAGGCGCGTCCCAACAGGTCATAGCAGCCGTACATCAGGTAGCTCACAATCACCAGCCCAACGGCACCCAGCAGGACTGTCCGGTTGTAGTTGCGAATAACTTTCCACACCTCTTCCCAGTCCACCTTCTGGGCATACACCACCAGCAGGACCGCGACGGCAATAAAGAACAGCCAGGTCAGGATTTTTTTCGCCAGCCGCCAGCGAGGATGAGATTTCGACATCAGGTTTTCCCTCCATCTTCCGCCTCTACGCGGTCCTGGGTTTCCATTTCGGGTTGCACAGGCGGATCCACCAGCGCCAGTTTCGGCGTATGCGCGGGCAGCCAGCCCACCATGGCCGGGAAGTGGCGCAGGAAGTGGAACACCACCACGCCGATGCCCACGTTCCACCAGCTCCGTTTCGGCACCATGGACTCATCCACACGCACGCAGTCTTTATTAATAAGACCCTGAAGGTTATCGCGCAGGGTGTGATTAAACTGGCGATCGTGGATGATGAGGTTCGCTTCCAGATTCAGCGATAAGCTCAGCGGATCAAGGTTGCTGGAGCCGACGGTCGCCCAGTGGTCATCCATCACGGCGACTTTGCCGTGCAGCGGGCGGCGGCGATATTCATAGATCTGCACGCCGCTTTTGACCAGATAGCGATAGAGCAGACGCGCGCCCACCTTCACAATCGGCATATCGGGCTCACCCTGCACGATAAGCTTCACGCTCACGCCGCGTCGGGCCGCGTTGCGCATGGCATGCAAAATCCGGTAACCGGGGAAGAAATAGGCGTTGGCGATAATCACCTCGCGCTTCGCGTTCGCCAGCATCTTCAGGTAATGACGCTCGATATCGTCCCGATGCTCCTCGTTATCACGCCAGACGAACAGGGCCTGCGCCTCGCCGGGCTTGCGGTTCTCCTCCGGGCGGTGACGGCGTCGCCACCAGCGGCGGACGGCCTCCTTGCCGGGTAAGTTTTCCAGCACGAACAGCTGGATGTCCTGCACTACCGGCCCTTCGATACGGATCGCGTAGTCCTGTTTCGCTTCGGGACCGTAATCCGACATATGCTCGGCGGAGTAGTTAATGCCGCCCACGAAGGCCACCGTTTCATCCACCACCACAATTTTGCGGTGCATACGGCGGAACAGGTTGGTGCGCATGCCGAACAGACGCGGGCCGGGATCGTAATAGCGGAACACCACCCCTGCGGCGGTGAGCTCGTTAACAAATTCGTCGCTGAGATCCGGCGAACCATATCCGTCGAGCAGGACCTCGATTTTTATACCGCGACGAGCGGCATGCAGCAGTGCGCTATGCAACTGCCTGCCCACGTCATCTTCAAACCAGATAAACGTTTCCAGAAAGACTTTCTGCTGTGCGTGGCTAATCGCCTCAAAAACCGCCGGATAATAGTTATCGCCATTTTCCAGCAGCGTAATACGGTTACCTTCCTGCCATGTGCATTTCATAAGTGGATCTCCGCGCTGAGTGGGGCATGGTCGGAGAGATGTCGCCAGTTGAGCAAGGCCAGCGCCGTCGGGCTACTGGCGTGGGCATTTTTTACGTAGATGCGGTCAAGGCGCAGCAGGGGGAAGCGCACCGGAAACGTTCGCGCGGGACGACCGCGTGCGCGGGTAAAAATCTCCTCCAGCCCCGCATTCACCTTCAGCGGATGGTTGGCACGCTGTCGCCAGTCGTTGAAATCACCGGCCACCACCACGGGCTCGCCCTCCGGCAGCGCATTTGTCCAGTCTGCCAGCATCTGTAGCTGGGCCTGACGGTGGGCTTCACGCAGGCCAAGATGAACACAGCCTACATGAATGGGAAAATCGAGCTCTGGGGGGGTGATACGACAGTATAACAGCCCGCGTTTTTCACTCTCGCCAACGGAGACGTCCCGGTTCTCATAATGCTCGATAGGAAAACGCGACAGCACCGCGTTACCGTGATGCCCCTCCGGGTAGACCGCATTGCGCCCGTAGGCGTAATCGCTCCACATGGTATCCGCCAGAAACTCGTAGTGGGGCGTGTCGGGCCAGTTTTCGAAATGCATCGGGTGCACTTCATGCGCGCCCATGACCTCCTGGAGGCAGACAATATCGGCGCTGACGGTGCGCACCGCGTCGCGCAGCTCCGGTAAAATGAAGCGGCGGTTAAATGCTGTGAAGCCCTTATGAATGTTAATCGTCAGCACCTTAAGCGAGAAATGCTGCGTTTTTTTGCTCATAAACACCTTCCTGGGTGACTATCCCGATGAAAATAAAGTGTAGTAGGCGTCACAAAAAGATGCGGCGTTACGGAATTTTCCGTAAAGTGCGGTAGTCTGAATTAGCAGAGAAAAATCCTTCAGGAGAGAAGCCATGAAGTGGCAACAACGCGTTCGTGTCGCAACCGGTTTGAGTTGCTGGCAGATAATGTTGCATTTACTGGTCGTGGCCGTACTGGTGATGGGCTGGATGAGCGGCACGCTGGTGCGTGTTGGCTTAGGGTTATGCGTGGTTTACGGCGTGACCGTGCTGTCGATGCTGTTTTTACAGCGTCATCACGACGCGCGCTGGCGCGAAGTGGGAGATGTGCTCGAAGAGCTCACCACCACCTGGTATTTTGGTGCGGCAATGATCGTCCTGTGGCTGTTGTCACGCGTGCTGCAAAACAACCTGCTGCTGGCCCTGGCGGGTCTGGCTATCCTCGCAGGACCCGCGGTGGTGTCGTTGCTCACCAAAGAGAAAAAGCTACGCGATGTTTCGTCTAAACATCGCATAGGCCACTGAGCCCGTAGTGGCCGCGATGACCAGTAGCGGCCACAAACTTCCCCACACAATATCCAGACTCGCATCTTTCAGATAGATCTGCTTGGTGATATCCGTGAAGTGACGAATCGGGTTTATCCACGTCAAATCCTGTAACCACACCGGCATGTTCTCCACTGGCGAAACGTACCCAGAAAGCAAAATCGCCGGCATCATAAAGACAAACACCCCAATAAACGCCTGCTGCTGCGTTGAGCATAGTGCGGAGATCAGCAGCCCAAACCCCACCAGCGACAGCCCGTAAATCACCATCGTGAAGTAAAACAGCGCCAGCGATCCGGCGAACGGGATCTGGTAGGCCCAAATTCCCACCCCCAGCACGATGGTGGCCTGGAACGTCGCGACAATCAGTGCCGGCACCGCTTTGCCGACGAAAATTTGCCAGGTGGCGAGCGGAGAGACCAGCAGCTGATCCAGCGTGCCCTGTTCGCGCTCGCGAGCGACGGAGAGGGAGGTGACGATCATCACCCCGATGGTGGTGATCATGGCGATCAGCGACGGCACCACAAACCACTTGTAGTCCAGATTTGGGTTATACCAGTTGCGCACCACCAGTTCGCTGTTGTTGGGCTTCGGTTTGCCGTCCATCAGCTCCTGCTGGTAATCCTTCACCACCTGCTGGAGGTAGTTGGCTGCGATCTGGGCGCTGTTGGAGTTACGCCCGTCGAGGATCAGCTGCATCGGCGTGGTCTGGAAGGTATCCAGATTGCGGGAGAAATCCGCCGGGAAGCGCACCAGCAGCAGCGCTTTTTGCGTGTCGATGGTGGGCTGAATGTCCTGCGGGCTTTTCAGCAGCAGGATGTGGGTAAAGGCTTTCGCACGCGCAAAGCGCTGCGTCAGCTCGACGGAGTGTTTGCCGTTGTCTTCGTTGTAAATGGCAATGGTGGCGTTGGTCACCTCAAGGGTGGCGGCAAACGGGAACAGTAAAACCTGGATCAGCACCGGCAACACCAGAATGGCGCGGGTTTGCGGCTCGCGCAGCAGGGATTGCAGCTCTTTGCGTATTAACGTCCATAAACGGTGAAACATGCGCGCTCCTTAATCTAACCGCCGTTTGGTTTTCATCCACGTCAACCCGATAAACATCAACGCCGACGCCATTAAAAACAGCGTGTTGATAATCAGCACCACCGGAATATTCCCCGCCAGGAAAAGGCTTTGCAGCGTGCTCACGAAGTAGCGCGCCGGGATAATGTAGGTCACGGCGCGGATGACGGCAGGCATACTGTCTATCTGGAAGATAAACCCGGAGAGCATTATCGACGGCAGAAAAGCGGCGTTCAGCGCCACCTGCGCGGCGTTAAACTGGTTGCGGGTGATGGTGGAGATGAGCAGTCCCATCCCCAGCGTGCTGAGTAAGAACAGGCTTGTGATAAAGAACAGCACCACCAGCGAGCCGCGGTACGGCACGCCGAGGATAAAGACGGACACCAGCATACAGAGCAGCATCGCCAGCATGCCGAGGAAGTAGTAGGGAATAAGCTTGCACAGCAGCAGCTCGACGCGCGTCACTTCGGTCGAGAGCAGCGCCTCCATGGTGCCGCGCTCCCATTCGCGGGCGATCACCAGCGAGGTGAGGATCGCGCCAATCACCGTCATAATAATCGTTACCGCGCCCGGAATAATAAAGTGCTGGCTGATGGCGGCGGGGTTAAACCAGTAGCGTGTCTGCACGTCAATCAGCGGTTCAAACTTTTCCCCCCGGTCCTCGGCGCGCTGCATCTGCCAGAGCTGCCAGATCCCCTCCGCGTAGCCCTGCACAAAGTTCGCGGTGTTCGGCTCGCTGCCGTCGGTAATCACCTGGATCGGCGCATCGGCGCCCGGGCGCGCCATGTTGGCCGCGAAATCCACCGGAATGACGATCAGACCGCGAATCTTCCCGGCCTGCATTTTCTGGATCAGTTCCTGCCGATTGTCGCTGATGGTGGCATCGATGTAGGGCGAGCCGGTCATGGCGTGGGTGAAGTCCAGCGCCTCTTCGCTCTGCTGCTCCAGCAAAATCCCGACCCGCAGCTTGCTGGAGTCGAGGTTAATCCCGTAGCCGAAAATAAACAGCAGCAGCAGGGGGATCACCACCGCAATCAGCCAGCTGCTGGGATCGCGCACGATCTGACGCGTCTCTTTAACGCACAGGGCGCGCACCCGGCGCCAGGAGAGGGCGTTACTGCGCATGAGTATTCTCCTTATCCCAGTCGTGAATGAGGGTGATAAACGCCTGCTCCATGGTCGGGTCTGGCTGCGAGTCGTCGGCGGCCTGCGCTTTCAGGTCATCCGGCGTGCCGTGGGCAATCAGCTTGCCGCGATAGACCAGCCCGATACGGTCGCAATACTCCGCCTCGTCCATAAAGTGGGTGGTGACCATCACGGTCACGCCTTTTTCCACCATGCTATTGATATGCAACCAGAATTCACGGCGGGTGAGGGGATCCACGCCTGACGTAGGTTCATCAAGAAACAGGATATCCGGCTCGTGCATCAGTGAGCAGGCCAGCGCCAGCCGCTGTTTGAAGCCAAGCGGCAGCGCGTCGGTCGCCTGCGAGGCGATATCGGTCAGGCCGAAGGCGTCGCACATGCGGCCGATCTTCTGGTTCTGCGCCCGTCCCCGCAGGCCATAGACGCCGGAGAAAAATCGCAGATTTTGCTCCACCGTCAGGTTGCCGTAGAGCGAAAACTTCTGCGCCATATAGCCCAGGTGCTGGCGCGCCTTGCCGGAGCTGACTTTGAGATCCATGTTCAGCACCAGCGCTTTGCCGGAGGTTGGTACCAGCAGGCCGCACATCATTTTAAAGGTGGTGGATTTCCCTGCGCCGTTCGGCCCGAGCAGGCCAAATATCTCGCCGCGCTTCACGGCAAAATTGACGTTATCGGTGGCGGCGAAGTCGCCGAATTTTTTGGTGAGCGATTTCGCTTCTATGACCGTTTCGCCCGGCGTACCTTCCACCGTGTGCAGAATGGCGCCAAGCGGTGATTCTGAGGTTCCCGCCCCGCCCAGCAGATCGATAAACGCATCTTCAAAGCGCGGCGCGGTCTCTGTCATGTCGATCTCAGGCATCCCCTGCGCACGCCGGATATCGTCGGCGGTGGCCTCTTTTTTGAGGATCACGCGCACCGAACGGCCCTGAATCATCCCGTCGCTCAACTGGGGCAGCTTCAGCACCCGTTGCAGCAGCGTGCGGTTGGATTCCTGCGCGCTGTGCAGCAGAAAACTTCGCCCGGCCATGGTTTGCGTCAGCTCGGTGGGTTCGCCCTGATAGAGCAGTTCGCCTTCATTCATCAGCAGCACGTCGCGGCACTGTTCTGCTTCATCAAGGTATGAGGTACTCCAGAGGATCAGCATGCCGTCACCCGCCAGCTCGTGCACCATCTGCCACAGTTCACGGCGGGAAATCGGGTCCACGCCGACGCCGGGTTCATCCAGCAACAGCACCTTCGGTTCGCCCACCAGCGTGCAGGCCAGCCCCAGCTTCTGCTTCATCCCGCCGGAAAGTTTGCCCGCCAGCCGTTCGGTGAACGGGCCGAGGGAGGTGAACGCCAGCAGGCGGGCGAAGGTTTTCTGCCGGGTTTCGCCGGTGACGCTGCGCAGGTCGGCGTACAGGTTGAGGTTTTCCATTACCGTCAGATCTTCGTACAGACCAAACTTCTGCGGCATATAGCCGAGTATGCCGTGGAGCGCCGCGTCGTCTTTGATCGGATCGAGGCCAAGCACGCTGGCACTGCCTTCATCCGGCTTCAGCAATCCCGCCAGCATCCGCATCAGCGTGGTTTTACCCGCGCCGTCCGGCCCCACCAGCCCGGTCACATAGCCTTTCTGAATCGTACAATTCAGCGGTGCGACCGCCGGTTTAGCCATTCCCGGAAAGCGTTTGACCAGATTGTTGAGCTGGATAACCGCGTCATTCATGTCGTTCCCCGTCGTTTAAGGTCACGGTAACAGGCATGCCCTGACGCAGCGCGTCGTCCGCATCGGTGACGATGATGCGCAGGCGATACACCAGGTCGGTACGCAGATCCGGGGTTTCAACGGTTTTTGGCGTGAACTCGGCGGTAGGAGAGACGAAGCCCACTTTGCCGTGATATGGCTTGTCCGGGCGACCGTCGGTATAGAGCAGCAGTTCGCGGCCCGGCTGCATCTGGCCAAGATTCGGCTCATCAATGTAAGCGCGCACCCACACCGGACGGGTTAAGGAGAGCGTTAACACGGTGCTGCCCGCGCTGAGCATGCTGCCCGGCTCCACGGCGCGGGTCATCAGCGTGCCGTCAGACGGGGCGATTAACGTGGTGTCGTGCAGATCCAGCTCCGCCTGGGCTAACTGCGCCTGCGCCTGCTCAAGGCTGGCCTTCGCCTGGGCAATGTCCTGCGCACGGTTACCGGTGCGGTACTGGCTTAGCTTATCCTGGGCAGATTTCAGCGTCGCCTGTGCCTGGTCGCGGGATGAGCGCGCGTTTTCCAGGTCGTTGGCGGAAATAGTACGGCTTTTCCATAAGCCTTGCTGACGGTTATAGAAATTCTGCGCATAGTCATAGGCGGCTTTTGCCTGCTTAACGGCAGCGGCCGCCTGGGAGATCTCTTCGTCACGATAGCCCGCCAGCATCAGGTCGTATTGCGCCTGTGCGACGGAGACGCCTGCTTTTGCCTGCATCAGCGCGTTCTCAAACGGGGCTTTGTCCAGCATCCCCAGCGTCTGCCCGGCTTTGATGGCATCGCCTTCGTCAACGTTCAGCGAGGCCAGCCGTCCGCCAACGCGGAAGCTCATGTTCACGGTGCGGATATCCACGTTGCCATACAGCGTCAGGCCACGATCCTGCTGGCTCTGATACCACAGCCAGCCGCCTGTTCCCGCGGCAAGCAAGACAACAACCACCAGAATGATGGCGACAGGTTTTTTCATGACTTCTGGCTCCTTTGCGTTAAGCCTTGCAGGATCAGATCAACGTGACAGGTAATGACCTGGCTAATTTGCGCGGCTTTATCCTCATCGAATTGTGTCCAGCCCGTACGTAACAGGATGGTCTCACGCCCCAGACGGAAGGCGAGCACTTCGCCCAGCAGGGCGTGGGTATGCAAAATGGTGTCGGTATCGCTCGCGTCCCGTCCGGTATAGGCGGCGATCAGCCGGGTCAGATGGCTGTGCATCGGGGCGATCACCTGATCGTGCACCAGCTGGTACGCGGCAGTGGGGGAGAGCTGCTCGCGGGAGATAAATTTGCTCAGGTTCAGCGTATCGTCGTGCGTCAGCAGGCGGATCATGTTGTGACAGGCGTTAAGGATCAGCTGGCGGATGGCAGCCCGGTCAGGCTCTGGCTGGCTGAACAGCGCGGTGGCTTCTTCCACGTGCGGGCGAAAGCTGGTGCCGATAAAATCCGCGATCCACTGGGCGCAGGCGAGGTATAAATCCTCTTTTGAGCCAAAATAGTAGGTGATGGCCGCAATATTCTGCCCGGCCTGAGCGGCGATATCCCGCGTGGTGGCATGCAGACCATACTCGCCAAACTGCGCCAGCGCGGCGGCGATAAGCTGACTTTTCGCCTGTTCGCCTTTGGTTGTCGTTGGGGTTGTATTCATAGCAGCATTAAAAATTAATCAATCGATTGATTAAGATTATGCCTGATTTGCGCAAACGTCGAGTCATCGCCGGGGATATTTTATGCGCCACGTCACAAAAGCTGCTACACTCCGCTCCTTCGCGACATTGTGGTTTTTGTCCTTCTATTCGTTATATCTCCCTGAAAACTACACCTGTGATGGTCGGGGCGGTTCGGAGTTTTTATGTCTTTTGATTCCCTTGGTCTGAACCCGGAAATTCTGCGCGCCATCGCAGAGCAGGGCTACGTTGAGCCAACCCCTATCCAGCAGCAGGCCATTCCGGCCGTTTTGCAGGGCCGTGACCTGATGGCAAGCGCGCAGACCGGTACCGGTAAGACCGCGGGCTTTACCCTGCCGCTGCTGGAGCTGTTGGTAAAAAACCAGCCGCACGCCAAAGGCCGTCGTCCGGTGCGTGCGCTGATCCTCACCCCAACCCGCGAGCTGGCGGCCCAGATTGGCGAGAACGTGCGTGAATACAGCCGCTACCTCAACATTCGTTCGCTGGTAGTTTTCGGCGGGGTAAGCATTAACCCGCAGATGATGAAGCTGCGCGGCGGCGTGGACGTGCTGGTGGCAACACCGGGACGTCTGCTGGATCTGGAACACCAGAACGCGGTGAAGCTCGATAACATCGAAATCCTGGTGCTGGACGAAGCCGACCGTATGCTGGACATGGGTTTCATCCACGACATTCGCCGCGTGCTGGCGAAGCTGCCGACGCGTCGTCAGAACCTGCTCTTCTCCGCGACCTTCTCCGACGAGATCAAGGCGCTGGCGGAAAAGCTGCTGCATAACCCGCTGGAAGTGGAAGTCGCGCGCCGCAACACCGCCTCCGAGCAGGTGACGCAGCACGTTCACTTTGTGGATAAGAAGCGCAAGCGGGAACTGCTCTCCCAGATGATCGGACAGGGCAACTGGCAGCAGGTGCTGGTCTTTACCCGCACCAAGCACGGCGCCAACCACCTGGCGGAACAGCTGAATAAAGACGGCATCCGCAGCGCGGCGATCCACGGCAACAAGAGCCAGGGCGCGCGTACCCGCGCGCTGGCGGACTTTAAATCTGGCGACATTCGCGTGCTGGTGGCGACCGACATCGCCGCACGCGGTCTGGATATCGAAGAGCTGCCGCACGTGGTGAACTACGAGCTGCCAAACGTGCCGGAAGATTACGTTCACCGTATCGGCCGTACCGGCCGTGCGGCGGCAACCGGGGAAGCGCTCTCTCTGGTTTGCGTGGATGAACACAAGCTTCTACGCGACATTGAACGCCTGCTGAAGAAAGAGATCCCGCGCATTGAAACCCCGGGCTATGAAGTGGACCCGTCGATCAAAGCCGAGCCAATTCAGAACGGTCGTCAGGGTGGCGGACGCGGTCAGGGCGGCGGTGGTCGCGGTCAGCAGCCGCGTCGTTCAGAAGGTGGCGCGCCGAAATCTTCGGGCAAACCGCCGCGTCGTAATAACGATAGCAAACCAGCCGGTGAAAACCCGTGGCGTAGCGGCGAAGGGAAACCGGCAGGCGAGGGGCAGCGCCGACGCCGCCCGCGTAAACCTGCTAACCCGCAGTAATCTGGAAGCCCGGTCGTAAAGCCGGGCTTTTCTTTTTGCGGCAGCGGAGAGAAAGTGCCACAATAGTGGCTGTTTATACAGTATTTCAGGTTTTCCGATGGCTTTAACCGCTGCGCTGAAAGCGCAAATAGGCGCCTGGTATAAGGCGCTACAGCAGCAGATCCCCGATTTTATCCCCCGAGCGCCGCAGCGGCAGATGATTGCCGACGTGGCAAAAACGCTCGCCGGGGACGACGGGCGACATCTGGCGATTGAAGCCCCGACCGGCGTCGGGAAAACCCTGTCGTATCTCATTCCCGGCATCGCCATCGCGCGGGAGGAGGACAAAACGCTGGTGGTCAGCACCGCCAACGTGGCCTTGCAGGATCAGATCTTCAGCAAAGATTTGCCGCTGCTGCGCAAAATTATCCCCGATTTACGCTTCACCGCCGCCTTTGGTCGCGGGCGCTACGTCTGCCCGCGCAATCTGGCGGCGCTGGCCAGCAGTGAACCCGCCCAGCAGGATCTGCTCGCGTTTCTTGATGACGAGCTGACGCCAAACAACAAGGCGGAGCAGGAGCAGTGCGCAAAGCTGAAGGCCGATCTCGACAGCTACAGGTGGGACGGCCTGCGGGATCACACCAGCCAGGCGATCGGCGACGACCTGTGGCGCAGGCTCAGCACCGATAAAGCGAGCTGCCTGAACCGCAACTGTCACTACTACCGCGAATGCCCTTTCTTTGTTGCCCGGCGTGAGATTCAGGAAGCGGAGGTGGTTGTCGCCAACCATGCGCTGGTGATGGCCGCACTGGAGAGTGAAGCGGTCCTGCCGGAGCCCAAAAACCTGCTGCTGGTGCTCGATGAAGGTCATCATCTGCCCGACGTGGCGCGGGATGCGCTGGAGATGAGCGCGGAAATTACCGCCCCGTGGTTTCGCCTGCAACTGGATCTGTTCTGTAAGCTGGTGGCAACTTGCATGGAGCAGTTCCGCCCGAAAACCACGCCGCCGCTGGCGGTTCCGGAGCGGTTGAGCGAGCACTGTGAAGAGGTGTACGGCCTCATCGCCTCGCTGAATAACATTCTTAACCTGTATCTCCCCGCCACCCAGGAGGCGGAACACCGCTTTGCGATGGGGGAGTTGCCGCAGGAAGTGATGGAAATTTGTCAGCAGCTGGCGAAGCACCTTGAAAAGCTGCGCGGGCTGGCGGAGATGTTCTTAAATGATCTCAGCGAGAAAACCGGTACCCATGACGTGGTGCGTTTGCACCGCATTCTGCTGCAAATGAACCGCGCGCTGGGCATGTTTGAGGCGCAGAGCAAACTCTGGCGGCTGGCCTCAATGGCGCAGGCGTCCGGCGCGCCGGTGACAAAGTGGGCCACCCGCGAAGTGCGAGACGGGCAGGTACATCTTTTCTTCCACTGCGTGGGCATCCGCGTGGCCGATCAGCTGGAAAAGCTGATCTGGCGCAGCGTGCCGCACGTGGTAGTGACATCGGCGACCCTGCGTTCACTGAACAGCTTCTCAAGGTTGCAGGAAATGAGCGGCCTGAAAGAGAAAGCGGGGGACCGTTTTGTGGCCCTGGACTCGCCGTTCAACCACTGTGAGCAGGGCAAGCTGGTGATCCCGCGCATGAACTATGAGCCGCTTATCGATAACGAAGAGCAGCATATTGCGGAAATGGCGGCCTACTTCCGCGAGCAGGTTGAGAGTAAAAAATACCCCGGTATGCTGGTGCTGTTTGTCAGCGGCCGCGCGATGCAACGCTTCCTGGAGCACGTCACCGATCTGCGCTTGCTCCTGCTGGTGCAGGGCGATCAGCCGCGCTATCGGCTGGTGGAAACCCACCGTAAACGCATTGATAACGGCGAGCGCAGCGTGCTGGTGGGGTTACAGTCCTTTGCGGAAGGGCTTGATTTGAAAGGTGACTACCTGACGCAGGTGCATATCCACAAAATTGCCTTCCCGCCCATCGACAGCCCGGTGGTGATCACCGAAGGCGAATGGCTGAAAAGCCTGAACCGTTATCCGTTTGAAGTGCAAAGCCTGCCTGCGGCGTCGTTTAACCTTATTCAGCAGGTCGGGCGTTTGATCCGTAGCCACGGCTGTTGGGGCGAGGTGGTGATTTATGACAAACGACTGCTCACCAAAAACTACGGCCAACGGCTGCTGAATGCGCTGCCGATCTTCCCGATTGAGCAGCCAGAAGTGCCGGAGGTAAAAAAACGCCCGGCAAAACCCTCTGCCGGGCGTACAAAAAGCATCCGTGCAAAGAGGCGCGGTCCTACTGGTAAGTGAATGTCACCTGAATCACGCTGCTGAACGTCCCGGCAGTGACGGGCATTGAGGTGGCGTAGTAGCGCGCGGACAGGGGAAAGGTTGCCGTGTGGTCGCTCGGATTGATGGCGGCGTTAAAGGCGGCCTGCGGGGCAATCAGTATTTTGTCCTGCCGGTCTGCCAGCTCCAGCGCCAGCCCCTTTGCGCTGCCGATATTGGCAAATTTGGTCGGATGCACGCTGTCTGCCTGGCCATAGAAAAAGGCCGTGGCAAGCGCCAGCGTGGCAGGACAGTGCGATACTGACAGGGAAAAGTCTTTCCACTCGCCTGTATCCCCCACGTCTTTAAAACTGCCCGACACCGTCTGGCCTAAGTCCACCGTCAGGTTGCGGCTGGCGCTGTCAATGATGCAGGTATTGGCGTAAATATTTCCCGTCATCTGGATCTGAATATCGTCTGCGTGGGCCTGGGCCAGTAAGCCCATCGTCAGAAACGCGATTGTCTTTTTCATGTTGGTCACTTATAGGCGAGAGTGATGGTTGCTACGGTGTTGGCGGGGCCGGGCGTCACCACATCGCTGATCTGCTCGTAGCGAACCTGAAAGGGGATCTCCAGCGTTTCATTGGCAACGGCTTGGCTTTGAGTGTTGACGTAGGTATCAAAGGTCGCAATGCGGTCATCAAACAGCATTCTCACCCCGACGCCCGTTGCCATGCCTGTCTGCTTCGTCAGTTTGATCACCCCCTCGAATGCCGTCTCGTAGCCGTTAGCACTGGTGATTTTTAGCTCAGGCTGAACGGTTGTGTCACAGTTAACGGTGATATTAAACGTTTGAGCGGGGCTGGATAAAAAACCCACGCTCATAAAATCACTGACGGGAAAATCACCCAAATTAACGGTGAGATTTTTTGGCGAAACAGAGCAGGTGACCTGATGCAAAATGACGTTACCTGCATACGCAATATGGTTAGGGCTGCCGATCCCTTCGTGACCGAAAACGCCAATGCCGAATTCGGTCTGAGACTGCACCAGCGTGCCGGAGGTCACGGCGTCGCTTGTTTTGACCAGTTCAAGCGTGACGTCAAAGTTAAACGACTGTGTGCCATCGCCAGAAACATAGCCAACAGGCGTTCCGCGTGAATCGCACTGTACTCCGCCTGCTCCGCTGATTCGCTGACCCTGATCGTTCATCAATGCGACCCCGACACCCGGTACGCCGGATTCGTATACTCCCTTCAGCCCCGGAATTTCCGCTCCGGTACCGTAGTAACACGAGACAATTTCCAGTCCGCTGTCGATACTCTGATCGCAGTGCCCGGCAACATGAACGCTCTGCTCTGTACCCGGGATCGTTTCGCCAACGGCCAGCGTCGTGGGAACGGAGATAGGGGCCACGTTAATCATTTTGGGCAGATCCGGCGTGGTGCAGGTCGCCTTCGCATGCGGCATAAATAACGCGGCGGTTCCCAGAACCAGTAAGAAAAAGCACTGTTTAATCATTTGCATAATCGTTAGCCTGAACGGTGGATCAGTGACACTGCGCGGCAGCGTTAATGATGCTGGTTTTCTCTTTCTCATCCGTTAGCGCATAGTCAGCGACGCAGTGCTCGTTCGCCCCCTGTCCCCAGGAAACGTAGAGATGCCCTTGCTGCGGCAGACCAGAGAGGTAGGTCTGGCCGTCATTGCCGACAATAAATTCGCTGTCCTTATCCTCGGTGGTGACCGTTGCGCCGAAGGGCAGCGGTTTACCCTTTTGCGTAAGCGTCATCAGGACGCGGTTACCCACGCGGGTGTTAAAGCTGGCGCGCACCACGGCCCCGCGGGTTGGCGTCACGATCTGCGCCGCGTGGGTGACGTCGGCGTTGTCCGGTAGCGTTTCGGTATCCAGCGCGATGGTGTTGCGGCGATACGCGGTAACAAACGGCACGACGGTGTAGCCGCGGAAGTCGGTCTCGACGCCCGTCTGGTTCGTGATATGGGTTCCGTGCGTGCCCGGCGCTTTCACCAGCGCGATGGTGTCACCGAGCGGCTGGCTCAGGGTTATTCCGTTCGCATGGGCAACCACGCCGCCCTGCAAACCGACGTTCACGGTCTGCTGATATTTATCCTGACTGACGCCTGCGCTCACTTCACCATAGGTCGCTTTATAATCGGCGTTGATGCTGGTGGAGTTACCGCTGCCGGTGCTGCTCAGCCCTTCCTGGATGTTCCAGTTCAGGTTGTCCTCTTTCAGCGCCGTGCCGTTCAGGCCGATGTTCTGCGTCGTGCCGTCTTTGGTGTTGTTCAGGTTGTAGGTGGCCCAGGTGTTATGCATCCAGCGGTCCAGCGGCACCGAGACGCTCAGCGAGAACTGGTTGTCGTTTGTCACCTCGTTACCGTCTTCATCGCTGTCCTGGGTGTTTTTGTTCATGCTGTAGCTGAGGCTGTAGCTCACCCCGTGCCAGCTATTGTTGTAGCTGACGCTCATCGAGGTCATGTTCTGGCTCTGACTCCAGTACGTCTCTTTCACCATGCTCAGGGTGACGGATCCCCAGCCTTCCGGCAGCGTCTGGTCGATGGTGGCTTCGGTTCGGGCGCGGCGCTGCTGCGGTGCAGACCAGTCGTCGGAGCGGGTATATGACTCCATGGTGTCTTCAAGGGTGTAAAACCCTTTGCTGTTATAGCGATAGCCGGCCAGCGAGAAGTTGGTGCCTGACCGGGCGATGTCTTTGCTATAGCGCACGCGCCACGACTGGCCTTTGCTGGCCTGCTGTTTTTTCAACAGGGCCTTCGCGCGGGTCACGTCAAGGGAAAAGGCGCCTAAATCGCCCATGTTTTTCCCGACGCCAGCCGCCTGAGACTGGTAATGGCTGCTCTGCTGCACGCCACCGTAGGCGGTGAAACCGTAGGGTAAACCGTAGATGGCGCTGCCCTGGGCAAACGGGGTCTTCTCGACGTCGTTGTCATAAGAACGGTAGCGTCCGGCAGTCACGCTGTAGCGCAGATTTTTTTCACGCTGCAATACCGGCACGGAGGCAAACGGCACGACGAAATGGCTTTCGCTGCCGTCGGTCTCTTTCACGGTGACCTGGAGATCGCCGCTGCTGCCGGTGGGGTAGAGATCGTTAATTTCGAACGCGCCGGGGGCGACCGTGTTCTGATAAATGATGTAACCGTTCTGGCGTACCACCACCTGCGCGTTACTGTGGGCGCTGCCGCGAATAATAGGGGCATAGCCTTTCTCGCTGTCCGGCAGCATGTCGCTGTCGGATTTTAGCTCCACGCCGGTATAGGGGACGCTGTCAAAAACGTCGGAAGGTGAGGTGCTTTGGCCCACCGTCACGTCACTTTTCATCGCCACAATATCGCGTTGCGCATAGGTATAAACGGAGGTGAATTTCTGTTCCTCCTCATGACCCGTGGTGCTGCGATTCCAGGTGGAGTAGTTACGAACGCGCCATGCCCCGATGTTGAAGCCGGGACGCAGGTTAACGTACTGGCTGCTGCTATTCTCTTCACCCTGCTGGCGCGCATGGCTCTGGCTGGCGTTGACGCTGTAATTAAGCAGGCCCGCGTTGATCCCTTCGTCAAACTCTTTCGGGTCGATGTAACCGCGAGGTACCTGACCGAGCGCCTTTTGCGGAATGCTCAGCAGCAGCTGCTGATTGCGCACGCGAAAGGTCGCGGATGCCGAAGGGATGGCGTGTAGATCGGCGCACTGACCTTCTGCCCTCAGCTGCGGATATTTTTGCGTTTTGATCCCGAGGCTCTTTAATTCGTCCAGTGTAAAACAAGGCTGGAGCGTGCTGGTGCCCTGTGGATCTTTAACTAAGTTGAAGGTCACGTCGCGGGTATCAATTTTATTGTTATTGATAAAGATCGCGACCTGATATTTACCTGGTGCCTGGCCGGGACCTTTTTCATAGACAGACAGATCGGTCTTTCCCTGCTGCGGGTTATCAATGTCCAGCAGGGCAGGGTTAAAATAATCATCAGCCAAAACCTGCTGCGCAAAGATCGCCATTGCCAGGCAACAAATAGCCATCAGCAATGACGAAAATCGGCAGGTGAACGGCTTTTTATGGCTGTACATGATGATTTTATTACCGGGTAATACGATTAATGAACGGGTTTAGACCATGTCTGACTGATGCTGCCGTAATCGGTAATAATGGAATACGCGACGGTAGAACCTCCGACGTTGCCAGGTAAAGCAAAATGCGTTTCAGTTTTCGGCACAGCCCAGGTGGCTTTTTTGACTTTCTGTCCATTCAGGGTGACGGTCTGAAAATTCATAAAGAAAGGTGTGGGATTATTCACCACTAAATCATTCCCTTCGCGATGCCATTCAAGTTTATCGGCCACATCTTCTGGTCTGCCTTTTACCGCTGACGGGCGATAGAGCAATTTAATGCGGGTATTAATGGCAATTTGCAGCGTATTTACCCCTTCGACATGCTTCGAGGACGGGATCGCTTTAATATTCAGCCAGTACAGAGATTCCCTGTCTTCCGGTAAATTTCCTCCCGTACGGACTACGCGCAGGACGTTATCCTCTTTCGCATCCAGTCGAAAAAGCGGCGGGGTGATCAGGAACGGGGCTTTGGCCTGGTTTTTACCGCCAGAATCGACCCAGGACTGCACCAGATAATCCGTGGTATCAGGGTTTGAAAGACCGAGAGATGATTCCTTTTTATCTCCCTGATAGACCAGCCGGGTGCCATTAATCACGACCCCCGCCTGTGCCGAGGCTGCTACCAGTAAAAGAGTGCTCAGTAAATAACCGTGGCGCATAAAGATTTCTCAATAAAAAGATGAGATATTAATGCTCGCAAAAGCATTAATATCTCAGGATTGATAAGATCAGTTATAAATAACGGTGAAGGTTGATACAGAGTTAGCAGGGCCTGCGGTGACTGCCGCCTGGGTTTGAATATAACGCGCACCGAACTCCAGATCGTTAACCGCCGTGCCGGAGGCTAAAGGATATTGCTTCGAAGGGGTATACAGGCTGACAGGCTGCCCGGACGTGTCAACCAGCTGAATAGCCACACCGGTAGCCGCATCGGTATCGGGCGTTAACGCCAGCGCGGCATTATTATCCGCATCCGGGGTACCACCGAAGTTAATCGCTGCCGAGGTTACGGTTTCCGGACAATTGGTTAACTTAATATCAAACTTCGTTAATGTGCTGGTAGAGCCTGCACCGGTAAATACCGTTTTAGATACTTTTCCCAACTGAACATCTAATGGATTACTTAATCCATTCACGACCTGGCAAGCAGAATCGATAATTTCTCCGGTGAAATTAATCTGCCCTTCACCGTTGGTTGCCGCAAATGCAGATGCAGAACATCCCACCGTTGCGGCGATAAACAACCCTAATGCAACCTTGTTCATAGTAAATCCCGATATGTTTCTGGCAAAAACGTTGCCTGGACGTTTTCACCGTTGACCTTTAATGACTTTTCGATGTTTATTTAATCAAAAAAAGGACAGAGACGAATCTTTTGTCCCAATCACAAATATTGCAAATAATGCTTGAGTTTATTTTTTTATCTGAAAACAGCAGGTTGATAATGATCACAAAACACTATCGGGTGCGTGTCCATCGGGCTATATTGTTAACAAGATGATGCTGTCAGGAGAAATGTCGTGGATTACCGCAAAATTATCAAAGAGGTAGGGCGTGGGAAAAACCATGCTCGCGATCTGGACCAGGAAACGGCCCGTGCGTTGTACACGCATATGCTGAATGGCGACGTGCCGGAGCTGGAAATGGGCGGCATTCTGATTGCGCTGCGCATCAAAGGGGAAGGTGAGGCGGAGATGCGGGGTTTTTATGAGGCCATGCAGTCGCAGACGATGCGTTTAACCCCGCCCGTCACGAAGCCGATGCCGATAGTGATCCCGACCTACAATGGCGCGCGTAAGCAGGCAAACCTCACGCCGCTGCTGGCTATTCTGTTGCAGAAACTCGGTTTCCCGGTGGTGGTGCATGGCGTGAGCGAAGATCCAACGCGCGTGCTGACAGAAACCATTCTGGAATTATTAGGCATCGAACCTACTCTCCATGCTGGCCAGGCGCAGGCCAAACTGGAGGGGAACCAGCCGGTCTATATTCCCGTGCGCGCGCTCTGCCCGCCGCTGGAAAAGCAGCTGGACATGCGATGGCGAATGGGAGTACGTAACAGCGCCCACACCCTGGCGAAGCTGGCGACGCCGTTTGCCGAAGACGCCGCGCTACGTCTTTCCAGCGTCTCCCATCCGGAGTACGTGACGCGGGTCGGACAATTTTTTGCCGAAATCGGCGGGCGGGCGCTGCTGATGCACGGGACGGAAGGGGAGGTTTATGCCAACCCGCAGCGTTGTCCACAGCTGATGCTGATTGAGCCTGCCGGGACGCGGGTCGTACTGGAACGTGGGGAGGAGAACTGCGATGTGATCTTGCCCGAGTCAAAAGATCCGCAGGTCACCGCGCACTGGATCGTACAGTGTCTGGCCGGAAAGGTGCCGGTTCCGCAGTCGATCAAGCTGCAAATGGCCTGCTGCCTGCTGGCGGCAGGGGAAGTGGCATCCGTGGAAGCCGGATTGCAGCGTGTGGCACAGTCGTTTTAAGCAAAAAAAGCCCGTCCAGTGGCGGACGGGCAAACAAGGGTAACAACAACAGGGTCAATGAGGGTTGGAGCATCTCACCAGAGGGTATGGTGAGGGTGGAGCATAATTCGTTCGATTACTTGTAGATAACCGCAGTACCGCTCAGTTTGTTATTACCGTTAGTGGACGTGATGGTGTATCCACTTGCGCCGGCAGCGGCTGCTTTTTCCGCCAGTTTGGCTTCCAGACCGTCCAGCGTGGTCGCGCCTTCAGCACTCACCACCCCGATTTTGTTCAGATCCTGTGCCTGAGTAGAGGAGACTGGCTCTACGGCGAAAGCGCCGAAAGAGAGAGCGGACAGGGCAACAGCGGCAACAGCATATTTGATGGTTTTCATAGGTCAATTCTCGCAGGTTATTCTGTTAAAGGGACGATGTTCCGTCGATGTGATAAGTATCACGGTTTTTAGCGGAAGATAAAATCGAAGAGAATTGACGTGGTTGCTCAAAAAAATTGAATGACAAATAACTTATTGATTATTAATAAATTCAGAAGCGGAATTGACACTTCTTGTGGATGCGCTTTACAGAAGCCATCGGAAGGGCACGATTTGCTACGCGTTTCGCTAAAAGTCGTGAGCGTAAAGTAAACGGCTGGCGCGGTTAACTTCGGTAAAGGAAAGTCAACGTAACTGGCTGTCTTTCGATCCTCTGCGATTATATCCTGAATGTGTCGCATTTTTCGAATCTTTCTCCTGCTGACAGGCAATACATAGCCGTACGCCAGGAATGGCTTTACGCCGTGCCTCAGGAATCGGATCTCCGCACTCTTCGCATTCCGTCAAACTTTCGCCGCGTGGAATTTCACCGCGAGCACGCGCGACCGCATCTTCAATAGTACTGTTGATCTGTTCGTTAACGGCGTCGTCATTCGCCCAGCCGGAAGCCATCATGTTCTCCTGATCTGTTTAAGCCATTCATCTTAATATGGGGTTAAAAAACGCACAGTCAAGGCGAAGGAAGGGAATGAGAACTGCATCTGCCTGGCAGATGCAGTGTGGGAAGGAATCGATTATTTATAGATGGTCGCGGTGCCGTACATATGGTTATCGCCACCGGCAGCGTTCACCACGAAGCCTTTAGCCCCTTCCTGACGCGCTTTTTCGGCCAGCTTGTTCTGAAGGTCATCAAGGTTGCTTGCCCGGCTGACAGAGACCGTCCCCGCCGCACGTAGCTGGCTGGTATCGTTGCTGTCTGTCAGAGGTTGAACGGACCAGGCTGAGAACGATGCGCCTGCCAGCGCACCCGCAATAATAAAGGTCAGATATTTTTTCATAATCACATCCTCAGGAGAAACAACAGGTGATTCCTCTTAAGTTTAGAAGCCTGACGCGTGTGATTTAGCGCAAAAATTTGATGATGATCTGCTTATTTTTTGAACGATAAATTCTGACAATTTGTTGACAGATCATAGACATACAGGTCGCTGATTTTTGTCGTTTTTTTGTGCGTCTCAGACAGTTATTTACCCCCGCGCCGTCACAGGGTATCTTACGCGGCTGTTTAAAGGAGAATGCCATGACTTCCCAAAAGCCGGGATTGCACCCGCGTAACCGCCACCGTAGCCGCTACGACATGAAAGCCCTGTGCCTGAGCTGCCCGGAATTGCAGGATTTTATTGTTCAGACACCAGCCGGTGAACCGTCGGTAAACTTTGCCGATCCGCTGGCGGTTAAGACGCTGAACAAAGCGCTGCTGGCCCATTTTTATGGCGTTACGCACTGGGACATCCCGGATGGCTTTCTCTGCCCACCGGTGCCAGGACGTGCGGATTACGTCCATCATCTTGCCGATCTGCTGGCGGATGACAATGGCGGCGTGGTGCCAAAACAGGCCACCGTGCTTGATATCGGTACGGGCGCGAACCTGATCTACCCCCTGATAGGCGCACATGAATATCAGTGGCGGTTTACCGGCAGCGAGATCGGTGCTGAGGCCTTCGCCAGCGCGCAGGCCATTATCAACGCTAACCCGGGGTTAAGCCGGGCCGTTCGTCTGCGTCGTCAGAAGGATGCCGCTGCTATTTTCAACGGCATTATTCATAAGAACGAACAATATGATGCCACCCTGTGCAACCCGCCATTCCACGACTCCGCCGCCTCTGCTCGTGCGGGAAGTGAACGCAAGCGGCGTAACCTGGGCCAGGCTGAAGATGGCGCGCTGAACTTTGGCGGCCAGCAGCAGGAGCTGTGGTGCGAGGGCGGGGAAGTGGCATTTATTCTGCGCATGATTGCCGAGAGTAAGGGCTTCGGTCGTCAGGTGAAATGGTTTACCACGCTGGTCTCCCGTGGCGATAACCTGCCGCCGCTTTACCGCGCGCTGACCGACGTCGGCGCGGTGAAAGTGGTTAAAAAAGAGATGGCGCAGGGCCAGAAGCAGAGCCGCTTTATTGCCTGGTCCTTTATGGACGATAACAAACGCCGCAAATAATCGTTTCTCTGGCCGGGTAAGGCGAAGCCGCCACCCGGCTCGTTTACAGCGTCGGCTCCTGCGGAGGGAGCGGCGAAGCGGGCGGCGACAATACCTGATACGTCTGCACCGGCGCTCTCACGTTCGCCAGATCGAAGTGTTTTTTCACCATGCTGTCGAGGGCGAAGCGCACCGTCCACTGCTTCAGCGGCTGGGTGGTGAACGACACGCGCAGGGTAAAGGCAGTGTTCGTCAGCCCGACGATGCCCGCGAACGATGGTTCACCAATCACCAGCCCGCGAATATCCTCCATCTCCATCAGTTCGTTCACCGCATCCCGCAGCGCCTGCTTCGCCTTATCTGCATCTTCGTGACGATCGACATCATAATTCGCCACCACCGAACCAATGCCGCGCACAAAGTTGGCAAAGGTGGTGATCGATGACCACGGAATAATGTGGTACGCGCCGGTATCCTGACGCACACCGACGGAGCGAATCGACATCCTCTCGACCGTGCCGGTGAGCGGACCGATGGTCACCAGATCCCCGGTATTCATCCCGTTCTCAAACTGGATAAAAATGCCGGTGATAATATCCTTCACCAGCGTCTGCGAACCGAAGGAGATCGCCAGCCCCAGCGCACCGGCACCCGCCAGCAGCGGGGCGATATTCACGCCGATTTCCGACAGCACAATCATGATGGTGATGGTACTGATGATCACCGCCAGCGCGTTGCGGCACAGGGTTAGCAGCGTGCGGGCGCGGGCGCTCGGTAGCGGCCTGCCGTGGACATCCGACACCAGACGGTTTTCGATAAGGCTTGCCAGCAGCGTCCAGCCGACGGCGGAGAAAAACAGGATCAGCGCGATACGAATAAGAATATCAACGGTCTTTTCCCCCGCGCCGTTATGCAGCCAGTTCCAGAAATCAAACAGCCCCCACGCGTTCAGCAGCAGCATAATTGCCACGCAGACCGTCAGAATACGCGCCACCTTCAGGGATACGGTCATCCAGCCATTCACCCGCTTTTGCAGTTCCGGGTAGTTACGCTGAACCTGCGGCGACAGGGTGATCGTTTTCGACAGCCAGCGGGAAAGCAGGCCAGAGACAAAGGCCGCAATGCCGATAATCGCCAGGCTTTTGAACGTCGCCCCCATCATAAATTTCAGGCTATTGCCCGGGTCGAACAGGGAGAAGAAACAGAGCACAATAAAATAGGCGCTGGCCAGCCAGTGCCACACCAGCGCAAAGGCGCGAATAAAGAGGCTGAAAAAGGAGAGGGAGCGATCGGCCAGGTGCAGCAGGCTGTCGGTGATCGCTTTTTTATTGTGGAAGATGAGGTACAGCGCCCAGACGGTAATGCACAGCATGATCAGCACGTTCGCCAGCGCCCCGAACTGCACGTTAACCTGGTTGGAAATAATCGGCACGGCAACCAACAAGCCATAACCAATCAACCCGCTCAGCACGCTAAGCCGCACCGCCCAGTATTTGGCGCTCTGATCCGAAATGGCGAAGGGGCGAAGGTCCGGCACGCGTGGGCAGAAGATCAACCGCAGGAGGGCTTTAAAGAACTCAATCAGGGCAAACGCATTGAGGAACAGTCCCTGCTGAAACGCGATGGTTTTGTTTCCGGTATTAAGGCGGTCAGCCAGCAGCTGACCGACAAACAGCGTCAGGGCCAGCAGCAGCAAATCGATGACAAACGCCCCGGTAATCATTGCCGGAAGATGCAGCCAGCTGCTTTTATGCTGATTCTTTTTGCGTCCCCACTGTCCCATTTTCCGGTAAAGCGGCCAGACAGACAGGCGCAACAGCCAGTAAAAAATGAAGACGGCACCAGCCAGAATAGCAAACTGGGTGGCGGCGGCGGAAAAGGTGTGAGGATTAAAAGGCTTATGTGAGGTGCCAACCAGGTTGCGATAGAGCTGGGCAAAACGCGACGACAGGGCTTCCCCGTAGCGGCGACTGATGTCGGTGACGTTTTCCAGCACCGTTTTTTCTTCTTCGGCTTCCGGCGGCGCAATAGCAGGAACCGGATCTTGAGGCGGCGTGGCGGCCACCTTCCTCAGCTGATCGATCAGCTCCTGCCGGGACGTGTCGTTCTCAAGCACGTCGGCAAGCGCGCTGTAGGCAGCTTTTTTCTTTTCAGCATCCGGTTCTGGCGGCGCATTTTGCTGGGTGGCGGTGGCTCCGGTGGTGACGCCGGGAAGGGTTACGGCGAGCGACGGCGCGCTAAACAGGCTAAACAGGAGTAACAGGATCCACGGCACGGCGTCCTCCGACAAAAATATCGTGCAAAATGATAAGTATAGAGCGCGCGGAGCGGAGGGGAGTTTTTGGGAACAATCCGGCATAAAAAAGCCGGGCATGCCCGGCTCTGTGTGTGGTTATCAGGAGACGTGTTGCAGGAACTCCTGAAGGCGCTGGCTTGGTGGGTTCGCAATCAGCGTCTGCGGATTACCGTCTTCCGCGATGCGGCCCTTATCAATGAAGATCAGACGGGACGCCACTTTTTCGGCAAAGCCGATTTCGTGGGTAACGATGACCATCGTCATGCCTTCTTCCGCCAGATCCTGCATAACTTTCAGCACTTCGTGACGCAGCTCCGGGTCGAGTGCCGACGTTGGCTCATCGAACAGCATCATCTTTGGCTTCACCGCCAGCGCACGGGCAATGGCCACGCGCTGCTGCTGGCCGCCGGACAGCTCGGAAGGATAGTGGTGGGCACGCTCCGCCAGACCAACCTTCGCCAGCAGATCTTTTGCCAGCGCTTCCGCTGCCGCTTTGCTGGCCCCGCGCACGCGCAGAGGACCAAACATCACGTTTTCCAGCGCCGTGAGGTGCGGGAACAGGTAGAACTGCTGGAACACCATGCCCGCTTCCTGGCGGATCAGGCGCTCGTCCACTTTCGGATCGTTAACCTTCAGACCATCAACGATCAAATCGCCGCTGGTGATCTCCTCAAGCTTGTTAATGCAGCGCAGCAGGGTGGATTTTCCGGAACCCGACGGCCCGATGATCACCACCACTTCGCCCTGCCTGATGTTCAAATCGATATTGTGCAACACCTGGGTTGGGCCAAAGTGCTTGGAAACGTTTTTAAATTCAATCACAGGATTTTCATCCTTCTTTCAAGACGACGCAGAACAAAGCTCAGGACAAGCGTGATAATCAGGTAGACAACGGCGACCGCACTCCAGATTTCCAGGGCGCGGAAGTTACCCGCTATGATCTCCTGGCCCTGACGGGTCAGCTCGGCCACGCCGATAACAATAAACAGCGAGGTGTCTTTGATGCTGATGATCCACTGGTTACCCAGCGGCGGCAGCATGCGGCGCAGCGCCAGCGGCAGAATAACGTGGCGGATCGTTTCGCGACGGGAAAGACCTAACGCCAGGCCAGCTTCACTGAACCCTTTATGAATCGACAGCACCGCACCGCGGGTAATTTCCGCAATGTAGGCGCCGGAGTTGATCATGATGGTGACAACGGCTGCGCTGAACGGGTCAATGCGCAGGTCGGTGAAGGCCATCGGCAGGGCGAAGTAGATAAACATGACCTGCACCACAATGGGTGTGCCGCGGATCACTTCGATGAAAACCAGTGCGATGTGGTTTGCAATCCAGCCGCCGTAGGTACGAGCGAAACCGGCGACAAGACCGATAATCAACCCGCCAACCAGACCGAGGACCGAAATCCACAGGGTCATTTTAGCGCCTTCAAGCAAGAGTGGAATGGCAGGCCAGATGGCGCTCCAGTCAAACTGCATGATGTATTCCTGTATACCGTGGTGAAAAACGAAAAACGTAGGCCCGGTAAGCGTAAGCGCCACCGGGCGTTACAAACCTGAAGTCAGGTGAAATTATTTAGGCTCGGTACCGAACCATTTTTTGTAGATTTCGTTATAGGTGCCGTTCTCTTTCAGGGTTTTCAGCGCGCCGTTAACTTTGTTACGCAGGTCGTCGCTGCCTTTCGGGAATGCAATACCGTACTGCTGAGCTTCCAGAGAATCACCTACCGCTTTGAACTTGCCGTTACCGGCAGTTTTGATGAAGTAAAGGATGTTAGGCGTATCGTGCAGCACCGCATCCGCGCGGTTGGTGCCCAGTTCCATGTAAGCGTTGTCGATGTTCGGGAACTGACGCAGGTCTTTGGTTTTGATGTTGGCTTTCGCGTAATCAACTGAGCCAGTGCCGCTCTTCACGGCGACCACTTTACCGTCGAGATCTTTCACGCTTTTCACATCGTTGTTATCCGCTTTCACCATCACCAGCAGGCCGCTTTTGTAGTAGCCGTCAGAGAAATCGATGGCCTTTTTACGCTCTTCGGTAATGGTGATGCCTGCCAGCGCCAGGTCAACGTTTTTGGTTTGCAGTGCCGGGATAATGCCGCTGAAGTCCATTGGCTTCAGGGTGTAATCCAGTTTGAGTTCTTTTGCGACAGCGGCCCACAGATCCACGTCAAAACCAACGTATTTATCACCCTGTTTAAATTCAAACGGTACGAACGCCGTGTCCGTCGCCACAACCAGTTTGTCGGCAGCCTGCGAGGACACCGCAAACGCCAGGGTAAGTGCAGCCAGTGAAACTTTTAATACAGACTTCATAGCATTTCCTTTTATATCCACGGGGCGATCCCCTGCGAGAACCTCTGGCACAATGAAAAAATCATGCCAGTTTTACAAGCTGTTGTTTTGCAAAGGGGATGATGTCACGCATTGCACGAAAAGCGTGGCAATTCTGCCAGGTTGCACCAGAATGGAGCACCGTTTTGGTGCGCTTCGTTAAGGTCTTCTGACAGGGGGATATTTAGCGCAGAATCTGACGAAAAAACAATCTTCCGTTAACGGTTGTGTGAGGTGATTATTACATTTTTTTCACTTTTGCGGCCGTTGCGGGCAAAAGTGCGCACCATAAATGTGCAAAACCCCCGCCAGGGGCGAGGGTTATTCGGAAAATCCGCAGGGATTATTCGATGTTGGACTCAATGAACCACAGGAACTGATCCAGGTCACGTGATGCGGCAGTGAAGATATCAGCAGTATCTTCATCTTTGGCTTCGCCAATCGCTTTACGAACATCGTTCGCCACAATCGCGTAGCGGTCCGCCAGCTCTTTCAGGTGATCCTGAACGGTATGGATATCCAGCGGATAGCTTTTCAATGGCGTTTTGCTGTTGATCACCTGTGTGGTACCCAGTGCCACGCCACCCAGCTGTACGGCACGTTCGGCCATGGTATCCAGGTGAGTCACCAGTGCTGTGCGGAAGCCATCCAGCATTTCATGAACGGCAATAAAGTTTGCACCGCGCATATTCCAGTGAGCCTGTTTGGTGATCAGCGAAAGATCGATGAACTGGACCACCTGGCGATTCAGCAGCTCAATGGTCGCTTTTTTATCGCTATCCGATACATCGTTACGGGTATAAAGCAGATTAGACGCTTTCGTTTTCACCAGTTTAGCGGTACTCATAATCTCATATCCTCTTGATGTTTGTGTCCCAGGTAATTACGGGACTAAGTATAGCACCGGATTTTTTCTCTGCGGTTTGGCTCTGCCTATTGGTTTAATAGTGAAAGTAAGATTGTATTATCAACTTATTGAAAAATAAGTAGTTTATTAAAGTTGATACAGATCAATCTTAATTCATTCTTCGGGAAGCCGGGCAGGTGAAATATTTTGGCAATACAAGATAGTTTGTAAGAAATTATTTGAAGTACTGACGAGGCGTATATTCTGCATGGCGGGTTAGCCATGCAGAATTTAAGGCCTAGTTGAGATCGATTTTTTGCACTTTAGGTTCCGGGCGCATGGTCAGGGTGGAGCCCATTGACGCCGCGATAATGGAACAGAGCGCCAGCGTTTGTACCAGGGTCAGGGTTTCACCGAGGAAAATCATTCCTGAGATGGCGGCCAGCGCGGGCTCCATGCTCATGAGCGTACCAAAAATGCGTGTGGGCAGGCGCGTCAGGGCGATCATCTCCAGAGAGTAGGGCAGGGCCGTAGAGAGAATGGCAACCGCCAGACCAACCGGCAGGATTGACCACTGCCATATTGAATCTGTCGCTTGTGCCATTCCGATTGGGACAAAGATTACGGCGGCAATTAGTGAGCCTAAGGCGACCGTCGCGGGGCCGTGCTCTTCGCCCGCACGCTGGCCAGTGAGAATATACACCGCCCAGCATGCCCCCGCGCCCAGCGCCAGAGCTGCCCCTGTCAAATCGATTTGTGAAACGCTTTGCCCGAGCGGCAGCAGGAACCATAGCCCCAGCACGGCCAGTATGACCCAGATAAAATCTACCGGACGACGAGAAGAGAAGAGGGCAACCGCCAGCGGGCCGGTAAATTCAAGCGCGACCGCGATCCCCAGCGGGATAGTCTGAATAGAGAGATAGAACATGTAGTTCATCCCTCCCAGTGCCAGCCCATAAAAAAGCAAAGGCAGTCGCTGCTCCTTTTTAAACCGTAGCCGCCAGGGTTTAAAGATAACCACGAGGATCAGGGTGCCTAATGCGATACGCAGCGCCGTGACGCCGGGCGCACCAACCAGCGGAAACAGCGATTTTGCCAGCGACGCGCCGCTTTGTATGGACATCATCGCGATAAGTATAACTGCCACCGGCATCCAGACCGACGATTTACGGGGTAAACCTGGCATCCTTTCTCCTGTCAATTTTTGTCAAAAGAGGTAAAAGTGGCAGTGTAATGGAAATAAGCTGCGACGGTTGAGCTACTGTTGAAAAAAATCCAGGGAAAATCCGTAAAATGAGGAAAGGTTGATGCTTTTATCGCCTGAAAGATTAGGAATAATCTGGATGAACTTTCTGGCGATGACGCGCACTATTAGCGTTTGAAGGTGAAAATCTGGAGTTATTTTAACAAGATAGCTGGTGCTGGAAATGTTCTGTTACAGGAAAGGTCGCATTAGACATCGTGAATGACAAAGAGTTTCACAGATTTTTTTGATATATTTAAAACTTACGGACTTACTTGAAGCACATTTGAGGTGGTTATGAAAAAAATTGCATGTCTTTCAGCACTGGCAGCTGTTCTGGCTGTTTCCGCAGGTACCGCTGTAGCGGCAACTTCTACTGTAACTGGTGGTTACGCTCAGAGCGATATGCAGGGCGTGATGAACAAAACCAACGGTTTCAACCTGAAGTACCGTTACGAGCAAGACAACAACCCGCTGGGTGTGATCGGTTCTTTCACTTACACCGAGAAAGATCGTACTGAAAATGGCTCTTACAATAAAGGTCAGTACTACGGCATCACCGCGGGTCCTGCTTACCGCCTGAATGACTGGGCAAGCATCTACGGTGTTGTAGGTGTTGGCTACGGTAAATTCCAGCAGACCGAAAACCAGGGTCTGAACCGTACTGCAAGCAACAGCGACTATGGTTTCTCCTATGGCGCAGGTATGCAGTTCAACCCAATCGAAAACGTTGCTCTGGACTTCTCCTATGAGCAGAGCCGTATCCGCAACGTTGACGTTGGCACCTGGATCGCGGGCGTAGGTTACCGCTTCTAATCACTTCGGTGAGCCAGTAAAAAATCCGCCCAATGTGGCGGATTTTTTTTGTTTGTACCCTCTCCCCGTGGGAGAGGACCAGGGTGAGCATCAGCCCGCACGAAACGGCAGAAATTACTTACTCTTAATATCGAAAATATCCGTCCCCAGATGGTTATAGTCGACTTTCTGTAACTTAAAGTTGGTAATGTAGACTGGTGGGCCCTTCTTCCCGGAGATAAACGGGTAATCATTTTTTATTTCTTTTGCCTTAATCCCCGTCCACTGTGAGAAGAATTTCAGGAAATCGTTCGCGGAACGGCGCGCTTTTATAATGCGATGCGTTTTGTCATCACTCGACAGCACCATAAACGGTACCTGGAAGTTCTGCTGGAACTTGTCATCGTGGGCCAGATACTGCACCTCTTTACCGCGCTCCTTAAACGCCAGACCATGGTCAGAGAAATAGACCATCGAGAAGCTGTCGCCGCTGTTGCGCAACTGCCCGTACAGCTTGCTGAGGAGATCGTCGGTTTGCGTCATGGTGTAGAGGTAGCAGGACGTCTCTTTGGATTGCACAAACTCCGCATATTTTTCCCCGGTACGATCGCATGCCTGCGGGTGTGACCCCATCAGGTGCAGGACAATCAGCTGCGGCTGGGTGCGCTGGGTGGCAAAGACCTGCGCCGTCATTTTTAGCAACGCTTCATCTTTTGTGTTTTTATCGGCTTCGAAATCACCGCTTTTCAGGAACTGTACCTCGTCGGCACGCTTCGCGATGCTGGCGATGGCGGTATCATATTCGCCGATCTGTCCCTGATTAGAGAACCACCATGTCTGAAAACCTGCCCGGTTGGCCAGGGTGACAAAATTATCCTGAAACTGCGGTTTTCCATCCACCACGCGGTTGAGCGTCAGACCGAGTGATTTCTGCGTCGAGCCGCTGGCCGCCACGTAGTCGGTAAACAGCGTACCGTTAACGACGCTGGCAAACGGCGTGTTATCCCAGTGACCGCCAAACGCGCCGAGCGCATCGCGACGCGCGCTTTCTCCGATCACCACCACGTAGGTGTGATACTTTGGTTTCACCGCCAGCACGTTCCAGGTGTCTTTCATGGTGGAAAGCTCGGCCATACGTGCCTGCTCGTCGAGCACTTCCTCGTTATTCACCACCACGTCTTTGACGAAGCGAAACACCGGATACCCGGTATCTTTAAGCTTAAACACGCCGCCCCAGGCCATATTTTGTACCGGCGCAACAAAAAACGTCACCACGCTAAAGGCCAGGCACAGGCTTTCAATTTTACCCCATGCTTTTTTCCCGACGGGCTTACGGCGAACCGCAATCACGCCGAGGGCAAAAATGAAAAGGCCAACCACGTAGTTGTACCACGGAAAGATCGTCAGGATCTCTGTGGACTCTTCCATATTGGTGGAGTGGAGCGCCAGCAGGGTATTAAAGTTTGGCGCGCCATAGGCCTGGCCAAACGGGAAATAGGCGGCAGCAACCAGAGAACAAATCCCGATAAGCACCTTCTGCATGCGCGGTGCGCTTCGCCAGAGAAGGTGAAGAATACAGGTGAACCCGACGGCATAAAGCAGGCTAAAGGGGTAGCCAAGAGCAAAGTTAATCAACAGCGATTGCAAAAAATAGAATCCCGTCCACGGGCTTAAGCCCCGGCTGCGGGTAACAAGTGTATCAATCAGGGTTACGTTCATAGATCACTATCACGAAAACGCCATGTGCTCACCCTGGCGTCAAGGGTCAAAGCCTGCCGGACAGTGCGTGGAAAGGGAATGAGAGGTCCGCTTCAGCGAGCCGCAAATTGTGCAGGGCTGCAAGAAGATAGTGCGAGCGTGAATTAAGGTCAACAGTTGCTAAACAGATGTTTTGCGAAGGGGGCTGCAAATACGCAAAAATAATCGGGAACAGGCCAGCTTACCGCGAAAGTGTGACAGGAAAATGAAGCGGCGTACCGCGACGCCGCTTAGTGGGAAGAGTTGTCGTCCTGCTGGGGTTTGGCGTTAAACATATCGCACAGCATGTTCAACAGCATCAGGCGCACTTTAAAAGGAGAGTGGGTAAACACGTTCATACACCTCTTGAATTCATTCATAAGACCTCCTGATTCATGATCCCTTCGATCCGTGAAGGGTGACTGCATTACATACAGATATAGCACAGGCTATATTGTATAGCTATGGCTAATTCGTTAATTTTTTGTGCTTGTAGAGCTATGGTTTACAATGTGCGCTCCGTTACAGGGCGCTGGAAGCGTCAACCCCATTGAGGAAGCACAATGAACCGTCGCGCAGGTAAGCCAACAACAAAAAAAACGACGCAACTGGTGAACGTTGAAGAGCATGTGGAAGGCTTCCGCCAGGTGCGCGAGGCGCATCGCCGGGAGCTGATTGATGATTATGTCGAACTGATCTCTGATCTGATTCGTGAGGTTGGAGAAGCGCGCCAGGTGGATATGGCCGCACGCCTTGGGGTGTCGCAGCCAACCGTTGCCAAAATGTTAAAACGTCTGGCGTCGGTCGGGCTGATCGAGATGATCCCCTGGCGCGGGGTGTTTCTCACCGCTGAAGGCGAAAAACTGGCGCAGGAGAGCCGCGAGCGCCATCAGATCGTCGAGAATTTTTTACTGGTGCTGGGCGTCAGCCCGGAAATTGCCCGTCGGGATGCCGAAGGTATGGAACACCACGTCAGCGAAGAGACGCTGGTGAAGTTCCGCGAATTTACACTCAAATACGGTCCCTCCGCTGAATGAACATCCCCGGCTTGCAGGCCCTGAAACGCGATCGCTTTTTCCATCTTTTACTTATCACTGGCGTTGGGCTCAGCGTCTTTGTGCCCTTCACGCCGCACACCTGGCCGGCGGCCATAGACTGGCGCACCATTATTACCCTGAGCGGTTTGATGATGCTCACCAAAGGCGTGGAGCTGAGCGGCTATTTTGACGTGCTGGGGCGCAAAATGGTGCGCCGCTTCGCCACCGAGCGCAAGCTGGCCCTGTTCATGGTCTTTTCGGCGGCGCTGCTGTCGACGTTTCTCACTAATGACGTGGCGTTGTTTATCGTGGTGCCGCTTACGCTCACGCTGCGTAAGCTGTGCGAAATACCGGTTACCCGTCTGATTATCTTTGAAGCGCTGGCCGTCAATGCGGGCTCGCTGCTCACGCCGATCGGTAACCCGCAGAACATTCTGCTGTGGGGACGCTCCGGCCTGTCGTTTACCGCATTTACCGGGCAGATGGCGCCGTTGGCGCTGGCGATCGTGGCGTCGCTGCTGGCGGTGGGCTGGTTTGCTTTCCCGAATAAATCGTTGCAGTACCACAGCGGTACAACCGGGCCCCAGTGGCAGCCGCGTCTCGTCTGGAGCTGCCTGGGGCTGTATATCGTTTTTCTTATCGCGCTGGAGTTAAACCAGGCGCTGGCTGGCGCGCTGCTGGTGGCGTGCGGCTTCCTGTTCCTCGCCCGGCGGGTGCTGGTGAGCGTTGACTGGACGCTGCTGCTGGTGTTTATGGCGATGTTTATTGACGTCCATCTGCTGATCCAGCTCCCGGTATTGCAGAACGTTCTCCATAGCGTTGGCGGTCTGTCGCAGCCGGGATTATGGCTGACGGCGATTGGTCTCTCGCAGGTGATCAGTAACGTGCCGTCCACCATTTTGCTGCTTAACTATGTTCCCCCTACGGTACTGCTGGCGTGGGCGGTCAATGTCGGCGGCTTTGGGCTGCTGCCCGGCTCGCTGGCTAACCTCATCGCCCTGCGGATGGCCAACGATCGCCGCATCTGGTGGCGCTTCCATTTATGGTCAATCCCGATGCTGCTCTGGTCAGCGGCGGTCGGTTTCGGACTATTCCTTCTCATATAGTGCGCAATTTGTCAGTTTTTCCTGGCAAATGTATAGCAACGTCCTAGCTTTAGTGAACGGCATAGTGTGATGCCGCTCACTGACAGGACCGTTGCTGAACTATGGCAGAAAATCAAAACCCACCTGCTGACGAGCAGGATCAAAACAATAACGAGCGCAAGCGCCCGGGGAAAAAACCGTTAATTATCCTTGGTATCGTGGTCATCGTGATGGTGATTGTGGCGCTGGTCTGGTGGTTTTTAACCCGTAACGAAGAGACCACCGACGACGCCTTTACCGATGGCGACGTAGTGACCATTGCCCCAAAAACGGCAGGCTACGTCACAGAACTTCGCGTACGGGATAACCAGCGCGTGAAAAAAGGGGATGTGCTGGTGGTGATCGATCCGCGTGATACCACCGCCCAGCGCGATCAGGCTCAGGCCCAGCTTGAGCTGGCGGTTGCGCAGTTGCATCAGGCGCAGGCGCAGCTGGCGCTCTCGAAGGTGCAATATCCCGCCCAGCGTGATGAAGCCAAAGCCCAGGTACTTAAAGCCCAGGCGGATATGGCCAACGCGCAGGCGGAGTACCGCCGTCAGCGCGGCGTTGACCCGCGCGCGACCACGCAACAAAGTATCGATGCCGCGAACGCTCAGCTGCGCAGCGCGCAGGCGGGGCTGGCCAGCGCCCAGGCGCAGCTGGAGGTGGCGGAGCAGGTCCAGCTGCAAATCCGCCAGCAGGAGACCAACGTCGAAGCCCGCGAACGGCAGGTCGATCAGGCCAGAGCGCAGCTGGAAACCGCCAACCTGAACCTCTCTTATACCGAAGTCCGCGCCCCGTTCGACGGTTTCGTCACTAAACGCAACGTCCAGCCCGGTACGCTGGTGCAGGCCGGCACGGCGCTGTTCTCGCTGGTTTCCCCGAACGTGTGGGTGGTGGCGAATTTCAAGGAGTCGCAGCTTGAGCGCATGAAGCCGGGCGACAAAGTGACCGTGTCCGTCGATGCCTGGCCGGATATGGAGCTGGAAGGCCATATCGACAGCATCCAGCAGGGCAGCGGCTCGCGCTTCTCCGCCTTCCCGTCGGAAAACGCCACCGGTAACTTTGTGAAGATCGTTCAGCGCGTACCGGTGAAAATCGTGATTGATAAAGGGCTGGATCCGAACAAGCCGCTGCCGCTGGGGCTGTCGGTTGAACCGAAGGTCACCGTGGAATGACGGATCACAGCCACGATAACTGGAAGCCCGCCAGTAACCCGTGGGCGGTGGCGATTGTGGTCACCCTGGCGGTGTTTATGGAAATTCTGGACACCACCATCGTCAACGTGGCGCTGCCCCACGTCGCGGGGTCGCTCTCGGCCAGCTATGACGAATCCACCTGGGTGCTCACCAGCTACCTGGTGGCGAACGGCATCGTGCTGCCGATTTCGGCCTTTCTCAGCCGCCTGTTTGGCCGCAAACAGTTCTTCCTGATCTGCATTGTGATGTTCACCATCTGCTCGTTCCTGTGCGGTATCGCCACCGAGCTATGGCAAATCATCCTGTTCCGCGTGATGCAGGGGTTCTTTGGCGGCGGGTTGCAGCCTACCCAGCAGTCGGTGCTACTCGACTACTTTAAGCCGGAGGACAGGGGCAAAGCCTTTGGCCTTTCATCCATTGCCATTATCGTCGCGCCGGTGCTCGGCCCCACGCTGGGGGGCTGGATCACCGATAACTACTCCTGGCGCTGGGTGTTCTTTATCAATATCCCGGTAGGGATTGTGACGGTGCTGGCCATCTATCAGCTGCTGGAAGATCCGCCGTGGGAGAAAAAGTCGGAAGAGAAGCTCACCGTCGACTGGACGGGGATCGGCCTGATCGCCCTCGGTCTTGGCTGTTTGCAGGTGATGCTCGACCGGGGCGAAGATGATGACTGGTTTTATTCGAACTTTATCCGCACCTTCGCAGTACTGACGCTGGTCGGTATTATCGGCGCGATCTACTGGCTGATGTATGCCAGAAAGCCGGTGGTGGATCTGCACTGTATGAAGGACCGCAACTTTGCGATCTCCAGCCTGCTGATGGCGGGGATGGCGATGATCCTGTACGGCAGTTCGGTGGTTATTCCGCAGCTGGCGCAGCAGGATTTGGGCTATACCGCCACCTGGTCCGGGCTGGTGCTCTCGCCCGGCGCGGTGCTGATTGTGCTGACCATCCCGCTGGTGCTGAAGCTGATGCCGGTGGTGCAGACGCGCTGGATCATCGCCTTCGGCTTTACCTGCCTGGCGGTGTCGTTCTTCTGGTCCCGCACGCTGACGCCGGATATCGATTTCGAAACGCTGGTGCTGTTCCGCAGCGCTCAGTCGATTGGACTGGGGTTCCTGTTTGTGCCCCTCACCACAATTGCTTTTATCTCTATCCCGAGGCGGCTTAACGCCGACGCGGCGGCGCTGTTTACCATGTTCCGCAACGTGGCCGGCTCGATTGGGATTTCGCTCTCGACGGCGGCGATCACCGAGCGCTCGCAGGCGCACAGCGCGCATCTGGCTTACCACGCTTCGCCGTTTAACGAGCAATTCCAGCTGGCGATTCGCGAAAGCGCCCAGGCGATCCAGAACTTCACCACTCAGGTGGGCGATCCGACCGGCATTGCCACCGGACGGATGTACCAGACGATGATCGAGCAGTCGCGCTTTCTGGCCTACATTGACGTCTTCACCATTCTGAGCGCGGTGGCCTTATTACTGATTCCGTTTTGTTTATTGCTCTCGCCGGTTAAGAGCGAGGGGAGTGCAGGAGCACACTGATGATACACAGACGTTTACACCCCCTGATGATAATGATGCTGCTGGTGGGTTGCGCCGTCGGGCCGGACTACCAACAGCCTGCACCGCTCGCCACCACGCACTGGAACGATAAGGGCGACAGCGCGGTGAAATCGCAAACTTCCTCCGCCGCCACTAACCCGCGCTGGTGGAAAACCTTCGGCTCGCCGCAGCTCGACAGCCTGATTGAACGCGCCATCGCCGGAAATCTGACGCTACAGCAAACCGTATTACGCATTGCCGGGGCGCGCGAACAGATTAACCAGGCCGGCGGGGCGTTTTTCCCGTCGGTGAATGGCAATGTGCAGGCGACGCGCCAGCAGCTTGGGCTGGAAGGGGAGCTAAAATCCCACGGTGTGTACGACCAGTTGAATAATGTCGATCCTGAACTGCGGGGCGCGTTAGGCCCGCTGACGCAGCCGATTAACCTCTATCAGGGCAGCTTCGACGCCCAGTGGGAAATCGACCTGTGGGGCAAGGTGCGCCGTCAGGTAGAAGCGGCCGAGGCGCAGCAGCGGGCAGCGATCGAGCAGCGTAACGATGCGCTGGTCTCGCTGGAAGCCGAAGTGGCGCGGGCGTGGCTACAGCTGCGTGGGGCGCAGAGCATCATTGCCACGCTTAATACGCAAATTGAAAGCGCACAGCAGACGCTGGAGCTGACCGAAAGCCGCCAGCGGGGCGGGCTGTCGCCGCAGATGGACGTGGAGAACGCCCGGGCGCAGCTGGGCAATCTTGAAGCCCAGCTGCCGCAGTATCAGGCGCAGGAACGCCAGGCGATGAACGGGCTGGCGATCCTCCTTGGTAAGCCGCCGGGCGCGCTGGATGCCGAACTGCAATCCGTACAGCCGATGCCTGCCCTGCCGGATATTGTGCAGACCGGTATTCCGTCCACCCTCGCACGCCGTCGCCCGGACGTGCGCGAAGCGGAGGCGAATCTCCATGCCGCCACGGCGCAGATTGGCGTCTCGGTGGCAGAGCTGTTCCCGAGCTTTACCCTCTCCGGGCAGTTTGGCTTGCGCAACAGCGAATCCAACTGGCTAACCGACTGGAGCAGCCACTTCTACAGCTTTGGCCCGCAGGTTTCCATACCGATTTTCCAGGGCGGACGGCTGGTCTCCAGCGTTAAGGTGGCGCGCGCGCAGCAGGGGGCGGCGGTGCTGGACTATCGTCAGACGGTGCTGACGGCGCTCGGCGACGTTGAAAACGCGCTGGTGAGCTATCGCACCGACCAGCAGCGTGAAGCGGGCCTGGCGAAAACCATCGACGCGCTGCAAAACGCCTTTGATCTCGCCAGCGACAGCTACCGGCAGGGGATCGCCAGCTTTATTGACGTGCTGGACGCCCAGAGTCAGCTCGCTCAGGCCGAACAGCAGCGGGCGCAGGCGCAGGTGCAGAGCGCGCTTGATCTGGTGGCGCTCTACAAAGCCCTCGGCGGCGGCTGGGAGCCGTATCAGCAGGTGCGGCTGCCAGACTACAGCGTCTTTGGCGACGCCCCGCGCGGATAATCTTTTAACAGCGATGACTCTGGCCGGATCCGCGCAGCGAATCCGGCCTTTTTATTGGGCGCGAAATTAATATTTTGGCCGGACAAATTTAAGCATTATTTAACCAACATCAGGTTAATGACTGGCACAATAATTCCGTTCTTACTTACTTAAGGGAACTAAGAATGAGTTGGAATAAAGATGTTGCTGTTTCGTATCTCCGTTCACACGCGCTGGGGCACTCTCATAGTGAATGTGCTAAGTTTACCCGTCTGGCGATTCTGGCTGGAGGTGTTAAGGTGCCTAATACAGATTATGCAAAAGATTATGGGGCGGAATTATTACGTGCTGGATTCCGTGAGCTGCCGCCCGGTTCGACTTTAATAGCTGGCGATGTGGCTGTGATACAGCCTTATCCCGGAGGAAACGGCATAGGTCACATGACTATGTATGACGGCACGCAGTGGATTTCTGATTTTGTTCAAAAAAGCATGTATCCGGGGCCTGGGTACCGCAAAATGCAACCATCATTTAAAATTTACAGGATGCATTGATGAAAAGGATATTTTTATCAGTCGCTATGTTGCTGGTGGGATGTAGTTCTGCTGCCAGTCAAGAGCAGAGTGCGAAAGATACTACCGTATCATTTTATAAATCCTATCTTTGTGCATTCGGCAGTAATGAAGCCAGGCCCTATCCTGCCGACGAACTGCGTAAATATGTTTCTGCTGATACTATTGCTCGCATTGGTGCTATTCAGGAAATCCCGGAACAAGAATTAATAGAGTCTGACTATTTTACGTATACCCAGGATTACGCCCGCGAATGGATACCTGCGTTACGGGTGGAAAACGCAAGGCCATTTTTAAACGGGGAAGTAGTCCAGGTGATGGAAGGGGCAGGTGGCGGGAGGAGCATTCACCTTGAAGTATTTCTTCGTCGTGAAGATGATGCATGGAAAATCTACCGCGTTCGTGACTTAACGAACAATCACGAGCATCCCATATTCAATGCCGGAGCAATTGCCCAGGCAAAAATTGCAGCCGAAAGCGGGCTTTAAACGTTAAACAGGAACTTAGCCTCGGCAACTGCCGGGGCTTTTTATTTCCATCAACCTCACAAAAAACGATCCACACCTTTGATCGATATTTCATCTTCGCCTATATGACTAGTCATGAAATTTAAATGACTAGTCATAAAGGGAGCAACCATGAACAAATCACTGCCAGCCAACTTTTTATGGGGCAACTCGGTATCCAGCATGCAGACGGAAGGGGCCTGGAATGAGGGCGGGAAGGGGATGTCGGTGTATGACATTCGGGAAGCCGGTGAAAACATCTCTGACTGGAAAGTGGCGACCGACTCCTACCACCGGTACCGGGAAGATTTCGACCTGATGCAGGATCTGGGCATGAACTGCTACCGCTTCCAGATCTCCTGGAGCCGCATCTGCCCGCAGGGTGACGGCGAGTTCAACGACGAGGGCATCGCCTTTTACGACCGCTTTATTGACGATTTGCTCGCCCGCGGTATCGAGCCGATGGTCTGTCTCTACCACTTCGATATGCCGCTGGCGCTGGCGCAAGAGTACAACGGCTTCATCGATCGCCGCGTGGTGGACGCCTTTATCCGCTACGGCAAAAAGATGATCGACTGCTTCGCTGACCGGGTGAAGTACTGGCTGACCTTCAACGAGCAGAACATTTTCCATATGCCGGAAGCTTTTCGCATTTCCGGTTACATGAAAGGTGAGCAAACCCTGCGCGAGCTGTATGAGCTTCAGCACCATGCGATGGTGGCGCACATGACTCTGACCGAATACCTGCACCAGACTAAGCCGGGCAAGCTGATGGGCGGCATGCTGGCGCACCAGCTGATTTATCCGGCCACCTGCAAACCGCGCGATATCTTCTGCGCCCAGCAGTACGACGAATTCCTCAACCAGAACCTGCTGCGCGTCTTCGCGGGCCAGGGCTACAGCCCGGCGGTAATGGCGGTGGTGGAGCAGGAGGGCTTCGGCGATATCTACCGCGCAGACGATCTCGCGCTGTTTGCGCGCACGAAGAACGACTTTATGGCCTTCAGCTACTACGCCAGCAAAACGCTGGACAGCGATGCCATCCCGGAAGGCACGCCGGTTAACTATTACCTGCTGCACGGCGAGAAAAACAATCCGTACCTGAAGGCCACCGAGTGGAACTGGCAGATCGATCCGCTGGGCTTTCGCACCATCATCACCCGCTACGCCAACGACTGGCGGATGCCGGTATTCCCGATTGAGAACGGTATTGGGGTGATTGAGTCCTGGGATGGCCTGAATCCGGTTGAGGACACCTACCGCATCGACTACCACCGGGCGCACATCGAGGCGATGAAAGCGGCAATATTCGAGGATGGGGCAGAGGTGATGGGCTATCTCGGCTGGGGGTTGATTGACATTCTCAGCTCCCAGGGCGACATGCGCAAGCGCTACGGCGTGGTCTACGTCAACCGTGAAAATCACGACCTGAAAGACCTGAAGCGCGTGCCGAAGAAGAGCTACGCGTGGTTAAAACAGGTTATCCATACCAACGGACGCGAGATGTAAGCCGTACGCTGCCGGGCCGTTTTTGTGACTGATTAATGGGAACACTCCGCTATGTCTGAAACAAAAATAACACCGCACATGCAGTCTTTTGTCGATAAATTTGTAGAGTTCTCGGCGCGCCTGGCAAACCAGGTGCATCTTCGCTCCCTGCGCGATGCCTTCGCCACGGTAATGCCGATTTTCATCCTTGCCGGTCTGGCGGTGCTGGTGAATAACGTGGTGTTCCCGTGGATTTTTGCGGGCGACACGCTTACGCAGTTTAAGGTGTGGGGCGAGGCGATTATCAACGGCACGCTGAACATCGCCGCGCTGCTGCTGGCCCCGATGATTGCCTGGTCGCTGGCGCGCAACAAAGATTTCGACAATCCGGTCTCGGCAGTGGTTATCGCCGTCAGCAGTTTCATTATCATGATGCCGATGCGCTTACAGATTACCCCCGTCGGCAGCGACGCCACGGTGAACGTCACCCAGGTGCTGACGTTCGCCAATATCGGCTCCACCGGGATTTTCGCCGGGGTGCTGATTGGGCTGCTCTCAACCGAGCTGTTTATCGCCATTTCACGGCTCAGAGCACTGCACATTTCGCTCGGGGAGAACGTACCGCCAGCGGTGAGTAAATCCTTTACCGCGCTGATCCCGACGATCCTCACGCTCTCCCTGTTTGCGCTGCTGGCGGCCATACTGGCGAACGTGCTGCACACGGATCTGATCCATCTCATTACGACATTTATTCAGCAGCCGCTGCGGTTGATCAACACCAGTCTGCCCGGGACGATTTTCATCTACAGCTTCGGTAACTTCCTGTTCACGCTCGGTATTCATCAGTCGGTGGTCAACAGCGTGGTGCTGGAGCCGTTCCTGCTGATCAATACCAATGAAAATATGCTGGCCTTCGCCAACGGCCAGCCGATCCCGCACATCATCAACAACATCTTTGTGCCGACCTTTGGCATGGTGGGCGGGACGGGCAGCACAATCTCATTGCTGATCGCTATCTTCATCTTCTCAAGACAGAAATCAGCGAAGCAGGTGGCGCGTCTGTCGCTGGCGCCGGGTCTGTTTAACATCAACGAGCCGGTGATTTTCGGCCTGCCGATAGTCTTTAACCTGCCGCTTATGATCCCGTTTGTGCTGCTGCCCGCCATCGGGATTTACTTTGCGTGGCTCTGTACCACGCTGGGGTTCATGTCGCGCTGCGTGGTGATGATCCCGTGGACGACCCCGCCGATCCTCAGCGCCTGGCTGGCGACGGCGGGGGACTGGCGCGCGGTGGTGGTGCAGTTGGCAATCATCGTATTTGGTGTATTCTTCTACCTGCCTTTCCTCAAGATTGCCGAGAGAGTGGCGATGAAAAACAGCGGGATAGAAAACTAACTGAAAGGAAGGACGATGGCGGCGAAGTACATCACCATAGCGCGGGAAATTAAGAAACGCATTATCACCCAGCAGTACGCCGCCAATGAACCGCTGCCGGACCAGTTCGCGCTGGCGGCGGAGTTCAGCACCAGCCGGATGACCATTCAGCAGGCGATGCGTCAGCTGATTGTCGAAGGGCTGGTCTATACCCGACAGGGGCAGGGCACGTTCATCCGCAAAAATTTCCTCCAGCTTTCCCAGTGGGATCTCTCCGGCAGCGACTACTTCGGGGCGACCAAAACCTGGGAACATTTAGGCACGGTGACGAGCCAGGTGGTGCACTTCGAACTGCGCTTCCCGAACGAGAAAGAGCAGGCATCGCTGATGATAAATCCGGATACGCCGATCTATGACTTTATCCGTCTGCGTTTACTGAACGGTGAGCCGATGTCTCTGGACGCCACGGTAATGCCGCTCAATCTGGTCCCCGGTCTGAACAAAACCCATCTTGATAGTTCGGTATTCCGGTATGTGCAGGAGACGCTGGGGCTGAAGATCATGGGATCGTATCGTGTGGTGCGGGCGCTGAAGCCCAGTGCGCTGGATATGCAGCATCTGGTCTGCGAGCCAACCGACCCGGTGCTGGAGGTAGAGCAGGTGATCTATCTGGAAGATGGTACGCCGCTGGAGTACGCCCATTGTCACTATCGCTATGACCATGGCGGTATCGTTATCGTGAATAACGGATAAAAAAAAGCGGACTTCAAGGTCCGCTTTTTTAATTATCACGATTAGTTTAAACGCACCGGCATACCGGAACGGTTCTGAATCGCCTGGTCAACGATGGTCGTGTCAACATCCGCCTGAGAGGTGACGGACTGCACCGCGCTGGTCAGCTTAATCGGTACGATTTCGTTGTTGTTGATCTGATCTTCGCTGGTGGACAGCGGGTTATGCACTTCAATGTAACGGCTGCCGTCCGGCTCTGACGTCGCTTTCACCGGTTCGTTAATGAACTGCACGCGCGTACCAACCGGCACGTTATCGAACAGGAATTTGATGTCTTCATTACGCAGACGCACGCAGCCGTGGCTTACGCGCAGGCCGATACCGAAGTTGGCGTTTGTACCGTGGATGGCATACAGACGACCAATGTACAGCGCGTACAGACCCATCGGGTTATCCGGGCCGGCAGGCACA
Organism: Enterobacter cloacae complex sp. IR5401; assembly: GCF_049238425.1. Taxonomy (NCBI): domain Bacteria; kingdom Pseudomonadati; phylum Pseudomonadota; class Gammaproteobacteria; order Enterobacterales; family Enterobacteriaceae; genus Enterobacter; species Enterobacter cloacae complex sp. IR5401. The sequence continues at coordinate 325,822 of NZ_JBMKHN010000002.1, read as the reverse complement.
ACGGCTGGCAGCGGTTCACCGGCAGCAATGTACTCAGCGTGCATTTTGGCGGTCGGCGTCCAGGTTGGGCCCGCTTTCTTACGCTCCACTTTGGTGGTCCAGTTCAGCGGGGTATCTTTACCCAGTTGACCGATACCGATAGGCAGAACGATCACGGTGTTGGTGCCTTTCGGGTAGTAATACAGACGCATTTCGGCGCTGTTAATTACGATACCTTCGTGCACGGTATCCGGCAGGATCAGCTGCTGTGGAATGTTGAGTACGGTACCCGCTTTCGGCAGATACGGGTCAACGCCCGGGTTCGCTTCCAGCATGTTAGACAGGCCGAGCTGATACTGCGCCGCGAAGTATTCCAGCGGCTGAGTGTTACCTTCCGGCACCGTCACCACCTGGTTTTCACCCACCAGACGGCTTCCGTCTGTCGGCAGGGGATACGTCACCGCAGACGCGGTCTTACAAAAACCTACTACGGCTAACGCCGCCGCAAAAAGCGTTGTTAATTTCATGTTCATGTTATGCGAGGTATCTAAGCCATTCTGGCGATGAGTTGATAAGTCTGAATCAGTAATGGGAGCGCATTATATGTGCATTCCCGTTAACTGGGAATTCAGATGTGTACGAAATCACATTTTTTTCGATTTTGTTAAAGTTTAGTGGATTACTGCAACACGGGATCTCAATTCGGAATTGTGGCATAATGCCGCGTTTATCACACTTTTCGCAGGAATCTCTCCGTGTTAGTTACCAGCAACGTCACTATGCAGTTTGGCAGTAAGCCGCTGTTCGAAAATATTTCCGTCAAATTTGGCGGCGGCAACCGTTACGGCCTGATTGGTGCCAACGGTAGCGGAAAATCCACCTTTATGAAGATCCTCGGCGGTGACCTGGAGCCAACGCTCGGTAACGTGTCGCTCGACCCTAACGAGCGCATCGGTAAGCTGCGTCAGGATCAGTTCGCCTTCGAAGAGTTCACCGTGCTCGACACCGTGATCATGGGGCATGCGGAGCTGTGGGAAGTGAAGCAGGAGCGCGATCGTATATACGGTCTCGCTGAGATGAGCGAAGAAGACGGTTACAAAGTGGCCGACCTGGAAACGCAATACGGCGAAATGGACGGCTACTCTGCGGAAGCGCGTGCGGGCGAACTGCTGCTGGGCGTCGGCATTCCTGTTGAACAGCATTATGGTCCGATGAGCGAAGTTGCGCCAGGCTGGAAGCTACGTGTGCTGCTGGCGCAGGCGCTGTTCTCTAACCCGGACATCCTGCTGCTCGACGAACCGACCAACAACCTGGACATCGACACCATCCGCTGGCTGGAGCAGACGCTGAACGATCGCGACAGCACCATGATCATCATTTCGCACGACCGTCACTTCCTTAACATGGTGTGTACGCACATGGCGGATCTGGACTACGGCGAGCTGCGCGTTTATCCGGGCAACTACGATGAGTACATGACGGCGGCAACCCAGGCACGTGAACGTCTGCTGGCCGACAACGCCAAGAAGAAAGCGCAGATTGCGGACCTGCAATCCTTCGTCAGCCGCTTCAGCGCCAACGCCTCTAAGTCGCGTCAGGCGACCTCGCGTGCGCGTCAGATCGACAAAATCAAGCTGGAAGAGGTTAAAGCCTCCAGCCGTCAGAACCCGTTCATCCGCTTCGAGCAGGACAAGAAGCTGTTCCGTAACGCGCTTGAAGTGGAAGCCCTCACCAAAGGCTTCGATGAAGGCCCGCTGTTCAAAAACTTCAACCTGCTGCTGGAAGTGGGCGAGAAGATTGCCATCCTCGGCGCCAACGGCGTGGGTAAATCCACTATGCTGAAAACCCTGGTGGGTGAACTGCAACCGGACAACGGAACCGTGAAATGGTCTGAAAACGCGCAGATTGGTTACTACGCGCAGGACCATGAATATGAATTCGAAAACGATCTGACCGTCTTCGACTGGATGAGCCAGTGGAAGCAGGAAGGCGACGATGAGCAGGCGGTACGCAGCATTCTGGGGCGTCTGCTGTTCAGCCAGGACGACATCAAAAAGCCCGCCAAAGTGCTCTCCGGTGGTGAAAAGGGCCGTATGTTGTTCGGCAAGCTGATGATGGAAAAACCGAATATTCTGGTGATGGACGAACCGACTAACCACCTGGATATGGAATCGATCGAATCCCTGAACATGGCGCTGGAGATGTATCAGGGCACCCTGATCTTCGTCTCTCACGACCGTGAGTTCGTCAGCTCGCTGGCGACCCGCGTGATCGAAATTACGCCAGAGCGCGTGGTGGACTTCACCGGTAACTACGAAGATTACCTGCGCAGTAAAGGTATCGAGAGTTAAAAAATAGCCGGGTGGCGGCTTCGCCTTACCCGGCCTACATTTTATCCCCTCTCCCTGTGGGAGAGGGTTAGGGTGAGGGCTACAGGCCGCACTACACCACCCACTCGCCCCCTTCAACTCCATTCACCCGCAGCGTACGTTTTTCCTCCGCCGGTAATGATACCTTCAGCGCCTTCCATGCCGGACGATAGTCGCCGCGAGCGTTCACCTTCAGGTTGATGGTTGCGCCATCGCACACCATTTCCCATTCCACCCACAGCGCATTGCCGTTCAGGTAGCCCCAGCTTTCACCGTCGTCTTCAAACAGCAGCCCCGAGGTTGTGCCGACGCCTTTCACCGGGAACAGCTTCAGCTCACGGGTATCGTCTTTATCGGCGCTCACGTGACGGATGCGCTCGCTGAGCGGCAGACCGGCCCCGGCGCGCACCAGCAGCGGCAGTTTTTCCAGCGGCGCATCAAGGACGATCGCTTGCCCGCCCGCATACCACGCGTGGGTGTAAAAATCGTACCAGCCGGTTTCGTTATCCGGCAGCCAGACGCGGCGCTCGCGCTGCCCGGCTTCGACGACGCTGGCAACCAGCAGGTCGCGGCCCAGCAGGAAGTCGTCGCACTCTTTGAAGGTTTGCGCATCGTGCTCGTGGTCGAGGAAGGTCGGGCGCAGCATCGGTTCGTCGTCGGCGTGCGCCTGCCAGAGCAGGGTGTAAAGATACGGCAGCAGGCGGTAGCGCAGCTCAATCGCGCCGCGGATGGCAGGCGTGACGCCCGGATACATCCACGGCTCGTTCACCGTGTGGTCATCGTTCCACGAGTGAATGGTAAAGCGCGGGTGCATCACGCCGTTCTGCACCCAGCGCACGAACAGCTCGGCGTCCGGCTTGTCGCCGGAGAAACCGCCGACGTCGTGCCCGACGTTGAACAGCCCGGACAGGCTCATGCCCAGCCCCATACGGATGTTATAACGCAGGGTGTCCCAGTTGGTGCGGTTGTCGCCGCTCCAGGTCTGGACGTAGCGCTGCATCCCGGCGCAGCCGGAGCGGGAGATCAGATACGGACGCTTTTCCGGCGCAAAGCGCTGCTGCGCTTCCAGCGAGGCGCGCATCATCAGCAGCGGCATCACCGGGCGAATATGCTTGATGGCTATCTCCTTGCCGAAGCCATAGCAGCGCGCTTCCCCGTCCCACACTTCATACTCGTTGTTGTCGTTCCAGGTGGAGTCGATGCCCATCTCCAGCAGCTGCGTGGTCACGCCGTTCTGCCACCACTGCACCGTCTGCGGGTTGGTGAAGTCGAGGTGCGATCCTTCGTCATCCCAGAAGCTGGAACGTTCAGGCGCATCGGTTTCTGAATCGCGAATGAACAGGCCGCGTTCCGCCACTTCGCCGTAGCGGGGATGATCCTGCAACAGACACGGCTTGATGTTGGCCGCAAGCCGCAGCCCCGCGTCGTGGAACGCCTGGCTCATCACCTTTGGCTGCGGCACTTTGTCGTAGTTCCAGTTAAAGACGTAGCGCTTGCCGTTAATCGAGGTATAGCCGGAGGAGAGCTGGAACGAGTCGCACGGAATTGCATGCTCCTCGCACAGGCGAATGAAGTTCATCAGCTGGTTTTGCGCGTCCGGCGCGTCGGTGTAGTGCATGGTCGAGCCGCTGTAGCCCAGGCTCCACTTCGGTCCGAACAGCGTTTTCCCCGTCAGGCGCACGAAGGCTTTCGTCACGTCCAGCACGCGCTTGCCGGTAAAGAGGTAGTAGTCAATATCGCCCGCTTCCGCCTGCCAGCGGCGGTAGGCGGTGTGATAGTTGTCGATCTCGTTACCCAGATCCAGCCAGCAGCTGCTCAGGTTATCGTAGAACAGACCGTAGCTCACGTCATCGCGACGGGTGAGGGTGAACGGGATGTGCTTGTACAGCGGGTCGGTGCTGGCCGCGTTATAGCCCATCGCGTCCAGGTTACGCATCTCGTAGCGTTTGCCGTTGCGCTGTAAATCGCCCGCTTTCTCACCCAGACCGTAAAAACGTTCATCCTTACGGCGGCTGAGATAGTGCGCCACGCCGTCACCGTGGGCGTTCAGCAGGTAGGCGCTGGTCGGGCGGTCATTGACCAGCGGCTGCCACACGCCCGCGTCATTGCGGTAGTGCCACTCCAGCCACAGCGGCTGGTGGACGGTGACGCGCAGCTGCTCGGTTGCCACGGTTAACGTATCGTCCTGCTGCGTCAGCCTCCAGGCCGGGCAGGTAAATCCGCTCAGATCGTCACGACGGCGACCTTCCCACGGCACGTCTTTTTCCGGTGCGATGCTCCAGGTGCGGTCCAGCGCCAGCTCGCCTTTACGCTTGATCAGCACGCGGAACAGGTTCTCTTCCAGCACATACAGGCACAGGCGGTGCTGGCTATCGACCAGCAGTTCCAGATGGTTTGCCGACTGCGTATCAAGGGTCCAGTTTTTCAGGGTTTTCATATGCAATACATCCACTATCAGGCGCGCTTCGCGCGACGTTCAGCAATAAATGCTACCAGGAAGAGAGCGCCAATCAGGTCAAAGAAGCCCATGGCGATAAAGAGCGGGTTAAAGCCGATTTTGTCGGCGGTCACACCGATTAACAGCGAGAACAGGAAGCTGGCGATCCACGCCGCCGAGCCGCGCATGCCGTTGACGGTCGCCATCTGGCCTTTGTCGAATGACTCCACGACCAGGGCGCTGAGCATGCAGGAGATGATCTGGTGCCCGAAGCCGCCGATGGAGATCAGCACGATGGTGATATACGGGTCGCGGGTAATGGCCACGATGGCCAGCGAGATCATCAGGAACGCGCCGGTCACGGAGCTGGCGACAACCGAGTTCACGCGGGAGCAGCCGAACAGGCGGGTATACAGACGCGTCAGGTAGCCGCTCGCCACGCTGCCGAGGTCGGCGGCGAGGAACGGCAGCCAGGCAAACATCGCAATCTGCTTCAGGTCCATGCCGTGCTCTTTGGCGAGGTACAGCGGCACCCAGAAGCTCAGCACCGCCCAGGCGGGTTCTGCCATAAAGGCCGGAATGGCGATACCGTAGAAACGTTTGTTTTTTGAAACGGTTTTCAGCGCGGTCAGGAAGGGCAATTTGACCGGCGCTGGTTCGTTATCCTGCTTGATAAACGCCAGCTCGTCCTTGCTCAGGTTCGGGTGCTGCTCGGGGTTGTGGTAGAACGCCCACCAGAGGATCACCCACAGCAGCGCCAGCACGCCGGTAAACATGAACGCCCCCTGCCAGCCGAACGAGGCGTGAGCAAAGTAGATGATAGGCGGAGCCAGCATCGCGCCGATGGAGAAGCCCACGCCCGCCCAGCCAGCAGCAACGGGACGCTCTGATTTCGGGAACCATTCACCGATGGTTTTGGCGTTCGCCGGGGTGGCGGCGGCCTCTGAAGCCCCCATAAAGAAGCGCAGTATGGCCAGGTGCAGCCAGCTTCCGGCGCCCGCGTGGAAAATACACATCAGCGCCCAGATCCCGGCGCAGACCATAAAGCCAATCTTCAGGCCAATGACGTCAATCAGCCAGCCGCACAGGGGCTGGAAAATGGTATAGGCGATCTGAAACGCGCCGACGATCCAGGAGTATTGCTCGGTGGTGATCCCGAGGCTCTCTTTCAGCTCCGGAGCGAGAATACCTAAGGAATTTCGGGTGATGTAGTTAACGGTGACGCCCAGCAAGAATAGCACCAGCACGTACCAGCGCAGGTTCTTGATGACGCGACGGGTTTTGCCTGTCGCAATGGTGTTATTGATGTCCTGACTCATTTTACTCTCCACAAGACGGACGGTAAGGGGACGGAGGTTCAGGTGTCACACAGATTGTTATGCCTTTGATTTCAATCCGCTTATAATGCTTAAGTCGCTATACAACTAGTATGGAAGCTGTGTGACAAGTTCACCTTAAGGAAGAAAATGAGTGGGCAAAAGTGGATTTTGTGCAAAATTTCTCATAAACGACGAAAACACTCTGGCATGATGGCATTCACGTCAGTTATTGCCTGACACACACGCTATGAAAATTTTTTCATTTCGCAAATGGAGCCAGATCACAAAATGGACAAAAGGCTAAAAATCACCGAAATCGCGGCCCGCACGCAGCTCTCCATCAGCACCGTGTCGCGGGTGCTGGCGGGGAAAGCGAATACCAGCGAAAAAGCGCGTGCAAAGGTGCTGGCGTGCGCGCGCGAGCTGGGGGTAATGGACGGCATGGCGGCAGGGCGTCTGCTGCTTAACAGCCTGGTGGTTTTTGCCCCGCAGCGCGCCTTCGACGAGCGGTCCGACATCTTTTACTACCGCGTGATCCAGAGCGTGAGCAAAGGGCTTGCCTCCCACGAGGTCCGGTTGCGCTACTGCGCGCTGGAGGAGAACGACAGCGACGCCCAGCTGTTTCTGGCGCGGATGAACGAGCCGGACACGCAGGCGGCCATTCTTCTCGGTATTGACGATCCGCATATCCACGATCTGGCGGTGGACGTGGGCAAACCCTGCATGCTGATTAACTGCCGCGACCGGCACATGCGTCTGCCTGCCGTTGCGCCGGATCACCGCGCCATCGGCGAGCGGGCGGCGGAGTACCTGTTCGAGATGGGGCACCGCGAGGTGATGAACGTGCTGTGCCTGCGTCGCTACACGATGGAGCTGCGCCTGTCGGGGATCCGCGACGCGTGGCAGTCCCACAACCTGGCGTTCAACGACAAGCGCGATCTGCTGGTGGTGCCGAGCTTCAGCGCCAGAGAGACGGAGCAGCTGGTGAGCGATTGGCTAAATCAGCAGCAGGGAAAAGACCTGCCGACGGCGTTCCTGGTTGGCGGCGACTTTATGGCGGCGGGCACCATCAGCGCATTACAAAACCACGGCCTGCGCGTGCCGCAGGACGTCTCGGTGATGAGCATAGACGGCTTTAACCTGGCGGCGATTCAGGATGTTCCATTAACGGCCGTGCATGTTCCCCGCGATGAGCTGGGAACGGAAGCGGTACACATGCTCCAGCAGCGGCTCATGCGCCCGGACGCGCCGGTGGGCACATTGCTGCTGAACGGCACGCTGGCCGTGCGGGAATCGGTACGGCGGATACGTCAGGGGAAACGACGCACCGCCGTGGAGCGGGAAGGGCTGTACGACAGCTAGACCATGCCCAGCGCGCGTTTGCCGTGGATGTTGAGATCGTTCACGGTAAAGCGGTCCTGCCAGGTTTTTTCATAATCCTCGCGCGGGAAGTCTCCCGGCGACGCGCCGGTCTCCAGCGCTTCCTTGACCTTCTTCGCATAGGCGAGGTTCTTCTCGCACATCGGTGCGGCGGGGATATACATCACGTTGCCCCAGCCCTGCTGATTATCCACCGGCGCGACGGAGTGGATCACATCGCAGTGCCACCACACCGAATCACCCGCCTCCAGCGCAGGAATGCTGGTCAGCGCCTCGATAAGCAGCGGGTGCCACTTCTCGGAAACCGGCAGCACGCGCCCCGGCGCCACGCCGCACAGCTCGTCCTCCGGCACGTCGTCCAGCAGCGGACGCAGCAGAATATAGGCCATTGCTTCCGGGATCGGCACCACGTGCAGCAGCCCCTGACCGGGGATCATGTCCGACAGTGCCGTCCAGCCCTGGAAGGTGCGGAACACCGAGCATTTGGTGGTGTTATCGACGGTATACTCTTCCACTTCGGTACGATGCGCGGCGTTCCACGGATCGTATTTCTCAACGTTGCCGTCAAACACGCGGGCAAAGACCTGCTGGTAGGCAGGCAGCAGCCAGCGCTCCAGCGCGCCGGAGTCGGTATGCGCGCCGAGTCCCTTCGAGGTGGTTCCCGGCGGACGGCGGCGGATACGATCCGGGTAAATCACGCTCACGTCCGGGTCGAACCACTGCTTGCCGTTGCTCTCGAACGTCCATAAGCGGTTCAGGAACGACTGCACCTGCGCCATTTCTTCGCTCTGGCGCGCCTGCATTTGCGCCTGCGACCAGTAGATCGGGTAAATCTCCGGACGGGAGGCGGTCAGGGTGCCGAAGAAGTTATCGCCTGGCCCTTTGTACACCTCATCAAACTTGTTCAGATCGAGGTAGTCAAGCATCGACTGATCCCACGCCAGCGCCTGCTCGCGCGGGAAGTGACCTTTAATCACCGCGCAGCCGCGGCGCTTAACGGCCTCGCGCTGTGCGTCGGTAATCGTGCCGTTTTTCACATCGTTAAACGGGATCACCGGCCAGACGGATTCACCTTTATTTTTAAGGGCGTTAATTTCCGCCACGCGGGTGGCAATGCTGTCGCTGAGCTTGTCGAACACCGCCTGCACGTCGCCGATCTGCGCGCGTAATTCACGTTTCAACTCACGGATTGCCGCTTTGTGATCCGCCGGCAAGGTTTCACTGGTAAAGGTCATAACTGCCTCGCATCTTTCATTCGAAAGTAAAAGTATCTACAAGTGATACTTTAAGTTAAAAATAAGTTAATGCAAGTTTAAAAACTTGACGTGCGCCACAGGACGGGAAAATGAGTGAGGGTGCCGGAGCAGGGCTCCGGCGAGAAGAGGATCAGGCGTCGAACGGGGAGTGCGCGTCGAGCACGGCCTGAATGACGTTCAGCGCGCCGTGATGGTTGTTGTCATCGGTGCTGTAGCGGCTGATTTCTTTGATGCTCTCTGCCGCGTTACCCATCGCAAAGGAATATTTCACCAGCTTCAGCATCTCGGCATCGTTGCCGCTGTCGCCAATGGCCACGCACTCTTGCGGAGAGATTTTCCAGCGCTTCAGCAGGCGGCTGATGCCGTTGGCTTTGTGCAGGCCGGGGATAATTAAATCGACAAAGCCAAAGCCGCTGGTGACCGGCTTCATGATGCCGTCCAGGGAGACGTGGAGTTTATCCACCAGATTAGGAATATCGCTGTCCGGCAGGTTCAGGGAGAACTTAAACAGCACGTCGTCAATGTCGCGGTAATCGCTGATGCGCTTTAAGCGGTGGTAGTGCTTTGACATTAGCGCCACGAACGCGTCCGGCGCTTTATCGCTGACGTAGGCGCTCTCCAGCCCGCAGGCCACGAAGTTCAGCCCTTTGTCTTTCAGCAGTTCGCCAATCACGATCTGCGACTCATGGCGGGTCAGTTCGCCGTGGAAAATCTGTTCGCCGTGATCGAAGACCAGCGCGCCGTTTTCCGCCACGAAGGAGATTTGATCCTTCAGTTCCGGGAAAAACGAGATGAGCTGGTAATACTGGTTGCCGCTGGCGACAACAAATTCAATGTTGCGGGCTTTAAGCTGTTTAAACTGTGCCTGGAAGCGGTCACGATCGTACTGCTTGGCATCATCAAGGAAAGTTCCGTCCATATCGGTGACGATAACTTTTACGGTCATACTGTGCTCCTGGGTCACTGCGTTTTGAAACATTCTAATAACAAGGTGACGGGGAGCACAAATTTAATTTCATTCGAAAGTAAAAGCAAAACGGCAACCGAGGTTGCCGTTTTTAGTGTTTTCTCCCTCTCCCCGTGGGAGAGGGGATACATTATTACAGCGTATGCTCAGTACGGGCGATAATATCGTCCTGCGCATCCGGCGACAGGGCGGTGAAGAACGCCGAGTAACCCGCGACGCGCACCACCAGGTCGCGGTACTGGTCCGGGTGTTTCTTCGCCTCCAGCAGCGTTTCGCGCGAGACGATGTTGTACTGAATATGCCAGCCCTTATGCACCTCGAAGAAGGTGCGCAGCAGCACCATCAGCTTCTGGCGATCGCTGTCGTTTTCCAGCGTCGACGGGTTCAGCTTCTGGTTAAGCAGCACGCCGCCAAGAATCGCTTCCGTCGGCAGTTTACCCACGGAGCCAATCACCGCCGTCGGCCCGAGGTGGTCGGTACCGGAAGCCGGGCTGGCCCCTTCCGCCAGAGGGGTATGCGCCTTACGCCCGTCCGGCGTCGCCATGGTCGCTGCGCCAAACGGCACGTTTGCTGAGATAGACGACGTGCCCGCGTAGTAGTTACCCCCAATCGGGCCGCGGCCGTAGCGTGGGTTGTGATACTGCTTCAGCTCTTCAAGGTAGGTTTCGTAGGCGCGGGTCAGCAGCAGGTCCACGCTGTCGTCGTCGTTGCCGTACTTCGGCGCGCCGTTGATCAGGCGCTGGCGCAGCTGCTCGTGGGTCAGTCCGTCGAAATCATCGGCCAGCGCCGCCGCCAGCTGCTGCTGGCCGATGACGCCCTGTTCGAACACCAGCTTCTTCACCGCCGCCAGGCTGTTGCCGAGGTTGGCGATGCCCACCTGCAGGCCGGACACCCAGTCATACTTCGCGCCGCCCTGCTTGATGCTTTTCGCGCGCTCGATGCAGTCGTCCACCAGCGCCGAGCAGAGAATATCGTGGACGTTCTCCTCCAGCATGGTATCCACCACGTACTCAATCTCGATGGATTTGCGGGTGTAGTAGCGGATCTGGGTATCCCACGCCGCCATCACCTCCTCGAAGTTATCGAAGTTACCGGCAGAGAGGGCTTTCTCCTGCGGCAGGAACACCTTGCCGCTGGTGGCGTCGCGGCCGCCTTCCAGCGCGGCCAGCATCACGCGGGCGAAGTTGATAAAGCTCATGCCGGTGCAGCGGTAGCCCCATTTGCCGCCCACCGCGGTTTCGATGCAGCCGATGGCCGCGTAGTCGTAGGCGTCGTCGCGTTCAACGCCGAGCTTGATGAATTCCGGAATGACGATTTCATCGTTGTTGAACGCTGGCATCCCGAAGCCGCAGCGGATCACCTGCACGCAGGCGTCGAGGAAGTCGTTGCTCATGCCCGCGTGGTAGCGCACGCTCAGGTTCGGCTGGGTGGAGCGCAGGCGACCGCAGGATTCCAGAATCGCGTACGAGAGCGGGTTCACCGCGTCCATCGGCTCACCGTTGACCAGCTTCTGGCCGCCGATGGTGACGTTCTGGTACAGCGGGCTACCGGCGGAAGCCTTCGAGTGCGAGCCGGAGCGGATTTTGTTCACTTCCAGCAGCTTCAGCCAGCAGCTGTGCAGCAGCTCGATGGCGTGCTCGCGGTCCAGGCTCTGGTCCAGCTCCACGTCGCGGCGATAGTACGGGTAAAGGTACTGGTCCATACGGGCAAAGGAGACGGAGTGGCCGTTGGACTCAATTTGCAGGATTAGCTGAATGAAGTAGCACAGCTGTAACGCTTGCCAGAAGGTTTTTGGCGGCTCGTGAGCAATCACGTCGCAGTTTTCTGCCATCGCCAGCAGCTCGTCGCGGCGGCTTTCGCGGGTTTCGCTGGAGGCCATCTCGCGCGCCAGATCGGCGAAGCGTTTGATGTGCAGGCTGACGGCTTCCAGCACAATATCAATGGCTTTCAGGAACTGATCGCCGTGCAGGTCTTCCAGCACCGTCAGGTTGATGCGTGAGCGGCGCTCGGCCACTTTGGCGCGCAGGCCGTCCAGCCCTTTCTCCAGCACCAGAGGGAAGTTCACCGCCAGGTGCGCGTCGCCGGAGGTCATGTTGCCTTCGGCTTTGATGATGCCGGTTTCCAGCAGGCCTTTCTGCTCGTCGGTGAACATGCCGTAGCAGCGATCCTGCACCGTCTGGCCGCGCCACCATGGGCAGATCGCATGCAGCACGCGCTTGTTCTCTTCGCTCACCGCAAAGCCCGCGCCCGGACGGTCCGCCAGGTCGTCAATCTCTTTCTCAATCCAGGAGACGGTATATTCCGGGAAGATCGGCGCGGCGCGCACTTCGCTTGCCTGGTTCCCGATGATCAGCTCATCGTGCTTGATCCAGATGGTGCGCTTGGCCAGGTGATGCGCCAGCGCCAGGGCGCGGCGCACCGGGATCGGCTTGTCCATGTGCTGCTGGTACATTTCGGTGTAATGCTGGGCGCGCTCGGTACAGACCGGCGGCTTCACGATATGCACCAGGGCCGTTTTGTGCGCCTTAATGCGCTCGCTGAGGGTGTTGAGATTCAGGGTGGTCATAAGTTTATCCTCGTAAGGTCGCGGTTAACCCTTTCTGGCAGGCGTACTGCTGCGCGAAGTCCAGCAGGGCAGGGTTATCCAGCGGTTTGTCAGGGGCAGAGTAGGGTTGGCCGAGCAGGGTGTATTTGTTCATGCCCAGCGTGTGATACGGCAGAAAATGAATATCGTGGACGCCGAGTTCATCGGCAGCGAAGTTGGTAATGGCGGTAACGGACGCTTCATCGGCGTTAAAGCCCTGGATCAGCGGCACGCGAATGGTGATTGTTTTCCCGGCGGCGGCCAGGCGCTTCAGGTTGTCCAGGATCCGTCTGGCTGAGCCATCAGTCCACTGTTTGAATACGTCACTGTCCACATGCTTCAGGTCCGCCAGGAACAGATCGACATACGGCAGTGAAGGCTCGATATAATGCCAGGGGACGTGAAGGCAGGTTTCAACGGCGGTATGAATGCCTTGTTCATGGCTGGCTTTAAACAGGGCGTGCGCCAGGTCAGGATTCATAAACGGCTCGCCGCCGGAAAGGGTGATCCCGCCGCCGCTGCGGTCGTAGAAGGGCTTGTCTCGCAGCACGGTGGCCATAATCTCCTCCACCTGCTTCTCTTCACCGCAGACGGTAAGCGCCTGGGTCGGACAGCAGTCGGTGAGGGCAATGAGCGTCTCGTCGTTAAGCTTCTCACGATGAATGACCAGCCCGTTCAGCGCGCGTTCAACACACCCCGGCGCGGCCTGCTGACACAGTTCACAGCCGTCCAGGCAAAGACGCGCATCAAACAGCACGTCCCGGCTGCGGGAGCGGCTTTCCGGGTTCTGACACCAGCGACAGCCCAGCGAGCAGCCTTTCAGGAATACCACGGTTCGAATACCTGGGCCGTCGTGGGTGGAGTAACGCTGTATATTGAAGATCATTTTTTTGCCCTCGTATTACATATGAAGATTGAATTACTTTCGAATGAAAGTTATCTTGATATGGGTCAATTCCTGAGCAGGTTTTGCTGTGATAGGGTAAGTGCAGGCTAAATGTGAGGGTGACATCATGGAACTTTATCTCGACACATCTGACGTTGCGGCAGTCAAAAAGCTGGCGCGTATCTTCCCGCTGGCGGGCGTGACCACTAACCCAAGCATTGTGGCGGCGGGTAAAACCCCCCTGGAAGAGCTACTGCCCGCGCTGCACGACGCGCTGGGCGGCAAGGGCCGGCTGTTCGCTCAGGTGATGGCGAAGACCGCCGAGGGGATGGTGGAAGACGCGCGTAAGCTGCGCGCCATCATTAACGATCTGGTGGTGAAAGTGCCGGTGACCGCAGAAGGGCTGGCGGCGATCAAGATGCTGAAGGCGGAAGGGATCCCGACCCTGGGCACGGCGGTCTACGGTGCCGCGCAGGGGATGCTGTCCGCGCTGGCGGGGGCTGAGTATGTAGCCCCTTACGTGAACCGCGTGGACGTGCAGGGCGGGGACGGGATCCAGACGGTGGTCGAACTGCAACAGTTGCTGACCCTGCACGCGCCGCAGTCAAAAGTGCTGGCGGCGAGCTTTAAAACCCCGCGCCAGGCGCTGGACTGCCTGCTGGCAGGGTGCGAGTCCATCACGCTGCCGCTGGACGTGGCGCAGCAGTTTATTACCTCTCCGGCGGTGGATGCGGCAATTGTGAAGTTTGAGCAGGACTGGCAGGGGGCGTTTGGGCGGACGTCTATTTGATGGGTGTGGCCTGATGCCCTCACCCCAACCCTCTCCCACAGGGAGAGGGAACAAACACTAAAACGGCAACCTGAAGGTTGCCGTTTGCTTTAACCTTCGCACACCTCACACCCGGGATTACGCATTAGCTTCATCTCGCGAAACTGGCAGGTCATCGCGTCATACATCACGATTTTACCCGCGGCGGGCGTGCCATAGTGCGCCAGCACTTTGATCGCCTCCATGGCCTGCAAGGAACCGATAACGCCAACCAGCGGCGCCATTACGCCCGCCTCGACGCAGGTGAGGGCATTCTCGCCAAACAGACGGCTCAGGCAGCGGTAGCAGGGCTCTCCTTCAGCGTAGGTGAAGACAGTGATTTGCCCCTCCATGCGGATGGCCGCGCCGGAAATCAGCGGCGTTTTATGGGCAAAGCAGCCCGCATTGAGCTGGTTGCGAATGGCGACGTTATCGGTGCAGTCCAGCACCAGGTCATGCCGTGCAATCTGCGCAAACAGCGCGTCGTCATCCAGCATCGCGTCAATCAGGGTGAACTGAACGTTGGGGTTAATGCGCGCCAGCGCCGTGCGTGCTGATTCCACTTTAGGCTGACCGACCGTCGCGTCGCTGTGCAGCGTCTGGCGTTGCAGGTTGGACACCGACACGGTGTCGAAATCCAGCAGCGTCATGCTGCCGACGCCCGCCGCAGCCAGGTATTGTGCTGCCGCGCAGCCCAGCCCGCCAAGACCAACAACCAGCACGCTGGCCGCCTTGAGCGCCTCCTGACCCTCGAAATCAAATCCGCGCAGCACGATCTGGCGGTTATAGCGCATCATCTCCGGGTCGCTCAGTTCCATCGTCATGTCAGCCTCCGAACAGGTGGTTAAAGCGTTCCACTTCAACCCATTCGCCCGCCTCAACGTGGCCGCGATCGCGCTCCAGCACGATAAAGCAGTTACCCTGGCTGAAGGAGCTAAAGATGTGCGAACCCTGATGCCCGGTGGTGCTCACCTCCAGCTCGCCGTCGGCGTTGCGCGCCAGAATGCCGCGCTGGAAATCGAGACGGCCCGGTGATTTTTTGAGGCGCGTTGCCGCCCGCACGCGCAGACGTTCCGGCAGCGGGCTGGCATTGTTGCCTGAAAGCTTCGCCAGCAGCGGGATCACCAGCTGGTAGAAGGTCAGCGCGGCAGAGACCGGGTTACCCGGCAGGCCACAGAACCAGCTGTGCGGAAGTTTACCAAACGCGAACGGTTTGCCCGGCTTAATCGCCAGCTTCCAGAAGGCGATTTCACCCAGCTCTTCAAGCAAGGTTTTGGTGTAATCCGCTTCGCCAACCGAAACGCCGCCGGAGCTGATCACCACGTCGGCAGAGGCGTCAGCGTCGATAAACGCCGCGCGCAGTTTTTGCGGATCGTCAGGAATGATACCGAGGTTAATCACCTCGCAGCCCAGCTGCTCAAGCATCAGGTGCACCGCCAGACGGTTGGTGTCGTAAATCTGCCCCTCGTTCAGCGGCTGACCCGGAAGCTGTAGCTCGTCTCCCGTGGAGAACACCGCCACGCGCACTTTGCGGACCACGTCAATCTCCGCGATGCCAAGCGATGCCAGCACCGGCAGTTCGGCGACCGTCAGCTTTTGCCCGGCGGCAAAGACCGTTGCGCCCAGGGTAATGTCTTCCCCGATATGGCGGATATTTTGTCCCGCTTTGACGCTGGCGGTAAAGCGCACGCCGTCGTCCGTTTGTTCGGTCTCTTCCTGCATCACCACGGCTTCACAGCCCTTTGGCACCGGCGCGCCGGTCATAATACGCACGCAGGTGCCCGCTGGCCACTCACCGTTGAACGGCTGCCCGGCAAACGCTTTACCTGCCACCGGCAGCGGCTGACCCGTTTGCAGATCCGCCAGACGTACGGCATAGCCGTCCATCGCCGCGTTATCGAACCCCGGCACGTTCAGCGGCGAGACGATATCGCGCGCGGCAATACGGCCAAAACAGCGCACAAGCGGCAGCGTCTCAACGTCGTGCAGGGGAGTAATACGATCAAGCATCTGCGAGAGTGCCGTCTCAAGCGGCATCAATCCGGCGGTAAAATCCATGGTGGGCTCCTGCGGAGTAACAACGAAAGCGCTCATTATGGCAGAAAAGTGCGGCTAACTGTATGACCCGATGGGTGTACGCTTTACATCACAGTTGCGTCTTTCTATATTCAAAAATCATCTGAAGATTCGTCGACGATAATGATATTTATAGAAAAAGCAGCCAGCCAGGCTGATGGGTGATGCGAAATGAGTAAAGCGGTTATCGCAATTCATGGCGGTGCCGGGGCAATCACCCGTGCACAGCTCAGTCCCGAGCAGGAGAAGCGTTATATTGATGCGCTGAACGCCATTGTGGAAACAGGCCAGCGGATGCTGGAAGCGGGCGACAGCGCGCTGGACGTGGTGACCGAAGCGGTGCGCCTGCTGGAGGAGTGTCCGCTGTTTAATGCCGGTATTGGCTCGGTCTTTACGCGCGATGAAACGCACGAGCTGGATGCCTGCGTGATGGACGGCGTCACCCTGAAAGCGGGCGCGGTAGCGGGCGTCAGCCGTCTGCGTAATCCGGTGCTGGCCGCGCGTCTGGTGATGGAACAAAGCCCGCATGTGCTGCTGGCCGGGGCGGGGGCGGAAAAATTTGCCGTCGAGCACGGGATGGACACGGTCTCGCCCGAGCTTTTTTCCACCGAGGAGCGTTACCGGCAACTGCTGGAGGCCCGTACAGCGGGGATGACGCAGCTGGACCATGCCGCGCCGCTCGATGAACGCAGCAAAATGGGCACGGTAGGCGCGGTGGCGCTGGATAAAGCCGGTAACCTCGCCGCCGCGACGTCGACAGGCGGCATGACCAACAAACTTCCCGGTCGCGTCGGCGACAGCCCGCTGCCGGGGGCCGGGTGTTACGCCAATAACGCCACCGCGGCGGTGTCATGCACCGGCACCGGCGAAGTGTTTATCCGCGCGCTGGCGGCCTACGACATTACCGCACTAATGGATTACGGCGGATTAAGCCTGAGTGAAGCCTGCGAGCGGGTAGTGATGGAGAAACTGCCGGCGCTGGGCGGGATTGGCGGCTTAATTGCGGTGGATCGGGAGGGCAACGTGGCTCTGCCGTTCAACAGTGAAGGAATGTACCGGGCGTGGGGGTATGCCGGCGATGCGCCCAGCACAGGCATTTATCGTGAATAAGGGGGCATTGCGTGCCGCACCGTGAAGAGCTGGACAACTGCGAAGTGCTGGCTGTCCACCAACTGAATATTGCGTTTCAGGAAGAGCGGCAGTTCATCCCCGCAGTACAGAATTTATCGTTTTCGCTCAGACGCGGCGAGACGCTGGCGATTGTTGGCGAATCAGGTTCCGGTAAATCCGTTACCGCGCTGGCGCTGATGCGTCTGCTTGAGCAGACGGGCGGGCAGGTCACCAGCGAGCGGATGCTGTTGCGCCGTCGCAACCGTCAGGTTATCGATCTCAACGAGCTGAGCGCGTCCCGGATGCAGGGTGTGCGCGGGGCAGATATTGCGATGATTTTTCAGGAGCCGATGACCTCCCTGAACCCGGTTTTCCCGGTGGGCGAGCAGATTGCCGAATCTATCCGCCTGCATCAGGGACTGAGCGGTGATGAGGCGCTCAACGAAGCAAAACGGATGCTGGAGCTGGTGCGTATCCCTGAGGCGCACGCGATTTTGTCCCGCTACCCGCATCAGCTTTCCGGCGGCATGCGCCAGCGGGTGATGATTGCGATGGCGCTGTCGTGCCGTCCGGCGGTACTCATTGCGGACGAACCCACCACGGCGCTGGATGTCACTATTCAGGCCCAGATCCTGCAACTGATTAAGGTGTTGCAGCAGGAGATGGAGATGGGGGTGATTTTCATTACCCACGATATGGGGGTGGTGGCGGACATTGCCGATCGGGTGCTGGTTATGCATCAGGGCAATGCCGTGGAAACCGGCACGGTGGAGCAGGTCTTTCATGCGCCGGCGCATTCTTATACCAAAGCGCTGCTGGCGGCGGTCCCGCGTCTGGGGGCCATGAATGGCAGTGATTTTCCGCGCCGTTTTCCGCTGATCTCACAGACCGAACAGGGCAAGCAGGAAGACGAAACCGAGCAGGATACGGTGGTTCCCGGCAGGCCAATCCTCGAAGTGCGTGACCTGGTGACCCGTTTCCCGCTGCGTAGCGGGATCCTCAATCGCGTGAAGCGCGAAGTGCATGCGGTTGAAAACGTCAGTTTTGATCTCTGGCCGGGCGAAACGCTGGCGCTGGTGGGGGAGTCCGGCTGCGGTAAATCCACCACCGGACGGGCGCTGCTCAGGCTGGTGGCGTCGCAGGAGGGGAGCATCACCTTCAACGGTGAGCGCATCGACACGCTCCCTAACAGTAAATTGCAGGCGGTACGCCGGAATATTCAGTTTATATTCCAGGATCCTTATGCGTCGCTCGATCCGCGCCATACGGTGGGGTACTCGATTATGGAGCCGCTGCGGGTGCATAACCTGCTCGACGGTGAAGCCGCGCAGCGCCGCGTCGCGTGGCTGCTGGAGCGCGTGGGCCTGAAGCCGGAGCATGCCTGGCGTTATCCGCACGAATTTTCTGGCGGTCAGCGACAGCGTATCTGCATAGCCCGGGCATTAGCCCTGAATCCGAAGGTGGTGATTGCGGATGAGTCCGTGTCAGCGCTGGATGTCTCCATCCGCGCGCAAATCATCAATCTCCTGCTCGATTTACAGCGGGATTTAGGCATTGCGTTTCTGTTTATCTCCCACGATATGGCGGTGGTGGAGCGGATCAGCCATCGCGTGGCGGTGATGTACATGGGGCAAATAGTTGAAATCGGCCCCCGTCGGGCGGTGTTTGAAAACCCGCAGCACCCGTACACCCGCAAGCTGATGGCCGCCGTACCGGTTGCCGATCCTCAGCATCGTCACGCCCAGCGCGTGCTGTTGCAGGACGAAATGCCGAGCAATATTCGTAAACGGGGCGAAACCCTTGAGCGCGTGGCGCTGCGTGAGGTGGGTCCCGGTCATTTTGTCGCACCACCGCGTCAGGGCAATGCATTCTCGCGGTTATAACTTACAACAGGCAGGAGAACACAATGGTTCCTTTTGTTGCTCGTCAATGGCTGCTTGCCGCGAGCGTGACGGCTGCGCTGGCCGCCGCCCCCGCGTTCGCGGCGAAAGATGTGGTGGTGGCTGTGGGGTCTAACTTCACGACGCTGGATCCGTATGATGCTAACGACACCCTTTCTCAGGCGGTGGCAAAATCTTTCTACCAGGGGCTGTTCGGCCTGGACCGCGAGATGAAGCTGAAAAACGTGCTGGCGGAAGGCTATACCGTGTCGGACGATGGGCTGGTCTATACCGTTAAGCTCCGTACCGGCGTGAAGTTCCAGGACGGCACCGACTTCAACGCCGAGGCGGTTAAGATCAACCTGGACCGTGCCAGCAATCCGGAGAACGGTCTTAAGCGCTACAACCTGTATAAAAATATCGCCAGCACCGAGGTGGTTGACCCGGCGACGGTGAAGATCGTCCTGAAAGAGCCGTTCTCGGCGTTTATCAATATCCTGGCGCATCCCGCGACGGCGATGATTTCACCCGCTGCCCTGAAAAAATACGGCAAAGAGATTGGCTTCCACCCGGTGGGGACCGGACCGTACGAACTGCTTACCTGGAACCAGACCGATTATGTGAAGGTGAAAAAATTCGCCGGATACTGGCAGCAGGGGCTGCCGAAGCTGGATACAATCACCTGGCGTCCGGTCGTGGACAACAATACCCGTGCCGCGATGTTGCAAACCGGCGAAGCGCAGTTTGCCTTCCCGATCCCTTACGAACAGGCGGCGCTGCTGGCGAAAAACAGCAAGCTGGAGCTGGTGGCCAGCCCGTCGATTATGCAGCGCTACATCAGCATGAACGTCACGCAGAAACCGTTCGATAACCCGAAGGTGCGCGAAGCCATCAACTACGCCATTAACAGTCCGGCGCTGGTGAAGGTGGCCTTTGCCGGTTACGCCACTCCCGCGACGGGCGTGATGCCGCCAGCCATCGAGTATGCGCAGAGCTACCAGCCATGGCCGTACGATCCGGCGAAAGCGCGGGAGCTGCTGAAAGAGGCGGGCTATCCGAACGGCTTTAGCACCACGCTGTGGTCGTCTCATAACCACAGTACCGCGCAGAAGGTGCTGCAATTTACCCAGCAGCAGCTGGCGCAGGTGGGCATTAAAGCCAGGGTCACGGCGATGGATGCCGGACAGCGAGCGGCGGAAGTAGAAGGCAAAGGGCAGAAAGAGAGCGGCGTGCGGATGTTCTACACCGGCTGGACGGCTTCAACCGGCGAAGCGGACTGGTCCCTGTCGCCGCTGTTCGCTTCCCAGAACTGGCCGCCAACGCTGTTCAATACCGCGTTCTACAGTAATCCGCAGGTGGATAAAGATCTGGCCGATGCCCTGAAAACCACCAAACCGGAAGAGAAAGCGCGCCTGTACAAAGAGGCGCAGGACATTATCTGGAAAGAGTCGCCGTGGGTGCCGCTGGTGGTGGAAAAACTGGTCTCAGCCCACAACAAAGCGCTGACCGGTTTTTACATCATGCCGGATACGGGCTTTAGCTTTGATGACGCGGATTTAAAATAAAACTCATGCTGAATTATGTGTGTAAACGCCTGCTGGGGCTTATCCCGACGCTGCTGATTGTGGCCGTGCTGGTGTTTTTGTTTGTCCATATGCTGCCCGGCGATCCAGCGCGTTTGATTGCCGGACCGGAAGCGGATGCGACGGTTATTGAACTGGTGCGTAAACAGCTCGGTCTTGACCAGCCGCTGTACAGGCAATTTCTGCGTTACATTGGCAATGTCCTTCAGGGCGATTTCGGCATCTCAATGGTGTCGCGTCGTCCGGTGTCGGAGGAGATTGCCAGCCGCTTTATGCCTACCTTCTGGTTAACGATTGCCAGTATGAGCTGGGCGGTAGTGTTTGGCCTGGGAGCGGGGATTGTCGCCGCCGTCTGGCGCAACCGCTGGCCGGATAAGCTCGGTATGGCGCTGGCTGTCACCGGCATCTCTTTCCCGGCGTTTGCGCTGGGCATGCTACTGATGCAGATTTTCTCCGTTGAGCTGGGCTGGTTGCCGACCGTCGGGGCCGACACCTGGAAGCACTACATTCTTCCCTCTATGACGCTTGGCGCGGCCGTTGCGGCGGTGATGGCCCGGTTTACCCGCGCCTCGTTTGTCGACGTGCTGAGCGAAGATTACATTCGCACCGCGCGGGCAAAAGGGGTGAGTGAGAAATGGGTCATTCTGAAGCATGGTTTTCGTAATGCGATGATACCGGTGGTCACGATGATGGGGCTACAGTTCGGCTTCCTGCTGGGCGGCTCTATTGTGGTTGAGAAGGTCTTTAACTGGCCGGGGCTGGGGCGCCTGCTGGTCGACTCGGTCGATATGCGTGACTATCCGGTCATTCAGGCTGAAGTCCTGCTTTTCTCGCTGGAGTTTATTCTTATCAACTTAGTGGTGGATGTGCTGTACGCCGCCATTAACCCGGCCATCAGGTATAAGTAAGATGCGATTACTGAACTGGCGTCGCCAGGCCATTTTAAACGCTATGCCGGGGATCAGGCCGGACCATATTCGCACCCCGTGGATTGAGTTCTGGCGTCGATTCCGTCGTCAGCCCGTCGCTATGGTCGCCGGGTTGTTTGTGTTACTGCTGATCCTGGTGGCGATTATCGCCCCCTGGTTAGCCCCGTTTGATGCGGAAAACTACTTCGATTACGACCGGCTGAACGATGGACCGTCGATGATGCACTGGTTTGGCGTGGACTCGCTCGGGCGCGATATTTTCAGCCGCGTGCTGGTAGGGGCGCAGATCTCGCTGGCGGCCGGGGTCTTTGCGGTGCTGATGGGCGCAGCAATTGGCACCGTGTTGGGGCTGGTGGCCGGGTACTACGAAGGCTGGTGGGACCGCATAATCATGCGTATCTGCGATGTGCTGTTTGCCTTTCCCGGTATTCTGCTGGCGATTGCCGTGGTGGCGGTGATGGGCAGCGGCATGGCGAACGTCATCATCGCCGTGGCGGTATTCTCGATTCCCGCTTTCGCGCGTCTGGTACGTGGCAACACGCTGGTGCTGAAGCAGCAGACCTTTATCGAGTCGGCGCGCAGCATGGGAGCCAGCGATGCCACCATCCTGTTCAGCCATATTCTGCCGGGAACGGTCTCGTCTATCGTGGTCTATTTCACCATGCGCATAGGCGTGTCGATTATCTCGGCGGCCAGCCTGTCGTTTCTGGGGTTAGGCGCACAGCCGCCGACGCCGGAGTGGGGCGCGATGCTGAACGAGGCGCGGGCGGATATGGTGATTGCGCCACACGTGGCGATCTTCCCGAGCCTGGCGATTTTCCTGACCGTGCTGGCGTTTAATTTACTGGGGGATGGGCTGCGCGACGCGCTGGATCCGCGGATAAAAGGGTAGTGCTGTGGAATGTGCCGGGTGGCGGCGACGCCTTACCCGGCCTGGAACAGAGGCGTGGGGAGATTAAACCCGGCTGCCCCACAAATCATACTCGTCGGCGTTTTCGACCTTCACGCGAATAATATCGCCCGGCTTGACGTTGGTTTCGCCGTTCAGGTACACCGCGCCGTCGATTTCAGGCGCATCCGCCATGCTGCGGCCAATCGCGCCTTCTTCGTCCACTTCGTCGATAATCACCAGAATTTCGCGGCCCACTTTCTCCTGCAAGCGTTCAGCAGAGATCTGCTGTTGCAGCTGCATAAAGCGGTTCCAGCGCTCCTCTTTGACCTCTTCCGGTACCTGGTCCGCCAGCTCGTTGGCCGTTGCGCCTTCAACCGGGCTGTACTTGAAGCAGCCGACGCGATCCAGACGCGCCTCTTTCAGGAAGTCGAGCAGCATCTGGAAATCTTCTTCGGTTTCACCCGGGAAGCCGACAATAAAGGTGGAGCGCAGGGTCAGATCCGGACAGATTTCACGCCACTGCTTGATGCGCGCCAGCTGGCGGTCAACGGAGCCAGGGCGTTTCATCAGCTTCAGAATGCGCGGGCTGGCATGCTGTAGCGGGATATCCAGGTACGGCAGGATTTTGCCTTCCGCCATCAGCGGGATCACATCGTCAACGTGCGGGTACGGGTAGACGTAGTGCAGACGCGTCCAGATCCCGAGCTTAGCCAGCTGCTCGCACAGGCCGACCATGCTGGTTTTCACTGGCTCACCGTTGTGGAAACCGGAACGGTGTTTAACGTCCACGCCGTAGGCGGAGGTGTCCTGGGAGATGACCAGCAGCTCCTTCACGCCCGCGTCGGCCAGGCGTTTGGCTTCTGCCAGCACCTCGCCAATCGGACGGCTCACCAGATCGCCACGCATCGACGGGATGATGCAGAAGGTGCAGCGATGGTTGCAGCCTTCGGAAATTTTCAGGTAGGCGTAGTGGCGCGGCGTCAGCTTCACGCCCTGTTCCGGCACCAGGCTCAGGAACGGGTTGTGCTTTGGTTTGGGGACGTAGTGATGAACATGTTCCAGCACCTGCTCGTAGCTGTGTGGACCGGTGATCTCCAGCACCTTCGGGTGCACTTCACGGATCTGGTCTTCTTTTGCGCCCAGGCAGCCGGTCACAATCACTTTGCCGTTTTCCGTCAGGGCTTCACCAATGGCTTCCAGGGATTCCTGAACCGCGCTGTCGATAAAGCCGCAGGTGTTGACGATCACCATGTCGGCGTTGTCGTAGCTTGGCACCACGTCATAGCCTTCAGTGCGAAGTTCAGTCAGGATGCGTTCGGAGTCCACCAGGTTCTTCGGGCAGCCCAGGGAGACAAAGCCGATTTTCGGCGGGTGCGTAACATTGCTCATAGGTTAAAAATTCATCAATTATGGAGTTATCAGGGCGGGATTTTACAGCGTATCGCAGGGGATTTATACACTCTTGATGGCGCAGTTGAGGCCGGCAATCGTTGTAACATTGTAAAGAATGTTAATCATTTATCGTTTATTGATCCCAGGCATTACATTGTACAAAAAATGACCTTATTCTTAATGAGGTAACATGGCTGAAAGGGGAGGAATAGCATGTCCGTTGACAGACTGAAACGCGATCTGCTTAACAAGCTGATCAACGCCCGAATCGACCTGGCTGCATATCTGCAACTCCGCAAGGCGAAAGGGTATATGTCAGTCAGCGAAAGCGAAAATCTGCGTGATAACTTCTTTGAACTTTGCAATTTCATGCGTGAAAAAGCACCCATCCTGAAAGCGCACTACGCTGAAAGCGAATTAGTGGCGCTGCGCCGCGCTGCCGAGGTGCTCTCCATCGCCGGGGTCTGTTTGATGAACGGACGTCACGACTGCCCGAATTTTATTGCCGTTAACGCGGAGAAGCTTGAAAACTGCCTGACCACGCTCGCGCTTTGCATTATGTGTCTGAACAAGCCGGAAACGCTTGCCCGGCACTGAACGCGGGGGAGGCAACTCCCCCTTCTGATTAAGCTTTTGTAAAAGTGGTAACGCACCCGGGAACAGTGGCTAATCTCTAAGCCATATGTCGATAAAGGAGTGCGTTATGCCTCGATCCTCGCTGATTTTCCTTCCAGTCTTGTTATTCCCGCTTTCACTGCTTGCAGCGCCTGAGACGGTTAAGGTCGACGTGCTACAGACAAAACTGGATCACCCCTGGTCGCTGGCGTTTCTGCCAGATAACAAGGGGCTGCTCATCACGCTCAAAGACGGGCAGCTTAAGCACTGGCAGGCAGTGAAAGGGCTCTCCGATCCGATTGTCGGCGTGCCGAAAGTGTGGGCGAGCGGCCAGGGCGGACTGCTGGACGTCGCGCTGGCCCCGGATTTTGCACAATCACGGCGGGTCTGGCTCAGCTTCGCCGAGGCAGGTAATGATGGCAAAGCGGGTACCGCGGTGGGCTACGGGCGGTTGAGCGATGACCTGTCGCGCATTGAGGGCTTCCAGGTGGTGTTCCGACAGATGCCGAAGCTCTCTACCGGCAACCACTTTGGTGGACGGCTGGTGTTCGACGGCAAAGGCCATCTTTTTATTGGCCTGGGTGAAAACAACCAGCGCCCGACGGCGCAGGATCTGGACAAGCTTCAGGGCAAGGTGGTGCGCCTGACGGAGGACGGAAAAGTGCCACCGGATAATCCGTTTGTGAACACCGCCGGTGCGCGCCCGGAAATCTGGTCCTATGGCATTCGCAACCCGCAGGGAATGGCGATGAACCCGTGGAGTGACACGCTGTGGCTCAACGAACACGGACCACGCGGTGGGGATGAGGTTAACATTCCTGAGAAGGGCAAAAACTACGGCTGGCCCCTGGCGACGCACGGGATCAATTACAGCGGCCTGAAAATCCCGGAAGCAAAAGGCGAGCACGTTGAAGGCACCGAAAAACCACTGTTTGTCTGGAAAGTGTCGCCCGCCGTCAGCGGCATGGCGTTCTACAACAGCGACGTCTTCCCGCAGTGGAAAAACAAGCTGTTTATCGGCGCGCTGAAGGAGAAAGACGTCATCGTGCTGAGCGTGAAGGGTAATACCGTGACGGAGGATGGGCGAATTCTTGGGGATAAAGATCAGCGTATCCGCGATGTGCGCGTCGGGCCGGATGGTTATCTGTACGTGCTGACCGACGAGACGGACGGGCAGCTTTGGAAAGTCAGCCCGTCCGGGTCGTAATCAGGTCACCGGGATCATCACCACGTTGCGATACGCCGGGCGCTCGCTGAGCTGCTGGATCCAGCGCTCAAGGTGAGGGCGCGGGGTCCAGCTGAGACCCATGTTAGTGAGGTTCCAGACGAAGGGGGCGACGGCGATATCGCCCACGCCGAACGTGTCGCCGGAGAACCAGGTATGCTTCGCCAGTTCGTCGTCCATCATCGCAAACAGCGACTCGCACGCGTCCTGGGCGGCATGAATGGCGGGATAATCACGATCGGCTTCCGGCGTACGGATAAGCCCCATCAGGATCACGCGGTGCGTTGGGGAAAGCGTCTGGTTTGCCCAGTCCATCCATTTTTCGCCCTGCGCGCGCTGGGCCGGATTTTCAACCCACAGGCGACCCTGGCCGTACTGCGCGGCGAGATAACGCACAATGGTATTGGACTCCCACAGCGTGGCGTCTGTCTCGTCATCGCGCAGCAACGGCACCAGCCCGTTTGGGTTCATCGCCAGATAGTCGGCGTCTTTATTCACCCCGAACGCCATGCCAGCCATAATTTGGTTGAACGGTAAATCCAGCTCCTCCAGCGTCCAGAGCACTTTCTTCACGTTAGTCGAATTGTTCCTGCCCCACAGCGTAATCATATTTACTCCCGATGAGATGTGAATCCGAGTCAGCTTTTCGCCATGGTGAGATAAACCTAACAATTACGCAACAGATGCTAAAAAAAACGCCGCAATCAAAGCGTATCTGAATGTTATTGCATAAACTTTAAAAACTTTACCTGGAACAGGTTTCTTTGAAGGCTGTAGTGCGCTATTACTCATCGCTTCTTGCGACACGGTGATTGTGACGTGATTTTTAGAATGGACACTCGGGTGGCATTTATGACGCAAAAAACTTCTTCTCTGCGCAGCCTGGCGGCAGGCTCGGCGCTGCTTTTCCTTTTTGCCCCAACGCTTCATGCGGCGGAACAGACAGCGCCCGAAGCGCCGCCTGTTGATGCGCGCGCCTGGATCCTGATGGATTACGCCAGCGGGAAAGTGCTGGCGGAAGGTAACGCCGACGAAAAACTCGACCCGGCGAGCCTGACGAAAATTATGACCAGCTATGTGGTCGGCCAGGCGTTAAAAGCGGGCAAGATCAAGCTGAATGACATGGTCACCGTCGGGAAAGATGCCTGGGCGACCGGTAACCCGGCGCTGCGCGGCTCGTCCGTGATGTTCCTGAAGCCCGGTGATCAGGTCTCCGTTTCCGATCTGAATAAAGGGGTCATTATTCAGTCGGGAAATGATGCCTGTATTGCGCTGGCCGATTACGTCGCGGGCAGTCAGGACTCATTTATTGGGCTGATGAATGGCTACGCGAAAAAACTGGGTCTGACCAATACCACCTTTAAAACCGTTCACGGCCTGGATGCGCCGGGTCAGTTCAGTACCGCGCGCGATATGGCGCTGCTGGGCAAAGCGCTGATCCATGACGTTCCGGATGAGTACGCC
The DNA here is from genome assembly GCF_049238425.1 of Enterobacter cloacae complex sp. IR5401. Classification (NCBI taxonomy): domain Bacteria; kingdom Pseudomonadati; phylum Pseudomonadota; class Gammaproteobacteria; order Enterobacterales; family Enterobacteriaceae; genus Enterobacter; species Enterobacter cloacae complex sp. IR5401. The sequence goes on along the minus strand of NZ_JBMKHN010000002.1, from coordinate 298,671 downwards.
ATCCATAAAGAGAAAGAGTTTACCTTCAATAATATTCGCCAGCCTAACCGTAACCGCCTGCTCTGGAGCAGTAACGTTAACGTGGACGGCATGAAAACCGGTACAACTGCCGGGGCCGGATACAACCTGGTGGCTTCTGCGACGCAGGGCGATATGCGCCTGATCTCGGTGGTGCTGGGCACGAAAACCGACCGCATTCGTTTTAACGAGTCAGAAAAACTGCTGACCTGGGGTTTCCGCTTCTTTGAAACCGTCACGCCGATTAAGCCGGACGCCACCTTCGTCAGCCAGCGCGTCTGGTTTGGTGATAAAAGTGAAGTAAACCTGGGGGCAGGTGAAGCGGGGGCCGTCACCATTCCACGCGGCCAGCTGAAAAACCTGAAAGCCAGCTATACCCTGACCGAGCCACAGCTGACCGCGCCGTTAAAAAAAGGCCAGGTGGTCGGGACGATAGATTTCCAGCTTAACGGCAAATCCATTGAGCAGCGTCCGCTGGTGGTAATGGAAGCGGTGGAAGAGGGCGGCTTCTTCAGCCGGATATGGGACTTTGTGTTAATGAAATTCCACGGCTGGTTTGGCAGCTGGTTCAGCTAAGTTTTTGCCGGGTGGCGGCTTCGCCTTACCCGGCATAACCTCAATACATCAACTTCACCTGCTGCGCTTTCGCGTATGCCACCAGCTCGTCATCCGGGCGGCAATCACTGACGATGGCGTCAAAGCGCGACAGCTCTCCCATCCTTGCCGGACGGACCTTGCCAAATTTACTGTGATCAACCACCAGCACATGCTGCTGTGCGGCGTTGAGCGCCCACTGTTTCACCGGTAACTCTTCAAGATTAAAACAGGTTGCCCCCTGTTTCACATTCACGCCCGCCGCAGAGTAAAAGGCGATATCCGGGCATACATTGCTCAGCGTGTCCTGAATATTCAGCGGTTTGAAAATGGCGTTGCTGGCATGAAATTCGCCGCCACACAAAATCACCCGGCACGCCGGTTTCTCCTGCAAGGCCAGGAAGGTGTTTAGCGAATAACAGACGGCGGTAAAGGGAACGGTGCTGTCGATGGCCTCGATGATCCACGGGGTTGTCGTACCGCAGTCAAAAAAAAGCGTTTGATGCGGCTGCACCAGCGAGGCGGCGAGCCGCGCGGCTTTGCGCTTCTCCTCCACCAGGCGTGTTTTTTGATCGCTTAACAGATAATGGCTGGCGCTACGCGGCTCCAGAACAATATACCCGCCAAGCAGCACAACGGGGGCGCTGTCGCTGTTCAGATCGCGACGAATGGTCATTTCAGACACGCCAAGCAGGGTAGCGGCTTCCTTAAGATGCAGCTTATCGCTGCGCTTCAGCGCCTGGAGCAGCTGAGCAATGCGGTCATCGCGACGTGTTTCCATAGATCCTCGGGCTAAAAAAGTGAGCCCCCGCAGGGCGGGGGCTCAAGTGTAACCTGACGGACCGGGGTTAGTCACGTATCCAGCCTTTGCGGATCGGAAGGGCAAACAGAACGCGATAGGCCTGTGATAATCCACGATAAAGCGCCGGACCAAAGAGGCTCCACAGGATGGCTGCGCTGACGCAGCCCATCAGCCCCACCAGGAAACCGCCGACCATATCCAGCGGCCAGTGCACGCCCAGGTAGACGCGGGACCAGGCGATGGCGACCGCCACGCCCATCAGCACTACGCCGGACCACAGGCGATGCCAGAACAGGAAGGCCAGCGCAAAGGTGAAGATCACCGTGCCGTGATCGCTCGGGAACGAGTCGTCCGGCGCATGGTGCAGGAAGTTGTAGCCGACGCGATCGACAAACGGACGATCGTGTGGGAAGGCGTGGCCCAGCACGTAGCTTGCCAGCACGCTGACGCCGATCGCCATCGCCATTTTGATCACCAGATGGCGCTGGGCGGTGACCTGTGTACGAGGTCCCCATAACCAGAGGATCACCGCCAGCGCCGGTACAATGCTGATCACATCTTTCGCAATGAAGGTGGCGAGATCGATCATCCATTCCGGTGACGACGGCGTGGCGTTGAGCAGGTAAAACAGTTCGTAGTTCAGATTTTCTAACATAATCTCGTTACTCTTTAGCAAACCAGGCGGAAACCAGCCCGTAAACCAGCACCTGGGAAAACCAGACCCACCACCCGGCCCACAGGTTGTGAGAGAAAAAATGCGCGCCGCGCATGACCTGCCCGAATCCCATCAGCAGCCCCATAACAACGCCCAACGCGACAAAGGTCCAGGCCAGGCGTGGACGTTCACGCCAGAAGGCAAAAAACAGCCCCATCACCATAAACCCGCTTGAGGCGTGGCCGCCGGGAAAGCAGCGTCCCGGTCCGCTGTCTGACGGAATCGCGCTGAACAGGGGATACGAGACGGCTTTGCCGCCATACTCCACCAGATCCCACGGACAGCTGTGGTGGCTCATGCTTTTCAGGGCTCCTACAACGAGCGCGCCCAGACCCATCAGAAGCGCGGCCGTCACCAGCCGGGCATTGCGTCTGTAAGTCCCGTAAACCAGCGCGATGACGGCCAGGGCAATGGCCACATATTTCGCCAGCCGATGGTTGAGCAGATCCAGCAGCGGATTTTGCTGTAGCGGGAAATGATGCGTCGCCGCGTCATACCAGAAGCCGGTGATCCATCGGTCAAGCGATTCATCGCGCGAAAGCCAGGTAAAAAGCAGCGCAAGGACGATCAGCACGAAAAGCTGATAACCATAAAAGCGGGCAGGCAAACGGTAAAGGCGTTTTGTCTTATTTGTCGGTAACTTAGATAATTCTGAAGGGCTGACGGCGTGTGTCATAGTTTCGGTCAATAACGTGAAATAGCACTATCATAGGGAGGGCAACTTAAGGAAACCTTAAACAACAACGATAAGTGCGTTATTTCTGTTTTTTCACGTTAATTTGCTATCTCAGACAGCGGCAATTCATTACACTCATCGCGATTTTCTCATATTAAAGAGATTGCATGATAAACCGTTCTTCTTCCGGTAATCGTCTGGGTCGTCAGGCGTTACTTTTTCCTCTGTGTCTGGTGCTTTACGAATTCTCTACCTACATCGGCAACGACATGATCCAGCCAGGCATGCTGGCTGTGGTTGAGCAGTACAACGCAGGTATTGAGTGGGTACCTACATCGATGACCGCCTATCTCGCGGGCGGCATGTTTTTACAGTGGCTTTTAGGGCCGCTGTCGGATCGTATTGGCCGCCGCCCGGTGATGCTGACGGGCGTGGTATGGTTTATCGTCACCTGTCTCGCCACGCTGCTGGCGCAGAACATTGAGCAGTTTACGTTGCTGCGTTTCCTTCAGGGCGTGAGCCTGTGCTTTATTGGTGCCGTGGGCTACGCCGCTATTCAGGAGTCTTTTGAGGAGGCGGTATGTATCAAAATTACCGCGCTGATGGCGAACGTGGCGCTGATTGCACCGCTTCTGGGGCCGCTGGTGGGAGCCGCATGGGTCCACGTCGCGCCGTGGGAAGGGATGTTCGTGCTCTTTGCCGCGCTTGCGGCCATCTCTTTCTTTGGTCTGCACCGTGCGATGCCGGAGACCGCCACCCGCCTGGGCGAAAAGCTCTCGCTTAAAGAGCTGGGGCGGGATTATAAGGCGGTGCTGAAAAATGGCCGTTTTGTCGCGGGCGCACTGGCGACGGGCTTTGTCAGCCTGCCGCTGCTGGCGTGGATTGCCCAGTCGCCGGTCATTATCATCAGCGGCGAACAGCTTAGCAGCTATGAGTATGGCCTGTTACAGGTGCCGATTTTTGGCGCGCTGATTATCGGTAACCTGGTGCTGGCGCGTCTGACGTCACGCCGTACCGTGCGTTCGCTGATTATTATGGGCGGTTGGCCCATAGCGGCAGGGCTGATTATCGCGGCGGTGGCGACCGTAGCCTCGTCTCATGCGTACCTGTGGATGACGGCGGGGCTGAGCATTTACGCGTTTGGTATCGGCGTGGCGAATGCCGGTCTGGTACGCCTGACGCTGTTCGCCAGTGAAATGAGTAAAGGCACGGTGTCTGCCGCGATGGGGATGCTGCAAATGCTGATTTTCACCGTCGGAATTGAGGTGAGCAAGCATGCTTATGCTTTTGGCGGAAACGGGCTCTTCAGCCTGTTCAATCTCGCAAACGGTGTGCTGTGGGTAGGTCTGATGGTGGTGTTCCTGAAGGACAAACGCGTCGGAAATGCCCTGCAACCGTAATCCTTATTCCCTCTCCCCCCTGGGCGAGCTCGGGACAGTTCCCTCTCCCTGTGGGCTGAGGGATCCCCAGTAATTTGAAAGCAAAAGCGATAACGTTGCCTCAGAATAACTGAGGGCTTTCAGCGATGCCTCGGTCCGGCTGTAAATCGCTGAGGCGTTTCCTGTAGGCCGGGGCGAGGCGCAGGGATGCGCCGAGAGGGCGGGCTTTACAGGGATGTTACCTCCGCCCGTCCCCGATAAGCCGGAAGGAATAAGCCGAAGGCACCGCGAAGCGGCGATTTACCGCCGGAAGCCCGGGTCGCCAGGGTGGTGGCGACTGAGCCACCCTGGCACGTTCACCGGTCATGTCGTGACAGAGTAGCAAGGAACATAAAGTGAACGGAATGACCACCAGAGCTGTATGTTCCCCCTCACCCCAGCCCTCTCCCTCAAGGGAGAGGGGGCCGTCTGTGCAGGCATTATTTTGTGGGGAACCCTCAGCCCTGTGGGAGAGGTTTAGGGTGAGGGCACCAGAGCGCACTGAATCAATTAAACGGCGCCCTCCCATCCAGCACCCTATCAATTACGTCCAGCACCCCTTCGTCATTATTGTTCGGCGCTTCATAGCGGGCCACCGCTTTAATATGCGGTCTGGCATTGGCCATCGCGAAGCCAAACCCAGCCTGTCGCAGCATCTCCACGTCGTTACCGCTGTCGCCAAAGGCCACCACTTCACTGTCCTCAATGCCCCAGCGCGCTTGCAGGATCCGCAGGCCGTTAGCTTTGTGTACGCCGGGGATAATCAGGTCGATACTGCCGTGTCCCGTGGTCACCGGCACCATGATGTCGCCAAGCTTCTCATGCAGCAGCGCCTGAATGCGCGGAATTTCGTCGTCAGAGACGTTAAGCCCGAATTTGAAGAAAATATCGTTGAGGTTGTCAAAGCTGCTGACGCTTTCAAGGCGGTGATAGTATTTCGCAGCAATCTCTTTGAAGAGGTCGTTATACGTTTTCAGCGTGTAGGCGCTGTTTTTTCCGCAGGCAATTATCTCAATGCCCGGCACATCGTTTAACAGGGTGGCGACGGTCAGAAAGTGCTCTTTCGACAGTTCGCCGTTAAACACGTCTTCGCCCGCATCCACCACCCAGCCCCCGTTTTCGGCGACGAAGGCGATTTCATGGGCGATCTCCGGGAAAAATGAGATCAGCTGGTAGTACTGGTTTCCGCTGGCGACAACAAAACGGATGCCTTGCGCTTTCATGCGCGCGTACTGCGCCAGAAAACGCGCGCGGTTATAGGTTTTCGCATCGCTCAGGAAGGAGCCATCCATGTCGACTGCAATCAGTTTAACGCTCATATCCCTTCTCCATTGACGTTGTTACTGCTTCCGGTTTTGCCACCGCTCGCGCCACCAGGGCGGCAATAATGACTAACCCTAATACCACCAGCATCGCGCTGCGTAACCCGTAGTGCTCACCGAGGAATCCAAGCAGCGGCGGGCCCACCAGGAAAGCGAGGTAGCCCGTGGTCGCCACGACGCTCACGCGCGTCGGCGCGTCGGGGCCGGTATCGCTGGCAGCGGAAATGGTCAGCGGGAAGCCAAGGGAGGCGCCCAGTCCCCACAGGATCACCGACACGCCGGCAATCCAGTCCACATCCACAAAGATAATCATCGCGATGCCCAGCCCACCCAGCAGGGCGCTGGCACGGACGACAGCCACGCGGCTGTAACGGTCGATAAACCAGCCCCCGGTAAAGCGTCCGACGGTCATGCCGAGCGTAAACCCGGCGTAAATCAGCGAGCCGGAGGTGGGGCTAAATCCGTGCCCGTCCACCATCAGCAACGGTAGCCAGTCGTTGGCGGAGCCTTCAGCAAACGCCATCGCCAGCACCACCACGCCAATCAGCATTAGCTGGAAATCACGATAAAAGGGCAACCCTTTTTCCGCAGACTTCTGTTCGTCCGTGGCGTGTTGTCCTGTGCCTGCGGGAATAGCCCTGATGCCGGTGAGGATCGGGATAATACAGACCAGCGCCGCCAGCAAAATGTGCACATTGGCCGCAATGCCCAGCGCCGTCAGCGCCATCCCCACGCCCGCGCCCGCCAGCGTGCCGAGGCTGTAAAAACCATGCATCATCGGCAGCACCGTTTTGTTCATCGCCTGTTCGACGGCGGCCCCCTCGACGTTAATGGCCACTTCCGCCGCACCAAAGCTGCCGCCAAATACCATCAGCCCAAGGGCAAACATCAGCGGCGAGGCGAACCACAGCGCCACGCTCAGACCGAGCATTCCCACCACGGCGCAGCACATGGTGGTGCGAATCACCGCGCGCGTGCCAAAGCGCTTCACCAGCCAGGCCGAGCAGAGGATGCCGCTCATCGAGCCAATCGACAGGCCAAACAGTACGATCCCCATCTCCGCCGTCGAGACGGACAGCGTATCGCGGATTGCCGGGGTGCGCGTTGCCCAGGAAGCCATCAGCAGCCCGGGGATGAAGAAGAACATAAACAGCGCCCACATGCGCAGATGCAGGGCTTTGCGAGGAGAAGTTAGCGTCATTGGGATCAGCACCAGAAGTACAACAATAGCGACAACACTAGCAACTTTGTGTACATTTGTACACAAACTGGATGAGGATTTTATGAGCAGACCACCGAACGACCCTAACCGCCGCGAGAAGATACTCCAGGCGACGCTGGACACCATTGCTGAGCACGGTATTCATGCCGTCACGCACCGCAAAATTGCCACCTGCGCAGGCGTGCCGCTGGGGTCGATGACCTACTATTTCGACGGGATGGAGTCGCTTCTGGAGGAGGCCTTCACGTGGTTTACGCAGCAGATGTCTCAGCAGTACCGGGATTTCTTCGCGGGGGTGACCGGGCGGGAGAGGGCGTGCGAGGCCATTACCACGCTGATCCACAGTTCAGCCGTGACCACGCCACACAATATGGCGCTGATGTATCAGTTATACGCGTTTATGCACCGCAGCGCCGCGCTGAAAACGGTGATGCAGGACTGGATGAAGATGAGCCAGACTACGCTTGAGCAGTGGTTTGATTCGGCCACCGCCCGTGCGCTGGATGCGTTTATCGAGGGGATGACGCTGCATTTTGTAACCGACCGGTCGCCGTTAACCCGGGAGGAGATCCGGGTGATGGTGGGGCGGATTGCGGGCGAGGATACCGTCTGATAGCACTCACCCCGGCTACGCTTACTGGCGGGAGATTTTTTTCCCGTTGGCGTCAACGACGACTTCGCCATCTTCCTTCGTAAATGCCCCTTTTTGCGCGTCCGGAAGGATGTCGAGAACGACTTCAGAAGGGCGGCACAGACGGGTACCCAGCGGCGTCACCACAATCGGACGGTTAATCAGAATAGGGTATTGCAGCATGAAATCGATAAGCTGGTCGTCGGTGAAATGTCCCTGTGAAAGGCCCAGTTGCTCATAAGGCTCGACGTTTTTGCGCAGCAGATCGCCTATGGAAATCCCCATATCTGCAATCAGCCTGGTCAGTTCATCACGCGACGGTGGGTTCTCAAGATAGAGAATAATTTCGGGTTCCGTACCGCTGTTGCGGATCATCTCCAGCGTATTGCGCGACGTGCCGCAGGCCGGGTTGTGGTAGATAGTGATATGGCTCATATCCGTTACTCATTACAGTGTGAAGGAGAGACGTAGCGCCAGCGCGGCAAGCGTCACAAAGAGAACTGGCAGCGTCATTATGATGCCCGTCCTGAAATAGTAGCCCCAGGTAATAGTCATGTTTTTCTGTGCCAGCACATGAAGCCATAGCAGGGTAGCCAGGCTCCCGATGGGGGTAATTTTCGGCCCCAAATCGCAGCCAATCACGTTAGCGTAAATCATCGCCTCTTTAACCAACCCTGTTGCAGCACTACCCTCAATGGAGAGCGCGCCAATCAGCACCGTTGGCATATTGTTCATTATGGATGACAGGAAGGCGGTGATAAATCCGGTTCCCAGCGTGGTGACCCAGAGTCCGTATCCGGCTAAGTAATCAAGAACGCCTGAAAGAGACTCCGTCAGCCCGGCGTTGCGCAGGCCATACACCACCAGATACATCCCCAGCGAGAAGATAACAATTTGCCACGGCGCGCCGCGCAGCACTTTTCCGGTGTTAATGGCGTGCCCGCGTTTAGCAACGGCAAACAAAATCAGCGCGCCAGTTGTTGCGATAGCGCTGACCGGGATACCCAGAGGTTCAAGCACAAAGAAACCGACGAGCAGTAGCAGCAGCACGATCCAGCCCGTTCTGAACGTCGGCAGGTCGTGAATGGCCAAAGCAGGCTCGCGGAGTTTTGCCAGGTCATATTCCGGCGGTATTTCCTTGCGGAAGAACAGATGCAGCATCACCAGCGTTGCGGCAATTGCGGCGATATCAACCGGGATCATCACCGAGGCGTATTCGCTAAAGCCCAGCTTAAAGAAGTCCGCCGACACAATGTTGACCAGGTTGGAGACAATCAGCGGCAGGCTGGCGGTATCGGCGATAAATCCCGCCGCCATCACGAACGCCAGCGTGGCCTGCTTGCTGAACCCCAGCGCCAGCAGCATGGCGATAACGATAGGCGTCAGGATCAATGCCGCACCGTCATTGGCGAACAGCGCCGCCACGGCCGCACCCAGCAGCACGATCCAGGTAAACAGCAACCGCCCGCGACCGTTTCCCCAGCGAGCAACGTGCAGCGCCGCCCACTCGAAAAAACCGGACTCATCCAGCAGCAAACTGATAACGATTACCGCGATAAACGTGGCCGTCGCATTCCAGACGATGTTCCAGACCACCGGAATATCGTTAACGTGGATCACACCGCTCGCCAGCGCCAGCGCGGCGCCAATGGTGGCACTCCAGCCGATACTGAGCCCTTTGGGCTGCCAGATAACCAGTACCAGCGTAAACAGAAAAATAGCCCCTGCCAGAAACATCTTTTACTCCGTTATATCTGTTTTTGTGAATGTGTTGTGGTCAGCAAGAGCCCGGGAGGCGGTTTTTCAGCTTCATACGTGTCTCTTCCCGCAGGCAGTTCCAGCTGTTATCGATAACGGTTGCCGCCCACGCGGGCATGTTGGGAGAGAGACGGTAGTAGATCCATTTACCCTCACGACGATCGATGACCAGCCCGGCCTCGCGCAGTAAGGCCATATGGCGCGAGACTTTCGGCTGCGGCTCGTTGGTAGCGGCGCAGAGATCGCAGACGCACAACTCGCCCGCCTCACGCAGAAGCATGACGATGGAGAGGCGCGTTTCGTCGGAGAGGGTTTTGAAGAGCTGAACGGGGTGAAGCATCTGGGGATCCTGCGTGTTTTTTTATCATATACATTAAATCATATATGTTTGTGGCAGGTGAGGGAAGGGCAATAAGGGCAAATAAATGCCCTCATTGAAGTACCACTACGTTGAGCCGTCGTCTTTGAGCCACAGACAGGGCGGGATTAGAAGATTAATGATTCCTGGTTTTGTTGAATATCTTCAATGTTATGAGACAGACGATCGTTGCAGATGTTAACAGAATCAAAATATCAATATTTGTATATGCTTCGTACATTGTCTCCGCATTAATATCACCATAGATGAAGCCGCAAATAGCAGTTGCAACGTCGTGGTTAATATAAGCTGTTGAAGGACCCAGCATACGTCCTGCCAGGAAGCTAATTAACACAAACCAGACGGCCTTAAGTAGTCTTGAGCCCCATTTACGGGCAAGGGTAGTGATATCCACCGTCAATAACCTCAATACTATTGCACGCGATATGTGAACGCATACATGGGACCTAAATAAATTCCGGTTTCAGAAGAGCGATTCCGAAATTGGAGTGGTGAGCGAGCTTTATGTAGACTTCTGCCGCTATCCCCGGATGAAGCCTTCATTCCTTTTCCTGTCATCAGGTGGATTAATTCGTTCCAGCTTATGCTAGCTGCCTGTATCGAAGTTCAAACCCGATCATATCTACGCTCAATCGTTGTTCTTTTAAGATATTGACCAGGCAAAATTTAACCGCGCAAGAAGATCAGCTATACCGCCATGGAAATAAGGTAGTGTTATAAGTAATTGATAGGGAAGGGTATTAATTTCAGGAAACAAAAAACCCATCAACCTTGAACCAAAAATGGCGGGGTTGATGGGCTCCACAAATTGGGGACATCAAAGAAAAGCAGTGGCACTAGTTATGACTGCACCCTGCGTAAAAAGTTCTGCGCGTAACGAAAATTTTTTGCGCCACACGCAAACTTAAGAGTTATCCGAGTCCTGGCCAGATAATGATGATCAGCGTACCTGCCAGCGTCAGCAGCACGTTTGCGATGGCGTAGGTGCCTGCATAGCCCAGCGCCGGGATGTTGCTGCGCGCGGTGTCGCTGATGATCTCCATCGCCGGTGCGCAGGTGCGCGCGCCCATCATTGCCCCGAAGAGCAGGGCGCGGTTCATGCGGAGCACGTAGGCGCCGAACAGGAAACAGATCACCACCGGTACCAGGCTGACGATAAGTCCGGAAACCAACATTTGCCAGCCGACCGCGCCCAGGCCGTTGCCAATGCCGCTCCCGGCGCTTAAGCCGACACCCGCCATAAAGACCATCAGACCGAACTCTTTCACCATGTTCAGCGCACCCTGAGGGATATAGCCGAAGGTGGGATGGTTCGCTCGCAGGAAGCCCAGCATGATCCCGGCGAACAGCAGACCGGCTGCGTTACCAATGCCGAAGCTAAAGTTGCTGAACTGGAAGGTGATCATCCCGATCATCAGGCCGACAATGAAGAAGGCGCAGAAGGCTAACAGGTCCGTCACCTGGCTGTGGATCGAGATAAAGCCGATACGGTCGGCAACGGTTTTAACACGTCGGGCATCGCCGCTAACCTGCAACACATCGCCTTTATTGAGCACCACGTTATCGTCGATAGGCATTTCAATCTGGCTGCGGATCACGCGGTTGAGGAAACAACCGTGGTCGGTCAGCTTCAGCTGTGCCAGACGGCGGCCCACGGCGTTGTGGTTTTTCACCACAATCTCTTCGGTGACAATACGCATGTCCAGCAGGTCGCGGTCAAACACCTCTTTCCCGTTGCGGAAGCTCGGATCGAGACGCGCGTGGGCGTCCGGGTAGCCAACAAGGGCGATGTCATCGCCCATCTGGAGCACCGCGTCACCGTCCGGGTTTGCCAGAATGCCGTTACGACGGATACGTTCGATGTAGCAGCCGGTCTGACGGTAGATCCCCAGCTCGCGCAGGTTTTTCCCGTCGGTCCAGGCAACCAGCTCCGGCCCGACGCGGTAGGCGCGGATCACCGGCAGGTAAACTTTACGTTTGGAGTCCGTGTCCAGGCCGCGCTCGCGGGCGATGGTCTGGGCGCTGGTCTGGAGATCCTGATGCTGAAGTTTTGGCAGATAGCGCGCGCCAACAATCAGGCTCACCAGACCAATCAGATAGGTCAGGGCATAGCCCAGACTCAGGTTGTCCAGCGCGGAGGAAAGCGGCGTGCCGGCCATGCCAGAATGACGAAGCGTATCCCCCGCGCCGACAAGCACCGGTGTGGAGGTCATCGAGCCTGCCAGCATACCGGCCGTTAAGCCGATGTCCCAGCCAAACAGCTTGCCCAGCCCTAACGCAATCAGCAGGGCGCTGCCGACCATCACCAGCGCCAGCATCAGGTAATTTTTGCCATCTCGGAAGAAAATGGAAAAAAAGTTCGGACCGGCTTCCACGCCTACGCAAAAAATAAACAGCATGAAACCTAAGTTAAGCGCGTCCGTGTTAATACTGAAATGTTGTTGACCTAATAACAGGGAGACGACTAAAACGCCAATGGAATTACCAAGTTGAACTGAACCCAGGCGTAATTTACCCAGACAAAGGCCCAGCGCCAGTACCACAAATAATAACAGGATGTAATTCCCATTTAACAAGTCTGCGACGTTTATATTCACGGAGGCTAACTTCTTGTTTACCAGTAAGTTGTTGAATGAAAGGACTATTTGGGCTACTGTTTTCAGAGTCAGGGAATCACTTTGCATCTCCCTGCTTCCTGATAAATACCCTAAACACTAGCAGTCGGTTAGTTTAATCGTAATAGCTACCGACAGCCACCTATTATCGCACGACTTCTGTGCGTGCTTTGGCAAGGATTGCCGCATTGCTTTATCTGACTGGGCGTTCACCGGACGATTTTTGTATTTGATAGAGATAAGTCAGGAGGATAGTTTGAACTTTAAACGAAACTGGGCTGGCGTAATCAGCTGTTTTTTGCTGTTTACGGTCGTTTGCATGTCACTCGCTTTTAACGTGAAAGGCGCCTTCAGAGCGTCCGGTCATCCCGAGCTGGGCCTGTTGTTCTTCATCCTGCCGGGGGTAGTAGCCGGTTTTCTCTCACGTAAAGGCGAGGTGGTGATGCCGCTTATTGGGGCAATGCTTGCGGCCCCGCTCTGCCTGCTTCTGATGCGCGTGCTGTTTCTCTCGTCGAGAAGCGTCTGGCAGGAAGTGGCGTGGCTACTGAGTGGCGTTTTCTGGTGTGCGCTGGGCGCGCTCTGTTTCTTATTTACGCGCAGCCTGCTGCAACAGCGGAAGCACCGTAAATAAAAACGCCCTCAGGGTGAGGGCGTCTTCGCATTACTGAGCCGCAAACAGGCCCAGGTGTTCTTTGGCGTAGGCCTCAAAATCGGTGCAGCCGCCGATGTGTTTCTGATCGAGGAAGATCTGCGGCACGGTTTCAACCGGTTTACCCACGGTTTTTTCCAGATCGGCTTTAGTGATGCCTTCCGCGTGGATATCCACATAACGGAAGTTAAAATCATCACGCTCTTCAGTCAGTTTCTCTGCCAGTTCTTTCGCGCGCACACAGTAAGGGCATCCTGGACGACCAAAAATTACTGCAAACATTTCTCTCTCCTCAAAAAACAAGCCTGACGGCGAATAGCACCTATAGTGCACGATAACCTGCCGTCATGGAAAGAAGGTTTCACCTGTCACTTTGATACAGTCAGGCTATGTTTCGCCAATTACATCAGGTGGATCATTGCCTATACTGGCTGCCATACGTTTTACGCAACACAAAGAGAGACAAAATGACGCCAACCATTGACCTGCTTCGTTCCCACCGTTCCATTCGCCATTTCACCGATGAGCCGATTACCCAGGCGCAGCGGGACGCGATCATCGACAGCGCAAGAGGCACCTCCAGCTCCAGCTTTTTGCAGTGCAGCTCCATTATCCGCATCACCGATCCGGCGATGCGTGAGCAGCTGGTAACGCTGACGGGCGGACAAAAGCACGTTGCCCAGGCGGCTGAGTTCTGGGTGTTCTGCGCCGATTTTAACCGTCACCTGCAAATATGCCCTGAGGCCGAGCTGGGACTGGCGGAACAGCTGCTGCTGGGCGTTGTGGATACGGCACTGATGGCGCAAAACGCGTTCACGGCGGCGGAATCACTGGGGCTTGGCGGCGTCTATATTGGCGGGCTGCGTAACAACATCGAAAGCGTGACGGAACTGCTGAAGCTGCCGAAACACGTGCTGCCGCTGTTTGGTCTGTGCCTCGGCTGGCCGGCGGATAACCCGGATCTGAAGCCGCGCATTCCTGCTGCGATGCTGGTGCATGAAAACCACTACCAGCCGGTCGACCAGGACGTTCTGCATCAATACGATGAAGAGCTGGCGAACTACTATCTGACGCGCGACAGCAACAACCGCCGCGACACCTGGAGCGACCATATTCGTCGCACCATCATCAAGGAGAACCGCCCGTTCATTCTCGACTACCTGCACAAACAGGGCTGGGCAACGCGGTAGTCCATTCCTCCTGCGCCTCGTGTATGATAGGCAGGCTTTTACCATGTCTTTAGAGAGGTGCAGGGTGAAAATTGCCATATTGTCCCGGGATGGAACGCTCTATTCATGTAAACGCCTGCGAGAAGCGGCGGCGAAACGCGGACATCAGGTTGAAATCCTCGATCCGATGTCCTGCTATATGAACATCGACCCTGCGGCGTCGTCGATTCATTACAAAGGCCGCAAATTGCCGCATTTTGATGCGGTAATTCCCCGTATTGGCTCCCAGATCACCTATTACGGCACGGCCGCGCTGCGCCAGTTTGAAATGCTGGGAAGCTATCCGCTCAATGAATCCGTGGCGATTTCCCGCGCCCGCGATAAGCTGCGCTCGCTGCAACTGCTGGCGCGCCAGGGGATCGATCTGCCCGTCACCGGGATTGCTCACTCCCCGGACGACACCAGCGATTTAATCGACATGGTGGGCGGTGCGCCGCTGGTCATTAAGCTGGTGGAAGGTACGCAGGGTATTGGAGTGGTACTGGCGGAGACGCGTCAGGCGGCGGAAAGCGTGATCGATGCGTTTCGCGGTCTGAATGCCCATATTCTGGTGCAGGAGTATATTAAAGAGGCTAAAGGGTGCGACATCCGCTGCTTTGTGGTGGGCAATGAAGTGGTGGCCGCCATAGAGCGGCAGGCGAAAGAGGGCGATTTTCGCTCTAACCTGCACCGCGGCGGTATCGCACGGGTGGCCCTTATCAGCGAGCGCGAGCGTGAGATTGCGGTGAAAGCGGCGCAGACGCTGGTCCTGGACGTGGCGGGGGTCGATCTGCTGCGTGCCGACCGCGGGCCGTTGGTGATGGAAGTTAACGCCTCGCCGGGGCTGGAAGGGGTGGAAAAAACCACAGGCGTCGATATTGCAGGTAAAATGATCGCATGGATTGAACGCCATGCGACGCCGGGATTTTGCCTGAAAACGGGCGGTTAAATGGATCGGCGCGCACTTTTTGCGTAATCTGGACAACGTTTTTATTTAAGAGGCTGCACTGCGATGGATTTACAGGTCGTACCTACACTGGATACGTTACGTCAATGGCTCGATGATGCCGGTATTACTTTCTTCGAATGCGACTCCTGCCAGGCGCTGCATCTGCCTCACATGCAAAATTTCGACGGCATTTTCGATGCCAAAATCGATCTGATAAACGACGTGATCCTTTTCTCCGCGCTGGCTGAAGTAAAGCCGTCCGCGCTGCTGGCGCTGGCATCCGATCTGTCAGCGATCAACGCCAGTTCTTTGACGGTGAAAGCGTTTCTTGACATACAGGATGATAATCTGCCAAAGCTGGTGGTTTGCCAGTCTTTATTCTCCGGCGCGGGGCTCTCCTTCAAGCAGTTCGCCTGGTTTATGCGCCTGAGCGAAGAGCAAATTTCCATGGTCATGATGGAAGCCAACGCACATCACCTGCTGTATAGCGCGGAAGATGACGCCGAGAATAATGATGCATCTCCCAATTTTCTCCACTAAGCCTGTCTGACTTTTGCGCAGTCGCTGCCAGAGCGGCTGCATAACACCGTTTTTTCTGCTGCTTTTAACCTTTCTTTAAAGAATTTTTCACCTCCTCTCCGGCCGTTTCGGCTTATCACGTAGACATAATCTGCATAAAAAATTGATAAAAGGCGTTTTTTCGTCTGGGCTATAGCCGGAGACACGGGCTACAGTTATTCTTGCGGTGCTTAAAAAAGCGAGCGGAACCTGCCGGGATGAGGGGGGTATTTTATTTCGGGCAGAGCGACAAACTATGCATGATTATTGCATATCTTCAGGCTGCACAGTTTTGGTTCGTTTGTTAACGAACTTTCAGAAGGAAAAACAATATGATCGCCTTGAATAAAAAATGGTTATCGGGTCTGGTTGCGGGTGCTCTGATGGCCGTCTCTGCCGGCACGCTCGCTGCGGAACAAAAAACGCTGCACGTCTATAACTGGTCTGACTATATTGCGCCGGACACCGTCGCGAATTTTGAAAAAGAGACCGGCATTAAGGTTGTCTACGACGTGTTCGATTCCAACGAAGTGCTGGAAGGCAAACTGATGGCGGGCAGCACCGGTTTCGACCTGGTGGTGCCGTCGGCAAGCTTCCTGGAGCGTCAGCTGACCGCCGGTGTCTTCCAGCCGCTGGACAAGAGCAAATTACCGAACTGGAAAAACCTCGATCCGGACGTGCTGAAGCTGGTGGCGAAGCACGACCCGGACAACAAATACGCGATGCCTTACCTGTGGGCGACCACCGGTATTGGCTATAACGTGGATAAAGTCAAAGCGGCGCTGGGCCCGGACGTCAAGCTGGACAGCTGGGACGTAGTGCTGAAGCCGGAAAACCTCGAGAAGCTGAAAAGCTGCGGCGTCTCTTTCCTCGATGCGCCGGAAGAGATTTTCGCCACCGTGCTTAACTATCTCGGCAAAGATCCAAACAGCAGCAAGGCCGACGACTACACCGGTCCGGCGACCGACCTGCTATTAAAGCTGCGTCCGAATATTCGCTACTTCCACTCCTCTCAGTACATCAACGACCTGGCGAACGGGGATATCTGCGTGGCCATCGGCTGGGCGGGCGACGTCTGGCAGGCGGCGAACCGCGCGAAAGAGGCAAAAAACGGCGTGAATGTTTCCTACTTCATTCCGAAGGAGGGGGCGCTGGCGTTCTTCGACGTCTTCGCTATGCCGGCTGATGCGAAAAATAAAGAGGAAGCGTATCAGTTCCTCAACTACCTGATGCGTCCGGACGTGATTGCTCACATCAGCGACCACGTCTACTACGCCAACGGTAACAAGGCCTCCGTGCCGCTGGTGAGCGAAGAAATCCGCAATAATCCGGCGATCTACCCGCCAGCCGATGTGTTTGCCAAGCTCTTCACCCTGAAAGTGCAGGAACCAAAAATTGACCGTGTGCGTACCCGCGCGTGGACCAAGGTGAAAAGTGGTAAGTAACGGCGTTTGATATCGTTGCCCGGTGGCGCCGTCGCTTACCGGGCCGACAAATCCCGTAGGCCGGGCAAGCGTTAGCGCCGCCCGGCGATGCGCACCCTGACGGTGCGTTTGCACCAGTGTTGATCTATGCCGGAGAGCACCCCGTGAATGACGCGATCCCCCGCCCGCAGGCGAAAGTCCGTAAAGCGCTGACCCCGCTTCTTGAAATTCGTAACCTCACCAAATCCTTCGACGGCCAGCATGCCGTGGACGATGTCAGCCTGACGATCTACAAAGGTGAAATTTTTGCTTTGCTTGGCGCATCCGGCTGCGGTAAATCGACCCTGCTGCGCATGCTGGCCGGGTTTGAACAGCCCACCGCCGGGCAGATCGTGCTGGATGGGGTAGACCTCTCCAGCGTGCCGCCGTACCAGCGGCCCATCAACATGATGTTCCAGTCCTATGCCCTGTTCCCACACATGACCGTCGAGCAGAACATCGCCTTCGGCCTGAAGCAGGACAAACTGCCGAAAGCCGAAATCACCGCGCGCGTGGCGGAGATGCTGAGCCTGGTGCATATGCAGGAGTTTGCGAAGCGTAAGCCGCATCAGCTTTCCGGCGGCCAGCGTCAGCGCGTGGCGCTGGCAAGAAGTCTGGCGAAGCGTCCAAAATTATTACTGCTCGACGAGCCGATGGGCGCGCTGGATAAAAAGCTGCGCGACCGGATGCAGCTGGAAGTGGTGGATATCCTCGAGCGCGTGGGGGTGACCTGCGTGATGGTGACTCACGACCAGGAAGAGGCGATGACCATGGCCGGGCGCATTGCGATCATGAATCGCGGTAAGTTCGTGCAGATCGGCGAGCCGGAAGAGATTTACGAACACCCGACAACCCGCTACAGCGCGGAGTTCATCGGCTCGGTGAACGTCTTCGAAGGGCTGCTGAAGGAACGCCAGGACGACGGTCTGGTGATTGAATCGCCGGGGCTGGTGCACCCGCTGAAGGTTGATTCTGATAACTCCGTGGTGGACAACGTGCCGGTTTACGTTGCCCTGCGCCCGGAAAAAATCATGCTATGCGATGAGCCACCCGCCGATGGCTATAACTTTGCCGTGGGCGAAGTGGTACACATTGCCTATCTCGGCGATCTGTCGATTTACCATGTCCGCCTGAAAAGCGGCCAGATGCTCAGCGCCCAGTTACAGAACGAACACCGGTATCGCAAGGGACAGCCAACCTGGGGCGACGAAGTGAGCCTCTGCTGGGATGCGGACAGTTGCGTAGTCCTGACGGTATAAGGAGCGGTCATGAGTACACTTGAACCTCCAGCCCGCGTCAAAAAACCGGGCGGTTTCGCGCTCTGGCTGGCGCGCATACAGATGGCGCATGGCCGCAAGCTGGTCATCGCCATGCCCTATATCTGGCTGATCCTGCTGTTTCTGCTGCCGTTCCTGATCGTCTTTAAGATCAGCCTGGCGGAGATGGCGCGGGCGATCCCACCGTATACCGATCTGTGGGAGTGGGCCGACGGGCAGCTGACGCTGACCGTAAACCTCGGTAATTTCCTGCAACTGACCGACGATCCGCTCTATTTCGAAGCCTATTTGCAGTCGTTACAGGTTGCGGCTATTTCTACGATCTGCTGCTTGTTGATGGGCTACCCGCTGGCGTGGGCAGTGGCGCACAGCAAGCCGTCGACGCGAAATATTTTACTGCTGTTGGTCATTTTACCGTCGTGGACGTCGTTCCTGATCCGCGTGTACGCGTGGATGGGGATCCTGAAGAATAACGGCATACTGAATAACTTCCTGCTGTGGCTTGGGGTGATCGACCAGCCGCTGACGATCCTGCATACCAACCTTGCGGTGTATATCGGGATTGTCTATGCCTATCTGCCGTTTATGGTGCTGCCGATCTATACGGCGCTGACGCGTATTGATTACTCGCTGGTGGAAGCCTCGCTGGATCTCGGCGCACGCCCATTGAAGACTTTCTTCAGCGTCATTGTCCCTCTCACCAAAGGCGGAATCATCGCCGGATCGATGCTGGTGTTTATCCCGGCTGTCGGGGAGTTTGTGATCCCGGAACTGCTCGGCGGCCCGGACAGCATCATGATTGGCCGCGTGCTGTGGCAGGAGTTCTTCAATAACCGCGACTGGCCGGTGGCCTCGGCGGTGGCGATCGTCATGTTACTGCTGCTGATCGTGCCGATCATGTGGTTCCATAAACATCAGCAGAAACAGATGGGAGACCACGGATGAACAACTTACCGGTAGTACGCTCCCCGTGGCGAATTGCGATCCTGATTATCGGCTTTACCTTCCTGTATGCGCCGATGCTGATGCTGGTGATCTACTCGTTCAACAGCTCTAAGCTGGTCACCGTCTGGGCGGGCTGGTCGACGCGCTGGTACAGCGAGCTGTTCCACGATGATGCGATGATGAGCGCGGTGGGGCTGAGCCTGACCATTGCGGCGCTGGCGGCGACGATGGCCTGCGTGCTGGGCACGATTGCCGCGCTGGTGATGGTGCGCTTTGGCCGTTTCCGGGGGGCAAATGGTTTTGCGTTTATGATCACCGCCCCGCTGGTCATGCCGGACGTGATCACCGGGCTGTCGCTGCTGCTGCTGTTTGTCGCGCTGGCGCACGCCATCGGCTGGCCAGCGGATCGCGGGATGCTCACCATCTGGCTGGCACATGTCACCTTCTGTACGGCGTATGTGGCGGTGGTGATCTCCTCGCGGCTGCGCGAGCTGGATCGCTCCATTGAAGAGGCGGCGATGGATCTCGGCGCCACGCCGCTGAAGGTCTTTTTCATCATCACGCTGCCGATGATTATGCCGGCGGTGATCTCCGGCTGGCTGCTGGCGTTCACGCTCTCGCTCGACGATCTGGTTATCGCCAGCTTTGTGTCGGGACCGGGCGCGACGACGCTGCCGATGCTGGTCTTCTCCAGCGTGCGGATGGGGGTGAATCCGGAGATCAACGCCCTGGCCTCCATCATCCTTGGCGTGGTCGGAATTGTCGGATTTATCGCCTGGTATTTGATGGCGCGCGCGGAAAAACAGCGTGTGCGCGATATCCAGCGTGCAAGACGCGGCTGAAGGAATTACTATTTCCAGTGATGTGCCGCGTATGACGCGGCACTGTTTTTCAGGGAAGTAAAAACATTGGGATTCTTACAAAAAACACGTCATTCGCACGCCCGTCCGAACGTCCCTGCACTGGTGCAGGTGGCGGCGCTCGCCATTATTATGATCCGCTGTCTGGATGTGCTGATGATAATGAACACGCTGGGTCCGCGCGGAATGGGGGAATTTATTCACCGCAGCGCGCAGACGTGGAATCTGACGCTGGTGTTTCTCAGCAGCCTGATGCTGGTGTTTATTGAGATCTACTGTGCGTTCTCGCTGGTGAAAGGCCGTAACTGGGCGCGCTGGGTGTATCTGCTGACGCAGATCACCGCCGCAGGCTACCTGTGGGCCGCCTCGCTGGGCTATGGCTATCCGGAGCTGTTCAGCATACCCGGTGAGTCGCGACGTGAGATTTTCCATTCACTGGTGATGCAAAAACTGCCGGATATGCTGGTTCTGTTCCTGCTATTTGCACCAGCTTCGAGCCGGCGGTTCTTCCGCCTGCAATAATGTGTATAATCGCAGCCCTCTTGTTTCTTAAGGTTTTCATATGCAGTGCGCACTCTACGACGCCGGACGCTGCCGCTCCTGTCAGTGGATAGAACAGCCGGTCTCTCAACAACTCACCGCCAAAATGGCCAACCTGCAACAGCTGCTGGCAGCACACGCGATGGTCGAGTGGTGCGCACCCGTCAGCGGCCCGAAGCAGGGCTTTCGCAATAAAGCCAAAATGGTGGTCAGCGGCAGCGTTGAAAAGCCGCTGCTGGGGATGCTGCACCGCGACGGTACGCCGGAAGATTTAACCGACTGCCCGCTGTATCCCGCCTCGTTTGAGCCGGTGTTTAGCGCTCTGAAACCGTTTATCGCCCGGGCGGGGTTAACGCCCTATAACGTTGCCCGCAGGCGCGGCGAGCTGAAATACCTTCTGCTGACCGAAAGCCAGATCGACGGCGGGATGATGCTGCGCTTTGTGCTGCGTTCGGAAACCAAACTGGAGCAGCTGCGCGCGGCACTTCCGGGATTGCAGCAACAGCTTCCGCAGCTCAAGGTTATCACCGCAAATATTCAGCCGGTGCATATGGCGATCATGGAAGGGGAGAAAGAGATTTTCTTCACCGAACAGCACGCGCTGGAGGAGCGTTTTAACTGCGTGCCGCTGTGGATCCGTCCGCAAAGCTTCTTTCAGACTAACCCCACCGTCGCCAGCGCGCTGTACACCACCGCGCGCGACTGGGTGCGTGCGTTACAGGTTCATCACATGTGGGATCTGTTCTGCGGCGTCGGCGGCTTTGGCCTGCACTGTGCCACGCCAGACATGCAGCTCACCGGCATTGAGATCTCCGCCGAAGCGATTGCCTGCGCGAAGCAGTCCGCCGCGGAGCTGGGGCTGACGAATCTGCACTTCCAGGCGCTGGACTCCACGCAGTTCGCGACCGGGCAGGGCAACGTGCCGGAGCTGGTGCTGGTGAACCCGCCGCGCCGGGGCATCGGCCAGGCGCTCTGCGACTACCTGAGCCAGATGGCGCCGGAGTACATCGTCTACTCCAGCTGTAACGCGCAGACCATGGCGAAGGATATCGCCAGCCTGCCGGGCTACCGCATCGCGCGCGTTCAGCTTTTCGATATGTTCCCCCATACCGCCCATTATGAAGTGTTGACGTTGTTAACCAAAGCGTAGGCCGGGTAAGGCGAAGCCGCCCCCAGCATAAACCCCACACAATGTTCAACAAAATGTGAACTCTTCCCCCGCTCGAAATCAGGTAAGCTTACGACATAACAAATGATTGAAGGCTTACCCATGAAGCAGATCCTGCTGGTAGAAGATGACCACGATATCGCGGCACTCCTGCGTCTTAACCTGGAAGATGAAGGCTACGCCATTACCCACGAGCCCGACGGGGGCAACGCCTTACAGCGTCTTGAAACACAGCCGTGGGACGCGGTGATCCTCGATCTGATGCTGCCGAATGTTGATGGTCTGGAGATTTGCCGCCGTATCCGCCAGATGACCCGTTACCTGCCCATTATCATCATTAGCGCCCGCAGCAGTGAAACTGACCGTATTACCGGCCTGGAAACCGGGGCGGATGATTATCTGGCAAAACCTTTCTCGGTGCAGGAGCTGATTGCCCGCATTAAGGCGCTGTTCCGCCGACAGCAGGCGATGGGCCAGGCGCAGACGGACGGCATTATTCAGGCGCACGGTCTGACTATCGATCCGCTGGCGCGCACCGTGCGTCTTAACGGTCAACACGTCGATCTCACTCCGCGTGAATTTGAACTGCTCTATTTTTTTGCTCGTCATCCTGGAGAGGTCTTTTCACGTCTGGCATTGCTGGAGCAGGTGTGGGGGTATCAGCACGAAGGCTACGAACACACCGTCAACACCCATATTAACCGCCTGCGCATCAAAATAGAAAAAGATGCCGCCGAGCCGGAGATCGTTCGCACCGTCTGGGGCAAAGGCTACAAATTTGCGGAGCAGAATCATGATGCGTCGCTTTAGCCTGAGCCAGCGCCTGACGCTGCTGTTTACGGTGTTACTGCTGCTCTGCGCGACCGTCGCCTGTGCGGTGCAGCTCTACAGTAGCATGCAGTACGGCAACGCGATGGTGCAGCGGCTCTCCGGCGGGCTGGCGCAGCAGATTGTGCAGCGGGAAGCGATTCTGGATTCGCAGGGCAGGGTGGATCGCAGCGCCTTAAAACCGCTGTTCGACCGGCTGATGACCTTTAATCCGAGCGTCGAGCTGTATGTTGTCTCGCCTGATGGCGATATCCTGGCCGATGCCGCCCCGCCGGGGCACATTCAGCGGCAAAAAATTGACCTCGCGCCGATACAGAATTTCCTGAGCGGGACGGTGATGCCGGTGTTTGGCGACGATCCCCGAAGCCAGAATAAGAAAGTCTTCAGCGCCACCCCGCTGCGGCAGGACGGCGAGCTGAAGGGGTATCTGTACATTATTTTGCAGGGGGAAGAGTCCAACGCGCTGGCGGAGATGGCCTGGCACAAAGCGCTCTGGAGTACGGCGCTGTGGTCGATGCTGCTGGTGGCGCTGTTTGGTCTGCTGGCGGGGGTGCTGCTCTGGTACTGGGTGACGCGCCCGGTTAAAGAGCTCACGCTGGACGTGGCCGGGCTGGAGCAGGACAGCATCAGCGCGATTAAGCAGCTGGCGGCCCAGCCGCTTGAGCCTGCCGGCCAGGATGAAGTGGCGATCCTGCGCAATACCTTTATCGAGCTGGCGCGCAAAATCACCTCTCAGTGGGATCGGCTGGCCGACAGCGACCGCCAGCGCCGGGAGTTTATCGCCAACATTTCGCACGACTTACGCACCCCGCTGACGTCGCTGCTGGGTTATCTGGAAACGCTGTCGCTCAAATCCGCCACGCTGTCGCCGCAGGAGCATCAGCAGTACCTCGCTACCGCGCTGCGTCAGGGGCAAAAGGTACGCCATCTGTCGCAGCAGCTGTTCGAGCTGGCGCGTCTTGAGCACGGCGGCATCAAGCCCCAGCGCGAGCGTTTTGCCATGGCTGAACTGATTTCCGACGTGGCGCAGAAGTTTGAGCTTACCGCCCGCACGCGCGAGGTGAACCTGCGTATTGATGTGCCGGGGCGATTGCCGCTGGTGAACGCCGACGTGTCGATGATCGAGCGCGTGGTCACTAACCTTCTGGATAACGCCATCCGTCATACGCCGAGCGGCGGAGAAATTCGTCTGGCGGTCTGGCAGGAGAATGAACGACTTCAGGTCGAAGTGGCAGACAATGGTACGGGCGTAGATGCCTCGCTGCGCGACGATTTGTTCCAGCGGCCTTCAGCGTTAAATCCTCAGGCGTCGCGAGAGAACCGTGGGGGATTAGGGCTGTTAATCGTGAAGAGAATGCTGGAGCTGCACGGCGGTGGGATCAGGCTGATGGAGTCCGTGAGCGGGGCGCGGTTCAGGTTCTTTGTACCGCTATGAGAAATTGCCGGGTGGCGCTGCGCTTATCCGGCCTACAGACCACCCCCGCAGGCCAGACCACCCGGCAAAAAGAGATTACTGAGGGAACCACTGCTCGCTGATTTTCTGGTACGTACCGTCAGCTTTGATCGCTTTCAGCGCGCCGTTCAGTTTCTCAAGCAGAGCCTTGTTATCCGGACGCACGGCAATACCGAGGCCAGTGCCGAAATACTGCGGATCGGTCACTTTCTCCGTCGCTGTACCCAGCTGCGGGTTGGTTTTCAGCCACTCATTCACGACTGCGGTGTCGCCAAATACGCCATCGATACGGCCATTTTTCAGGTCGATAATGGCATTCTGGTAGCTGTCGTAGGCCACGGTTTTCACTTCAGGATGCTTGTCCTGGAGGTATTTCTGGTGCGTGGTGCCGTTCTCCATGCCGATGCGCTTGCCTTTCAGCTCGTCGAAAGATTTATAAGCTCCTTTCTTCGCAATCACCACCGCAGAGTTCGCGTAGTACGGGTCGGTGAACGCGACCTGCTTGCTGCGCTCTGGCGTAATGTCCATGCCGGAGATCACCGCATCGTATTTTTTAAATTTCAGGGACGGGATCAGGCTGTCAAACGCGTGGTTAGTAAAGGTGCAGTCGGCCTGCATCTGTTTGCACAGCGCTTTCGCCAGGTCAATGTCGAAACCGACGATCTGGTTGCTGGCATCCAGCGATTCAAACGGCGGATAGGTGGCAGAAACGCCAAAATTGATTTTATCGGCGGCGGATGCGCCAGCGGCGAAGGTTGCGAGTAATGCGGCCAGAACTAACTTTTTCATTGTAATGCTCCCGTCTGTCTTATTGATGCGCCGTGTCTGCGGCCTGGATGTACAATGCCAGTTAATGAATTTATATGCAATAAAAATGATTAAGTATTATTTTAATCACAAAAAAAAGCGGATAACCCATCAGGTTACCCGCTCCATGAATACCGTTTTATGCATTTGCGTGGTTAATTCCTGCGCTCAAACGCTAACGCCTTACGCTCGATAAGACGCATCATCAGCGTCAGCAGACCGTTGACCACCAGATAGACCAGACCTGCCGCACCGAACACCATTACGTCGTAGGTGCGTCCGTACAGCAGCTGTCCGTGGCCCATCACTTCCATCAGGGTGATGGTGTAGGCCAGTGAGGTGCTTTTGAACACCAGAACGACTTCGTTGGAATAGGAAGAGAGCGCGCGCTTAAAGGCATAGGGCAGCAGGATCGCCAGCGTATCCTTCTTGCTCATGCCCAGCGCTCCGCAGGACTGCCACTGGCCTTCCGGGATCGCGCGAATGGCACCGTAGAACAGCTGCGTGGTGTAGGCGGCGCTGTTCAGCGAGAGGGCAATCAGGGCGCAGAGCCACGGTTCAGAGAGCAGGTGCCAGATCACCGGGTATTCCTGTAACGACGGGAACTGCCCCGGGCCGTAGTAAATCAGGAAGATTTGCACCAGCAGCGGCGTACCGGTAAAGAGCGTAATGTAGCCACGTACAATCCACACCAGCACTGGCGTTTTCAGCGTCAGGACGATGGTGAAGATCAGCGCCAGGATCAGCGCCACGATGATAGACGCGACGGTCAGCGTCAGGCTGGTGTGCAGCCCTTTCATCAGTTCGGGTAAATAATCCAGCATCAGCCTGGTCTCCGTTCAAAACGCGTTGCGCGCAGGTCAATACGCTTCAGAACGTACTGGCTCAGCAACGTGATCACCAGGTAGATTGCCGCCGCGACGATGTACCAGGTAAACGGCTCCTGCGTACGGGTGGCGATACTTTTGGTTTGCAGCATCAAATCGTTCACGCTGATCAGGCTTACCAGCGCGGTATCTTTCAGCAGTACCAGCCACTGATTACCCAGCCCTGGCAGGGCATGACGCCACATCTGCGGCATCACCAGGCGGAAGAAGATCGCCGCTTTCGACAGGCCCAGCGCCTGACCGGATTCCCACTGACCCTGTGGCACCGCTTTCAGCGCGCCGCGCAGCGTTTGTGACGCATAGGCTGAATAGAGCAGGGAGAGCGCAATCACGCCGCACAGGAACGGGCTGACGTCGAAGTTCTCGATCTGCATCTGCACCGGGATTTGCGCAAAGCCGAGATTAATCGTGAAGCCGTCCGACAGCGTTAACAGCAGCTGTGAGGAGCCGAAATAGATAAACAGGACCACCAGAATTTCCGGGAGTCCACGCAGCACAGTCACCAGCGCTGAACCGAGCCATGCGACAGGGCGCCACTTAACGGACTCCCACACCGCAAAGAACATCGCCAGTACGAGGCCGATAATCAGTGCACAAACGGCAAGGCCGACGGTCATCCCGGCGGCGCTTGCTAAAGGAAAAATTTCATTCATCAGGAATTACTTCTGGAACCATTTTTTGTAGATGGTTTCGTAGGTGCCGTCTTTCTTCACTTTTTCCAGCGCAGCGTTGAATTTCTGCTGCAACTCGGTGTTGCCCTGACGTACGGCAATACCCAGACCTGTACCGAAGTAGTCTTTATCGGTCACCTTGTCACCCACGGCAGCCAGCTTGTCGTTCGCTTTCAGCCATTCAGTCACGACAGCCGTATCCCCGAACACCGCATCGATACGACCGTTTTGCAGGTCCAGTTTCGCATTCTGGTAGCTGTCATACGGCACGGTGGTGATTTCCGGGTGCTTATCCATGATGAATTTCTGGTGCGTGGTGCCGTTCTGCACGCCGACTTTCTTGCCTTTCAGCAGGTCAACGGAGGCGTATTTACCTTTCTGACCGATGAACAGCGCCGAGTTGTCGTAGTAAGGGGTGGTGAACAGAACCTGCTTCTCACGCTCCGGTGTGATGTCCATACCGGCCATTACGGCGTCGATACGGCGGAACTTCAGGCTTGGGATCAGGCTGTCGAACGCCTGGTTGCTGAAGGTACAGGTCGCGTCGATCTCTTTACACAGGGCATTTGCCAGGTCCACGTCGAAGCCAACAATCTTGTTGTTCGCATCAATGGATTCAAACGGAGGGTAGGACGCTTCAGTGGCGAAACGGATGGTCTGGGCTGCGGTAGCGGAAAGGCTGACGCTAGCAAGCAGCGCGGCAATCAATACTTTTTTCATTATAATTTCCCTAACACATCAGTGTGATAAGTAGTTTTTGAAGGCATCGGTTTGCGGGTTAGTGAAGCAGCTCGCGTCACCCTGCTCAACGATATACCCGTTTTCCATATAGACCACGCGGCTGGCGGTTTTGCGCGCCACTTCCACCTCGTGGGTCACGATGACCTGGGTAATGTTGGTTTCCGCCAGCTCACGAATGATACTCACGATCTGGGCAGTAATTTCCGGGTCCAGCGCCGCGGTCGGCTCATCGAACAGCAGCACCGCTGGCTCCATCATCAGCGCACGGGCGATCGCCACACGCTGTTGCTGACCACCAGAGAGATGCAGAGGATAACGGTCGCTGTACGGTTTCAGACGCAGACGTTCCAGCAGCTTTTCAGCGCGCGCCATCGCCTGGTCTTTGCTTAAGCCAAGCACGCGGCACGGGGCTTCAATCAGGTTTTGCACCACCGTCAGATGCGGCCAGAGATTGTATTGCTGGAAAACCATGCCCACGTTTTGACGCAGTTCACGAATCGCTTTATCAGAAGGGGTTTTCGCGAAGTCAAAATGGTTACCGGCGATGGCCAGCGTTCCCGAACGGGGCATTTCAAGCAGATTTAAAACACGCAGAAGGGAGCTTTTTCCCGCGCCGCTTGGGCCAAGCAAAACCAGCGTTTCGCCCTCCGGGCAACTCAGCGTAATGTCGAACAGCGCCTGGTGTGCGCCGTAGAAGCAGTTAATGCCGTTTAGTTTAATACTCATCGGGGCAGTCTTTACTCATCCAGGCAAACTATAGCAATTGAGGCCGCAGATAGTACCGTTGACAGAATAGTTATGCAATATTTATGCGTTAAAAGTTAAATATAACCCGTGTTTACTCTTAAACATAGCACAAAATAGCGACGGGAAAGGGGGGCGAGTATAAATGTCGGCATTCCGCCTGAAATGCCGGACATTTTACGGGGTTAACGTTTATTTAACGGATGCGTTAGCGGTTCTCAATCGACTGGCGAAGGGTGCCTGCCGGGGCATGAACGCTGCCGCCAATGTAGCGTACATCATCTACTGCCCAGCACTGGCCTTCACGGATCATCAGCACCTCATCCTGCCAGGTTTGCGTCCCCTGGGTTAGCTTCACGCGCAGGGGAATATTGCGTGCGTCGGTATTTGGAATGGTGGATGCGCTGGCGACGTCGGCGCTGTCCGGCAGCGTGGCGCGGCTTGAGAACGGATCGGATGACAGCAGGGCGTTATGCTGCGGATCGCGCGAAGCGTCGGTGAGCAGTTTCGCCAGATTATCGCTCAGGTACGGGCGCAGGGCGGTCAGGTCATTACCGCGATGCTGAATACGGTAATCATAAAATTGTTGCGCCACGGCGTCCGGGCCACCCTCAATACAAGGGCCGCTGCGGGTTCCGATATCCTTAAAGGCTGGCGTGACCGGCGTTGTGCAGGCGCTGAGCACCAGCGCGCATGGCACTAAAAGCGTTAAAGCAGAGTAGCGCATGTTGATTTCCTTATTTATTAACTATCCTTTCAATCATAGCGTAACGAACCGATAATGCAGTTGCTAACGCATTGAACGCTAAAGAAGGAGAGAAAGTATGCAGTTTTCAACAACGCCAACCCTGGAAGGTCAACCGATTACCGAGTACTGCGGCGTGGTCACCGGTGAGGCGATTCTGGGCGCGAACATATTCCGGGACTTCTTTGCCGGCATTCGGGATATCGTCGGGGGTCGCTCCGGCGCGTACGAGAAAGAGCTGCGTAAAGCGCGTGACATTGCGTTTAAGGAGCTGGGCGAGCAGGCCAAAGCGCTGGGCGCGGATGCGGTGGTAGGTATTGATATCGACTACGAAACGGTCGGGAAAGATGCCAGCATGCTGATGGTGAGCGTAAGCGGTACGGCGGTGAAAACCCGTCGATGAAGCGTTCGCTCTCAACCCTCCTGCTGGCGATATTGCTGGCAGGATGCGCCTCGGAAGAGGGCATCGTTGATAAAGGCGCGTACGAGCTGGATACGCGCCATCAGGCGCAGGCGGCCTACCCGCGTATAAAGGTGCTGGTTATTCACTACACCGCCGACGATTTCGACACCTCGCTTGCGACCCTGACCGATAAAAACGTCAGCTCTCACTATCTCATTCCCGCAAAGCCCCCAGCTCCACAGGGCAAACCGCGTATCTGGCAGCTGGTCCCGGAGAGCGAGCTGGCCTGGCATGCGGGCATCAGCTTCTGGCGTGGCACCAACCGCATAAATGATACCTCCGTCGGCATTGAGCTGGAAAACCGCGGCTGGCGGCAAACCGATGGCGTGAAAACCTTTACCCCCTTCGAACCGGGGCAAATTGCGGCGCTGATCCCGCTTGCCAGAGATATCATCGCCCGCTACGACATAAAACCGCAGAACGTGGTGGCACACTCGGATATCGCCCCGCAGCGCAAAGACGATCCTGGCCCGATGTTTCCGTGGCGCGAGCTGGCGCAGCAGGGTATCGGGGCCTGGCCCGATCCGGCGCGGGTGAATTTTTATATCAACGGCCGACCGCATTATCAGCAGGTTGATACCGCAGCGCTGCTCGATCTGCTGGCGCGCTACGGTTACGAGGTGCCAGAAAACAGCACGCCCGCACAGCAAAAACGCATCATCATGGTTTTCCAGATGCATTTCCGCCCGCAGTTATGGAATGGCGTAGCGGATGTGGAAACCATGGCGATTGCCGAAGCACTTTTAGAGAAATACGGGCAGGGGTAAACCTTCGGATTACCCCCGAGTGAGTATATTTTCTTAAGTTTCTATCAGATTAATCCTAAGTACAAACTCATTTCATTTTTAGTTAATTGACTTAAAATTATCCCGATTTAAGATGGACACATAGCGCGCTAAGTAATGTAGCGAATTAATCAAAAACTTTACTCTTTTATTTTTATTCTTGAGATTTTCATCAGGTAAAAATTTATGGTTCGGCGTAAATGCCGCGGCCATCTTATTTTAAAAAATCACATCTTAAATCGGGTATAACAATGTTAAGCATCTATGGAAAAAAATTACGTCCACAATATGAAATGGAAAGAATTATTTCTGCAACCGCAGGCGTTGAAGAAAAAACGTTAAAGAAATGGCAGAAAATTTCCACTACTGATTCCGGTTACATTCATGTCATCGTCAGCGGCGAAGTCGAATTTCGACGTGAATCTGACGAACTGTGCATGTTTACTGTCACCGGACAATGCCTTTTCGGCCTATCGTCAATGTATTACAACGCCACCCATATGTACGGCCTTGTCCGGACGAATACGGTCGTTCGCTCGATCAAGAAAGAGGTCTTCGCCCAGCTGATGACCGAAAAAAATCTTTGGCCTGACCTGACCAAAGTCCTTTCCTGGTACATATGCCTGATGAGCAAACGTGATGATGTTCTGGTTGCCCGCAGTGCGTATTCTGTTGTTCGTGAATTTTTATATGAGATTAACGATCTGACTGTTCATCAGCAACGTGATATTAACGTTTATGATTACATTCAGGAATACACTAACCTCGCACGTAGTACTATTATCAAAATTCTCTCCGATCTGAAAAAAGGTCAATATATTGTGGTGGAAAAAGGTCGATTGCTTAACCTCACCGCACTGCCTGAAAAATATTAATACTTACTCCCGCTGTTCTCCTTTCTCACTCAAAGGAGAACGGCTATTTCCACTGTTTTTTACACTCGCTTGTGAATTATCCTGCGTTTCGTCAACCGGCGGCGCGGGAATTTTTCCTTGAGAATAATCCTGCTCCTGCTCTTTTAATGCCTGCTTAAATAATTCCGTTAATGATGACTCTTCACTGCTCGTGCTGGCGGGGGCGATATCGTGCTCATGCGCCTCGGTTCCGGGTAAGGTATCCCGCGAGGTATCGTGCGGCACCGCGCCCTCGGGCGCCTGCTGCCAGTCGGCATCATCACTGCTGATCGGCAGATCCTGCATCGGTGGAACATCAACATGCACTGGCGCAACTTTAGGCTGCGGATGCGGGAACGGTTTACTCACGTACACGTAATGCATTTCCGAAAGCTGCGTTTCCGGTTTGGCAACGCTGGCGTTGACCGGTTCAGGTGCCGGGTGGCGCAGGTTCCAGTAGACGTGCATATACAGGCCGACAACCAGCATGGCGCAAAGCCCGACCAGCCATAACGCTGTTTTGCCGAATACGTTTTTCAGGCTGGGGAGGCGGTACGAAAACCAGACCGCTTCCCCGGTTGTATAGCTGCGCTGGGCCGCAAGGCAGATGGTCGACATTAGGCTTTCTTCTCCTGCATTTTTGCGTCCGGGGTGGTGCGGGTTGCCTGAATCAGTACGCCCGGCGTGCTGTTGGTCACGCGCATCAGCTGCATCAGCGTTTCTTCACCGGGGATGCCATCCACGTGCAGATGCATTTTTTGCTGGAACTCGCGGGTGCGTTTCATCATTTCTGCGGTCCAGATCCGGGCATGCGTTTCGGGCTGGCTCAACGCGATGCTTAACTGCTGATCGAGCCAGGCCATGTCTTTGCTGTCGCTGGCCGTGCCGATCGCGTCTTTTCCTTCCGGTGTCAGGCGGTGCAACTGGGTGAAGTTGCCGGTCGCATGCCGGTTAAACCAGCTGCGGCTTACCTGCCAGGTCCGGTTATTCATTAACAAGTCAATTGATGTATCTCCGACCCTGGCGACCACTGCATAGTTAAGGTGACCGCTGGTTTTCAGCTCACTGACCCACGGATACCCTTCCTGCGCCAGCGTCTGCGGGGACGCGTTCCCTTGTTTACAAATCAGGTTCACTTTAGCGGCGTTCTGGCACAGCGCATCGTCGGCCGAGGCGTCATACCCCCACATGAGATAAAGCTGATGCATCGCATCCGGCTGATTAACTATTTCGTTGTCGATAACCGGCACTACGGCTGCCTCAGGTTTTGGCGTCTGCTGTTTCCAGCTGACGGGTACCGGCAGCTGGATCGGCAGGCGCGCGCCGATCGACGAGGTAAAATACCAGCCGCAGGCGGCAAACAGCACGGACGCAAACAGCCCCACGGTTGCCAGGCGCTTACCGTGTTTTTTGGCGGGCAGGATCTCTCCCGCCGCCAGACGTAAATGGCGTGGGCTGACCTGCGCCGCGCGTTCCGTCCAGGCGGCGAGCATTGACAGGTGTGCCAGCGCGTTCAGTTTGCTGATGTTGCCTTTGGTCAGCGTGTGCATTTTGCGCACGCGGGCAGGCGGCAACGGCGAATGTTCACAGTCGTGTTCTTCGCACTGCGCCTGCACATAGCTCAGGTATTCGCAGCAGGTGAGGGGGCGCAGGACATGATGTGTGTGCGTATATTCGCGCAGTTCAGGTTGCTTTAGCAGGCTTTCCTGATCCGCAGCACCCGTCAGCACCACGGCGAGCCGGAAGTTCAGCTCTCGGGCGCGCGTGAGCAGCGTTCCCAGGACTTCACGGCAGCTCTCCTTCATGGCTTCGGAATGGGCGATCGTCAGCACTCTGGATTTTGCTTTCCCCTCCTGCCACTGGCGCAGGACGGCATCCACCGCCTGCATGCGATCTTTAATCGCTTTCGTTCCCGGGTTGAGTTTGTACAGCAGGCTACTGGCACTCAGTTTGGGAAACGCGTTGATGGCAATAACGGTATTGCTGCTGGCTTTCAGCGCGTCGATGAAGTGGCTCAGAAGCGGAGCGTCGTCGCAAAAAAGCCCGATAATACCCGCCAGCTGGGTTTTCTCTTTCAGCAGGTTGAACACGTCCTGATGATAAGGCACCAGAAAATCACCGGATAAACGGGTGATTGTCCTGAATGGCGGATTTTTAAAATTAAAGTGGCTCTGATACATAACGACTGACCGTCTCTGATTAGGAATAGCAACAGCAGCAGAAAGTAAGGTAATGCCCCTGAGCGGTCAATTTGCAGACAGGGTAAAAATATCCAGCTGGCCGCGCCTAACATCTGGATTTTATACGGTCAATATTTTTCTGTATGAAAGTTGGTGGCGAAGTCAGTGGTCGTATTTGCAACAGCTTATTACTATTTTCCTCCATATTGGCGCAGTATGACGCTGCTTATTTTTGCTTTGCTATAGGCCGGATAAAAAATGAGGTTCTCATTTCTGTCACGGTGGATAACGCCTTGTATTATGTTTGTGCTGCTCATTTTTAGCGGCCAGCAAGGGTATCTCACCTTAAAAGATTATAAAAAAGTTACGAATAAGTTGGCTAAAGCTGATCTACAGCCGCTGAAAAAAACGCACGAAGATAAACCCTTCACGCTTTTTACGGCTGCCGTCCGTCAGGAGAACTTAGCGGATGCGGCAAAAGCCCCGCTGGCAGCGGAGATAGAGGGCATTGTGCGCAGTGATGACGCCTGGCTCTCCTTTGCTGTTATCAAAACCCCAGGCGGTCAGCGAAGCTACCGTGAGGGTGAACCTCTCGCCGGATTTAACGACGCATTTATTCAGGAAATAAACAAAGATAATGTGGTGGTTAATTATGAAGGTGCTACGCAGGTACTGGCGTTAAATAAACCGGACTATTTTAAGGGGGGCGTGGATAGCGGCCCGGTTACAAAATCGACGAAAGATGCTGGCGCAGAAAGTTTGCATCTTGATGATTATCTGGTGTTAAAACCCATCATTGAAAAAGGCCGACTGGAAGGCTACAGGATAAATCCAAGGAATGCCTCCGCCTTTTACAGTCAGTCAGGTCTGGAAAAAGGCGATGTGGCGGTTCAGGTTAACTCTGTCGATATGACCGATGAAGCAAAAGCGAAAAGCATTATTGCCAACTGGTCGAAAATGAAAGAAGCGGATGTCGTCGTGCGGCGTCACGCTCACCTTGAAAATATTCGGGTTAATGTTCTAAACAATTAACAAGTGTGCAGACATGAAAAAATTTCCCTGGGCGTGCGTGGCGCTGACCGCATTGTCGTTATATTCCAGTTCGCTGCTTGCAGCTAACTTTAGCGCGAGTTTTAAAAATACTGATATTCGCGAGTTTATCGATACGGTAGGCCGCAATCTCAACAAAACCATTCTGGTCGACCCGTCCGTCCAGGGCACCGTCTCGGTCCGAACCTACAACGTGCTGACGGAAGATGAGTACTACCAATTCTTTCTGAGCGTGCTGGATCTCTACGGCCTGTCGGTGATCCCGTTGGACAACGGCATGGTCAAAGTGGTGCGCTCAAGCGTGGCGCGTACCGCCGGTGCGCCGCTGGCAGACAGCAAGAACCCGGGCAAAGGTGATGAGATCATCACCCGCGTGGTGCGCATGGAAAACGTACCCGTTCGCGAGCTGGCCCCGCTGCTGCGTCAGCTCAACGATGCCACTGGCATCGGGAACGTGGTGCACTTTGAGCCGTCCAACGTCCTGCTGTTAACCGGTAAAGCCTCGGTGGTGAACCGCCTGGTGGATCTGGTGCAGCGCGTCGATAAAGACGGTATTCAGCGCCGCGAAATCATCCCGCTGCGCTTTGCCTCTGCCAAAGAACTTTCGGATATGTTGAACAACCTCAACAACGAAGAGCAGAAAGGGCAGAACGCGCCACAGCTGGCGACCAAGGTGGTGGCGGATGACGAAACCAACAGCCTGGTGATCAGCGGTTCGGAAGATGCGCGCGCGCGTACCCGTTCCCTTATCCATCAGCTGGATCGCGAGCAGAATAACGAGGGGAACACCCGCGTCTTCTACCTCAAATATGCCAGCGCCACCAAAGTGGTGCCGGTGCTGACCGGGATTGGCGAGCAGCTGAAAGACAAGCCGGGCGCGGCCAAAGCGAAAACCGCGAGCGCCTCAACCGATCTGAATATCACCGCCGACGAGTCAACCAACTCCCTGGTGATCACTGCGCAGCCTAATGTGATGAACTCCCTGGAGAAGGTGATCGACAAGCTGGATATTCGCCGTCCGCAGGTGCTGGTGGAAGCGATCATTGCCGAAGTGCAGGACGGCAACGGCCTGGATCTTGGGGTGCAGTGGACCAGCAAGCACGGCGGCGTGCAGTTTGGCGCTACCGGCCTGCCAATCAGCCAGATTAAAAATGGCACCATGAAAGGGGCGAGCTTCACTGGTCTGGCGACCGGCTTCTTTAACGGTGATTTCGGTGCGCTGATGACCGCGCTCTCCACCAACGGCAAAAACGACATCCTCTCCACGCCAAGCGTGGTCACGCTGGATAACAAAGAAGCGTCATTCAACGTCGGTCAGGATGTGCCGGTGCTTTCCGGTTCGCAAACCACCAGCGGCGACAACGTGTTTAACTCCGTTGAGCGTAAAACCGTCGGTACCAAGCTGAAGATTGTGCCGCAAATCAACGATGGCGACATGATCCACCTGAAGATTGAGCAGGAAGTGTCCAGCGTTGACAACAGCGCGACGGAAGATTCGAGCCTCGGCCCAACCTTCAACACGCGCACGATCAATAACGAAGTGATGGTTCACAGTGGCCAGACGGTGGTGCTCGGCGGCCTGATGGAAAATGTGACCAAACAGTCCGTCTCCAAAGTGCCGCTGCTCGGCGATATCCCGCTGGTCGGGCAGCTGTTCCGCTACACCTCGCAGGATACCTCTAAACGCAACCTGATGGTGTTTATTCATACCACCGTCCTGCGTGACGACGACAACTACAGCGCAGCCTCGAAAGAGAAATATGACCAGATCCGGGTGCGCCAGATGCAGCGCGTGGAAGAGAAAAAGCTCGGTATTGTTGAGCCGAGCGACAATGCCGTCCTGCCCGCGTTTCCTTCAGCAAGCCCTCACGTCGCACCGGTGAAAACCTCCGCGGCACGCAATCCGTTTAAAGAGTAAGGCGGAGGGATAACGTGGACGAACTGAGTAAATCCCTGTGTAGCAGCAACTACGCAAAAGATAACGGCGTTCTGCTTTACAACAATGACGTCTATATCCGTGAGGACACCCCGGCGTTAGCACTGCTGGAGGTGCGCCGGGTGCTTGGACGCGCGTTCGTCCCGATCACCCTGGCGCCGGAAGCGTTTGATGAGATGCTGGCCAAAATCTGGCAGCAGAGCAGCGGCGTGTCGCAGCAGCTGGTGGACGACATGGACGCGGATATCGATCTGATGGCGTTAACCGAGGAGATCCCGGATAACGAAGATCTGCTCGATAACGACGAAAACTCGCCGGTGATCCGCCTGATCAACGCCATTCTCGGCGAGGCGGTGAAGGACGGCGCGTCGGATATTCATATCGAAACCTTCGAGCGCACCCTGAGCATTCGCTTTCGCGTTGACGGCGTGCTGCGCCCGGTGCTGCAACCGGCGCGTAAGCTCGCCCCGCTGCTGGTATCGCGAATCAAGGTGATGTCGAAACTCGACATCGCCGAGAAACGTCTCCCCCAGGATGGCCGTATCTCCCTGCGCATCGGTCGCAAGGCGATCGACGTGCGTGTGTCGACCATTCCGTCCCAGTACGGCGAGCGCGTGGTGATGCGCCTGCTCGATAAAAGCAATCTCAAGCCCGACATCAACAAGCTGGGGCTGATTGATGAAGAGCTGGGGAAGCTGAAAGGGCTGATCGACCGCCCGCACGGGATCATCCTCGTTACCGGCCCGACGGGTTCCGGCAAAAGCACCACGCTGTACGCCATACTCTCGGCGCTGAACGGCCACGAACGCAACATTCTGACCGTGGAAGATCCGATTGAGTACGAGCTGGAAGGGGTGGGGCAGACGCAGGTTAACCCGCGCGTGGACATGACCTTTGCCCGCGGGCTGCGCGCCATTCTGCGTCAGGACCCGGACGTGGTAATGATCGGGGAAATTCGTGACGGTGAGACCGCCCAGATTGCGGTGCAGGCGTCGCTGACCGGTCACCTGGTGATGTCGACGCTGCACACCAACAGTGCCGCAGGGGCGATAACCCGTCTGCGGGATATGGGGCTGGAGTCCTTCTTAATCGGTTCATCGTTGCTCGGTGTCATTGCCCAGCGTCTGGTGCGTCGGCTGTGTACGCACTGCCGGACCACCAGTCCGCTGGACGCCAATGAAAAAGCGCTGTTTAGCTTTATGGACGCGCCGCCAGAAGCGATTTACCGCGCGGTGGGGTGCGAACACTGCCGTCAGAGCGGCTATCAGGGCCGCGCCGGTATTCATGAATTTCTGGTGGTGGACAGCGCCATGCGCCGCGCCATCCATGAAGATAAGGACGAAATGTCCCTCGAAACGCAGCTCTTTAAGCAGGCCTACAGCCTGCGTGAAAACGGGCTGCTGAAGGTGATCGGCGGCGTGACGTCTCTGGAAGAGGTCATGCGCGTCACCGCCGAGCGTGGGGGGGATGCATAATGGCTTTCTACGCCTGGACAGCGACGGATGCCGCGGGGAAAACCCAGCGCGGGACGTTACAGGCCGAGGGGCAGAAGCAGGTTCGCCAGTGGCTTCGCGAGCAAAAGCTGATGCCCGTCAGCATTACCGAAACCCGCGAAACGGCGGCTGGCGGGAAAGCGAAAACCGGGGTGAAGCTCTCCACTCCGGTGCTGTCGATGTTTACCCGTCAGCTTTCGACGCTGGTCAACGCCGCGCTGCCGCTGGAGAGCGCGCTGAAGGCGATCTCGAAGCAGACGGAAGACAAAAAGCTGGCGGCGATGGTGGTGGAGATCCGCGAGAAGGTGGTGGAAGGCCACACCCTGTTCGATGCCTTCAGCCAGTTCCCGCGCACCTTCGACAAGCTTTACTGCACGCTGGTGATGGCCGGGGAGAAAACCGGTCACCTGGGCGACGTGCTGGAGAAGCTGGCGGAGTACAACGAGCAGCGCCAGAAGATGAAAAGTAAGCTGACGCAGGCGATGGTCTACCCGATAACCCTCACTGTGGTCGCCATCGCGGTCATCAGCATCCTGCTGGTGGCGGTGGTGCCGCAGGTGATCGAGCAGTTCACTCACATGAAGCAGCAGCTGCCGATCACCACCCGGACGCTGATTGCGGTAAGTGATTTCCTGCAAGCCTGGGGCATTTATATTGTGGGCATTCTGGGGGGCGGCTTTATCGGCTTCAAAACCTGGCTGAGGAATGCCAAAAACCGTTTTCGCTGGCACAGCTGGCTGGTGAACGGCTCGCCGATTAAAAAGCTGGTCTGCGCCATCAACAGCGCCCGCTATATCCGTACCCTGAGTATTTTGCAGGCCAGTAGCGTGCCGCTGCTGGAGGGGATGTATATCGCGATGGACGGTATCGAAAACCGCTATGCCCGGCAGGTGCTGGAGCAGGCCGCCGACACCGTGCGCCAGGGGGCGTCGCTGTATGCGGCGCTGGAACAGGCGAAATTATTCCCGCCCACCATGCTGTATATGATTGCCTCCGGTGAAGAGAGCGGGGAATTAGGTAATTTAATGGATCGCGCGGCGGAAAATCAGGAATCGGCCTTACAACATCGAATTACATTAACGCTGTCGGTCTTTGAACCGGCGCTGGTGGTATCCATGGCGACGATTGTTTTATTCATCGTGCTTTCAATATTACAACCGCTTCTGCAACTTAATAATATGGTAGGTTAAATCATGGCTTTAAAACGTAAAAACCTGGCTCGCCAGGCGGGCTTCACATTGCTCGAATTAATGGTGGTCATTGTTATTCTCGGCGTACTGGCGAGTATGGTAGTGCCAAATTTAATGGGCAATAAGGAAAAAGCCGATACGCAAAAAGCAACCAGCGATATTGTCGCGCTCGAAGGCTCGCTGGATATGTACAAGCTGGATAACCACCGCTACCCGACCACAGAGCAGGGTTTGCAGGCGCTGGTGACCAAACCTGAAATCGCGCCAATCCCGAACGGCTACCGCACGGACGGCTATATCCGTCGCCTGCCGC
This sequence comes from Enterobacter cloacae complex sp. IR5401, assembly GCF_049238425.1. Lineage (NCBI taxonomy): Bacteria > Pseudomonadati > Pseudomonadota > Gammaproteobacteria > Enterobacterales > Enterobacteriaceae > Enterobacter > Enterobacter cloacae complex sp. IR5401. The sequence continues at coordinate 259,725 of NZ_JBMKHN010000002.1, read as the reverse complement.
AGGCCCCCTGGGGCAATGATTATCTGCTGGTGAGCCCGGGTGAACACGGCGCGGTGGACGTCTTCTCAGCCGGTCCGGACGGCGAAGCCAATACCGCCGATGACATTACCAACTGGTCTCTGGATAAGAAAGAGAAATAATGAAAAATCAACGCGGCTTTACGTTGCTGGAAATTATTCTGGCGCTGGTGATATTTGCCAGTTGCGCCATGATGGTGGTGTCCACCATTCCTTCGCGCAGCGGCGCGGATATATTTGGCCAGCAATTAAAAGCGCTCGTTGATTATGGTTCAGACCGTGCGGTGATGGACGGAAATATTGTCGGGCTGGTGATCGCCACCGATAAATATCAGCTGGTGACGATCGCCGATGAAAATGGCGAGCGTCACTGGGTGCCATTATCTGCCGGACGCATTTCCACCAAAGGTGATTTTCCGGAAGAGATGCATGTGTCGCTCTCGCCGCAGCGCCTGGCCGCGACGGTGACGTCCGAGCCGCAGGTAATCTTTTTACCGGACGGTGAAATCAGCCGCTTTACGCTGACGCTGCAAAGTTATGACAAACAGCACCATTTCCGCGTGGTGTCGCAAGGTGCGGCGCCGGTATCGGTAGAAAACGATGGCTAACGGCAACAAAAAGCAAAAGGGGATGACGCTGCTGGAGGTGATGGTCGCTCTGGTGATTTTCTCCACCGCCGCGCTGGCGCTGATGAACTCGGTCTCCCTGAACGTGCGTTTTACCCATGGCCTGGCCGATACCTTGCAGGCCAGTTGGGTGGCGGAAAATCAGCTGGCGGAAGCACAGCTCACGAAAACCGACTTCCCGGATGCTGAACAGCAGGGGACGGAAATCATGGGCGGGCGCAGGTGGAACTGGCGTAAGCAGCGGGTGAAAACGGCCGACAACGTCTGGGCGAATACAATACGCGTGTATGCGGAAGGCGATGAGAGCCAGCCGGTTATTTCCCTGCATATCATTCCGCCGGGAGAGAGCAAGTGAAGAAAATGCGACGCCAGCGCGGATTTACCCTGCTGGAGATCATGATTGCGCTGACTATCTTCGCGGTGATCAGCACCCTGGCCTGGCAAATTCTGGACGGCGCGATGCGTACCAGCTCGGCGACGGATGCCAGCGCCGCAAAGCTCAACCAGCTTCAGCGCGCCTGGAGTCTGATGGAGCGTGATTTTTTCCAGCTTCAGGCGCGCGCCCCGCGTAATGAGCCGGAGCTGTTTCGTCAGGCGGGCGATGCCCTTGAACTGACCACCCTGAATGGCGTGAGCGGAACGGTCCAACTGGAGCGCGAGCGCTGGCGGCTGGAAGAGGGGCGTTTGTATCGCGACGTCTGGCCGGTCATTGACGGCCCGGCGGAAGTTAAGCCTGACGAAGTGCCGATTGTCAGCGGCGTTAAATCATTGCAGTGGCGGTTTTATCGTCAGGGCTGGCTGAAAAGCTGGAGCGACGCCGCCCATCTGCCGGACGGCGTGGAGGTTACGTTGACGATGGAAAACGGGGATACCTGGCGCTGGGTATTCACCACGCCGGGTGATATGCCGGAGGTGGCCGCTGCCGCGGCGCCAGAGAAAGCCGCCGACGCGCCTGGGACGCCCCCGGATGCAGCCCCTGCGCCTGCCCCTTCGCCGGAGACCAGACCATGAAGCGGATCCGTCAACAACAGGGCGTAGCCCTGCTGGTGGTGCTGATTTTGCTGGTGATGATGTCGGCGCTGGCCGCCAAAATCAGCCAGCAGTTCTGCCGTAATTTGCAGAAAACGCATTATCAGGTAAGCCAGCAGCAGCTGCGCTGGGCGATGCAGGCCCAGGAAAAAGTGGTGAAGGACCGGTTACAGACCGACGCCAGCGGCGAGAGCAAGCCGCTGGCGCTGGACGGCGACTGGCATCAGCCGCTGGAGACGCAGGGTGAAGATTACACGGTCGTGAGCCAGGTGGAAGATGCGCAGGACTGCTTTAACGTCAATAACCTGTTGACCGCCGACATCGCACCCCAGGGGCAAAGCGCTCCCGCGGTGGCGGAAACACCGCGTAAAGCGCGGATTGTAGAACAACTTCTGACGGAAAGTGGGCTCAGTCCGGGCACGGCGGAGGCGGTCTATTTCCAGCTGGTGGATTATCTCGATGGTGACAGCACCACGGCGAAGGAGGGGGCCGAAAGCGATGCGTGGGCTGGCGTCGTGCCCGCGCGGCAACCGGCAAATCAGATGATGCGCAGCATCGCGGAAATCAAACTGCTGCCGGCGTTCCCTGTTACGGCATATCCAAAGGTGAGCAAGCTGTTATGCGCGCTGCCGGACGCCGCCAGCAAGGTGGACGTGAACACCCTGCAACCGGAACAGGCCGCCGTGCTGGCGGCCATGTTCCCGGGAAAACTCACGCGGGATGACGCCGTTCGCCTGCTGGATTCGCGTCCGGAATCGGGCTGGGAAAATATGGAAGCGTTCAGCAAAGCGCTGGAGCAGGCCTTCCCGCAGTTAAAAGACGATCTCCCGCAGGTGGTGGATCAATTTTCTATAAACAGCCGGTACTTCCGCGTGAATTACACCGGCAATACCGATGAATTAACGCTTCGCGTGGTCAGCCAGCTTCAGGTGAATAACGAAGCCGGTGAGATCGTGACGTGGCAGCGTCGTTACCGAATGATTGAATAAGAAAAGTAGAACGTTATGAAACAGGTACTTTTTGTTCGTCCCGACAGCCGCGAGGGCGGGAAAATAATGTGGTGTGAGTCCGGCAGCGAGCGCGTCGAGGTGGTCGACAGCCTGGAGATGCTGGCCGAACACCCCCTGGCTACGCGCGTTTGTCTCCTGTTACCCGCCAGCGACATGATTTTCCGCCATTTTAGGCTACCGAAAAAGGTGGCTTCTCAGGGAATGGCCTTCTCGTGGATGGCAGAAGAGACGCTGATTGGCGACGTGGACAACCTCCACTGGACGGTACTCCACAAAAAAGGCGCCGACGTCGACGCCGTGGCCATTGACGCCGACCGCCTGCGCGCAACATTAACCCGCTGTCAGGAGGCCGGATTAAACGTGATTCAGGCCCTGCCTGATGCCTGGCTCCTGCCCGTGACGGCAGGGGGCAGCACGCTGGTCGCGCAGGATGATGGCTACTGGCTGCGTTTATCGCCCCATGTGGCGGGTGAAATGGAGGCAACCCTGCTGCCGCTGTTAATGCAGAAAGCCGGGGGCGGGGAAGTGTGGTGTTACGGCGATGCGCCTGCGAAGGTGCACATTGACGTGCAGCATGCCTGGCAGCATCCGCTGGCGCTGATCCAGCCGCAGTGGCAAACCTGTCGCGTTAACCTGCTTCACGGTGAATTCAGCCTTAAGGCCGGTCATGGGCGGGCAGCGAAAAGGATGAAAGCCGCGATGGTGGCGGCGGGCGTGCTGTCTGTTGGTCTGCTGCTGGGGCCACGCATTGCGATGGCCTGGATGCTGGTGCAGCAGGAAAATCGGGTGCAGCAGGAGATCGTCCAGGTTTATCAGCACCATTTCCCCAGCATGCGGCAGCAGACCAATATCAAATATCACTTTGGCCAAAGCCTGAAAAAACAGAGCAAGGGGTTCTTTCTTCAGCTTGAGGAGCTGGAGAAAGCCCGGCAGTCAGTCCCTGCGATGGAGATCGATCTGCTGGAATACGATGCGCAGCAAAACACCCTGACGCTGAGCGTCAGCGCGCAAAACCAGCCCGCGTTGCGGGCGTTTGTTAACCAGACCAGTGAGAATTTTGATTTTACCTTACAGCCTGTTTCAACAACCGAACCGTATACCGCCATGATCGCAGGGAAACATAAATGAAAGAGCGAATCGCACAGCTGAAAGCGCGCTATCAGAATTACAGCGCCCGGGAAAAAATCATTTTAAAAATATGTGCCGTTGCTATTGTGGGGGCAGCGGTGTATTACACAGGAGTGATCCCCTTGGATAATATGATTAAAAATAGTAAATCGACACTTAAAAGACAAAAAGAGACGCTTAACTGGATGCGCAGTGAAATTGATAAAAATCATCTTCAGATCCAGTTAGTCAAAACGGATAATCCGCGTACGGTGGTCGAGAATAGCGCCCATGAAATTAACCTTTCGCTGACGGATGTGCGCCAGGAGGGGCAAACTTTATCGTTCGTGGTGAATCGGGTTAATGTGTATGAATTAAAAAGCTGGCTGCGTGAAATTAATCAGACCACCGGTGTGAGATTGCAAAAAATTAACCTCACGCCGGTTGACCACCTCAGCGATGTGAAAGCGCAGGTGCAACTCACCTGGGCAAAAAACGCATGAATACCTTCGCGCTGATGCGGGATGCCTTTCCGGTAGGGTTCCCGATAATGAGTGCGATCCTGGGCGGCATTGTGGGCAGTTTTCTTGGCGTTGTCGCCGAACGCGTACCGGGGATGGTGATGGATGAGGAGGGGAGCGGTAATCTGCTCATTCCGGCCTCGCACTGTTCGGTGTGCCAGCACGCCCTCGCCGCGTGGGAAAACATCCCGCTGCTCAGCTGGCTTTTATTACGGGGGCGCTGCCACCAGTGCGGCAGCGCGATCCCGCTGCGACTCTTTCTGGTCGAACTGATCTCCGCCTTGTTTTTTGGCATCACGGCCTGGTGCATGCCGGACGTTCAGGCGCTGTTCTCTTTGTGGTTACTGGCGGCTTTTTTACTGCCGCTGGCCATGATCGACTGGCAGCACCAGCTGCTTCCGGACTGCCTGACCCAGCCGCTGCTGTGGGCAGGTCTCTTGCTTCATGTGTTTGACCACACGTTGCCGCTACGCGATGCGCTGTTCGGCGCGGTGGCGGGCTATCTGTCGCTCTGGCTGCTCTACTGGGCTTTTCGTCTGATCACGGGACGAGAAGGTCTGGGTTACGGGGATTTTAAGCTACTGGCGGCGCTGGGCGCCTGGTGCGGCTGGCAGGCGTTGCCCTCTATTGAACTGGCGGCAGCGTTAAGCGGTATTGTCGGTTATTTCGCCGTAAATAATTTAAATAAAAATAACCTCACTATTTCTTTTGGTCCTTATCTCGCCTTTGCTGGAATAGGGGTTTTTATTAGTCAGCAAATTGCTTTCACATTTTAAATATACAGGTCAAGATTTTTTATAAATCTTTTTGATGGAGGAAGGAAAGGACGATCCTTTACGCTCAGTGTATCGTAAGAGATATAAGCTACACGGGATTTGGCTTGTATCTTTTAATGGAGGAATACAACGCAGCAACAATTTTTTGTTCACGGCACTCACGTTGGTTAAATACGCATTACGCGAAACGCATCCATGATCTCACGGAAGACATGGGTTACTACGTTATAAATAAATTTATCAGGAAATAAAAATGAAATTTATGAAGCCAAAATATCTGGCGCTCTTTATTGCGGCGGCAACCAGCGCCGCATTTGCAGCAGCGCCAGGTGCACCGACGATCGGCTATGGCAATGACAAATTTGCCCTGGTGGAAGTGGATCAGGCTGCACAGGATTATAACAATCTTGTCAAAGTGCATAACGATGGCGTGGATGTAAAAGTTGAGTGGAACGTCTGGAGTGGTGATGCGCCAACTTCTGCGAAAGTTCTGCTGGACGGACAGACCGTATGGACCGGCGCAGCCGGTGCGACGGGCTCTGCAACGTTTAAAGTGAAAAAAGGCGGGCGTTATCAGGAACAGGTTGAAGTCTGTAATGCCAGCGGCTGTGCGAAAAGCGCCAGTAAGCTGATTATTGTGGCTGACACCGACGGTAGCCACCTGCTGCCGCTGAATACGTCTCTCCAGGAGAACAACAAAGCGTTCGCGAAGCATACCGATAAAGTGGTTGCGGCCTACTTCCCGGAATGGGGCGTTTACGACCGTAACTTCCCGGTTGATAAGATCCCTGCGGCAAACCTCAACCACATTCTGTACGGCTTCATTCCAATCTGTGGCGGTGACGGCATCAACGACGGCCTGAAAACCATTGAAGGTGGTAACAGCTTCCGCGTGCTTCAGAACGACTGTAAGGGCCGTCCTGACTTTACCGTGGCGATCCACGACCCATGGGCTGCGCTGCAAAAACCACAGGCTGGCGTCTCCAACTGGGATGATCCGTACAAAGGTAACTTTGGCCAGCTGATGGCGCTGAAAAAAGCGCATCCAGGCCTGAAAGTGCTGCCATCTATCGGCGGCTGGACGCTTTCCGATCCGTTCTTCCACATGGGCGACCCGGCTATCCGAGCACGCTTTGTCTCTTCTGTGAAAGATTTCCTCCAGACGTGGAAATTCTTTGACGGCGTGGATATCGACTGGGAATTCCCGGGCGGTGGCGGTGTAACCGAAAACCTGGGTAACCCGCAGCAGGATAAAGCGACCTATACCGCACTGATGCACGACCTGCGCACCATGCTGAACGAGCTGTCTGCACAGACGGGCCGTACCTATGAACTGACCAGCGCCATCGGTGCAGGCCGCGATAAGATCGAAGACGTGGATTACACCACGGCTCAGCAGTATCTCGACCACATCTTCCTGATGAGCTACGACTTCTACGGCGGCTGGAGCAACACCGTTCTCGGCCACCAGGCTGCGCTGCGTGCGCCAGCATGGCGTCCGGACACTGATTACACCACTGAAAATGGCGTTAACGCGCTGCTTGCGCAGGGTGTACAGCCAGGCAAGATCGTGGTGGGTGCGGGCATGTATGGCCGCGGCTGGACCGGCGTGCATGGCTACACCGGTGACAATCCATTCACCGGTACGGCAACCGGCATGGTGAAAGGCACCTGGGAACCGGGCGTGGTTGACTATCGTCAGATCGTGAACGAATACAAAGGCAAACCGGGCTGGGAATACGGCTACGACACGACCGCTGAAGCCCCTTACGTCTTCAACAAATCCACCGGCGACCTGATCTCGTATGAAGATGCGCGTTCAACCACGGCGAAAGGCAAGTATGTTCTGGCCAATAAACTGGGCGGTCTGTTCGCGTGGTCTATCGACTCTGATACCGGCGACATTCTGAATGCGATGAACGAAAGCCTGCTGGGCGGCGACTCGACTCCAGTTGATCCGGTGGTCACCAACCACGCGCCAATCGCGTCCTCTGCCGATCAGAACGTGTCTGGCCCGGCAACCGTCACGCTCGATGGCTCTGCTTCCAGCGATCCTGATGGCGATGCGATTACCTACAAATGGACTCAGGTCTCTGGTCCGTCTGTCACCATCAACAACAGCACCAAAGCGAAAGCGACCTTCAATGTTGCGGCAGCGACCACCGACCAGACCATGACGTTCCGCCTGACGGTGACCGATGCAAAAGGCCTGAGCAACGCGATTGATGTCCAGGTGGTGAACAAGGCGCCGAAAGCTAACCAGGCACCGGTTTTAAACCCAATGGAAGCGATCACGCTTGAATCTGGTGAAACCTATGCGCTGCATGCCCAGGCTGCGGACCCAGACGGTGATGCGCTGACCTACGCCTGGAGCGTACCAGCAGATATGCACGCCACCGGAACTGACTCCGCGAACGTGAATATCACGGCGCCGGAAGTGAGCTCGACGTCTACCTACACCCTGAGCGTGGTAGTGAGCGACGGTAAGACCAGCGTGCAGTCTAACGTCCAGGTTACCGTGAATCCGAAAGCGGCGCCTGCACCGGTACCTGCTGACGAAGACACTAACCCGGCGGATGACGTTACCCCTCCGGCTGATGATGTGACTCCTCCGTCTGACAAAGGAAGCTGCGATGCACCTGTGGATGCTAACGCCAGCAAATACGCGGCGTGGGAATCCAGCAAAATCTACAACGGTGGCGATACCGTAAGCTTCGACCATCTGGTGTGGAAAGCGAAGTACTGGACTCAGGGCAATCAGCCTGGCTTCGGTGTGGATGCATGGGAGCTGGTGAGCAACGTGAAGATGAACTGGCGTTCTGACCTGGTCTACAACGGCGGCGACACTACCACCTATGAAGGTAACGTTTACCGTGCGAAATGGTGGACCCGTGGTGATAACCCAGCCAACAGCGACGTATGGGTAAAAGAAGGCGCATCAACAGATTGCAAATAATCTAACCCATTAATCACTCCCCCTTTAGAGGGGGAGTGATTCAAAATTCATTTTACAGGATGTTGGTAAGGAGAAATAACCGAAACTGTCAGCAGGTAAAAATGAAAAAGTTAATTTTGTTGTTATTGATAATAAGCCAAAGCGCACTGGCAAATTGTTGGGATAAAGCGGCGCATTATTATCATGTCGATCCTTATTTACTGTACGCGATAGCGAATGTGGAATCCGGTATGAATCCGTATGCGGTTGGGCAAAACCGTGATGGCACGCGGGATGTCGGGCTGATGCAAATCAACAGTTCGCATTTTACCGCGCTGGAAAGCAGAGGCATCGACGAATATCGATTAATCACGGAGCCGTGTACTTCGATCATGGTCGGGGCTTCTATCCTTTCCGGGATGATCAGGGTGTATGGCTATAACTGGGAAGCCGTTGGCGCGTATAACGCCGGACTGAAAAAAGAAAATTATCCGCAGAGGATGAAATATGCCCATAAGGTCTGGGCCAAATATCAGCAACTGAAATTAGCAGCACGTTATTAACGTTTTTTATTTTTGAAGAATTCCTGAAGGTGTTCTTCGAAAAGTGAAAACAGCTGAATGTGGTTTATGTATTAACGGAGTAATACCTAAGCCGGGATATTAACATTTAATTTGAAACGAACAGGAAAACTGAAATGAACAAAAGGACGTTACTGAGTGTACTCATTGCGGGAGCCTGCGTGGCGCCATTCATGGCCCAGGCTGCGAATCTGAAGGAGACCAGCAGTGAGCCGTACACCATCAAAGCCAGCGATCTGGCGAAGAAAGAGAAGGAACTGACGGACTTCCCGCTGATGGCTTCGGTTAAAGAGACCATCCAGACGCTGGATAACGCGCAGGTCGAACTGATTGAGCCAGGCCGGGCGGCGAACCCGGACAACGTTAAACGCGTTGAAGGGATTGTGAAAGCCAGCGACTGGGAATATCTCTTCCCGCTGCGCGCCCAGGCCTATACCTACAGCAACTTCCTGAAAGCCGTGGGTAAATTCCCGGCGCTGTGTAAAACCTATAATGACGGTCGTGACAGCGACGCCATCTGTCGCAAAGAGCTGGCCACCATGTTTGCCCACTTTGCCCAGGAAACTGGCGGCCACGAAAGCTGGCGTCCGGAAGCCGAATGGCGTCAGGCGCTGGTCCACGTACGTGAAATGGGCTGGAGCGAAGGGCAGAAGGGCGGTTATAACGGCGAATGTAACCCGGACGTCTGGCAAGGACAGACCTGGCCTTGCGGTAAAGATAAAGACGGCGATTTCCTGAGCTATTTCGGACGCGGTGCGAAACAGTTGTCTTACAACTACAACTACGGTCCATTCTCTGAAGCGATGTACGGCGACGTGCGTACACTGCTCGACAAACCTGAGCTGGTGGCGGACACCTGGTTGAACCTGGCGAGTGCGATCTTCTTCTTCGCCTATCCGCAGCCGCCAAAACCAAGCATGTTGCAGGTGATCGACGGTACATGGCAGCCGAACGACCACGATAAAGCCAACGGTCTGGTTCCGGGCTTTGGTGTGACCACCCAGATCATCAACGGCGGCGTTGAGTGCGGCGGCCCGACTGAAATTGCGCAGTCTCAGAACCGTATCAAATACTACAAAGAGTTTGCAAACTACCTGAAAGTGCCTGTTCCGGCGAATGAAGTGTTGGGTTGCGCCAACATGAAGCAGTTCGACGAAGGTGGCGCAGGCGCCCTGAAGATTTACTGGGAACAGGACTGGGGATGGAGCGCGGATACCCCGGACGGCAAAACCTACTCTTGCCAGCTGGTGGGCTACCAGACTCCGTTCAGCGCCTTTAAAGAAGGTGACTACAGCAAGTGCGTGCAGAAGTTCTTTAACGTGAAAATCGTTAACTATGATGGTTCTTCCGTTACCCCGGACGAAACCCCGGTCACGCCAACACCGACGCCATCTGGCGATGAAACGCCAGCGCCAACACCAACGCCGGATGAAACCCCGGTCGAACCTGTTGTGGTGAACCACGCGCCGGTTGCGCAGATTGCCGGTCCGATCGGTGCAGTGGAAGCAGGTGCGCAGGTTTCTCTGAGTGCGGAAGGCTCTACCGATCCTGATGGCAACAAACTGACGTATACCTGGCGTTCCCAGGATGGTCAGACTGTTACCGGTCAGGACAAAGCGGTTGTGACCTTCACAGCGCCAGAGTCTGCGACGGCGCAGCAGTATGAAGTGAGCCTGACCGTCAGCGATGGCGAGCTGAGCAGCACCACGTCTTACCTGCTGAACGTGAAAGCGAAAGCGGCAACGCCATCCGGAGAAGATACGTCTTACCCGGCATGGAGCGCGAACAGCAAGTACAACGCCGGTGATATCGTGAACAACCACGGTAAACTGTTCCAGTGCAAACCGTTCCCGTACAGCGGCTGGTGTAACAACTCTCCAACGTACTATGAACCAGGCGCAGGTCTGGCATGGGCTGAAGCCTGGACGGCTCTGTAAAAGCAAACGGCAACCCCCAGGGTTGCCGTTTTAGTGTCTGCACCCTCTCCCTGTGGGAGAGGGACGGGGTGAGGGCATCAGTCCGCACTCTCTGTTTTTTGCAGGGTGGCGCTGCGCTTACCCGGCCTACATGAGGCTGGAACGCTTACCGGTGCAACTTCCCGTGATCCCGTAACCACGCCGCCGTACGCACTATCCCTTCATCCAGCGAGACAATCGGTTTATATCCCAGCTCGTTCTCCGCCCGAGAAATATCCAGCGTAAAATCAAAGTTGAGCTTCGACACACCGTAATGCGTCAGCGCAGGCTCTTTCGCCGATTTGCTGCCAAAACGCTCCATGCTGCGGGCTATCATGTCCAGCATTGGGTAGGGAACGGAACGGATCCGGCAGTCGATTTTTAATTCGTCAATTAGCCTTTGCACAATGCTGCGCAGGGTACAGGGTTCGCCGTTGGTGATGTTATACGCGCGCCCCGACACCAGCTTATCGCACTCCGGCTGGCTCGCCAGCCACATGGCGTGAACGGCATTTTCGTAATAGGTCATGTCCACCAGCGCATCGCCGCCGCGCGGTAACAGCACGCTGCCGTAGTGATGCATCATCTGGGCCAGTCGCGGGATAAAGACTTTGTCGTGCGGCCCAAACAGGCTCTGCGGACGCAGCACGGTAAAGCGGGTGTGCGGGTTTGACTGGGCCAGCAGGTCGATCACCTCTTCGCCCGCCGCTTTACTGCGGGCAAACTCACAGGCAAAGCGCGCCGGGCGGAAATCTTCCTGAATATCACGATGGTGGTGATAGTCGAAATAGAGCGACGGAGAGGAAATATGAATAAAGTTACGCACGCCCCAGGCGACGGCCCATTCACCCAGACGGCGCGTGGCGCGCACGTTGGCGAGATCAAAGGCTTCCTGGGTACCCCACGGGGAGGTAAAACTGGAGCAGTGCCACAGCGTATCGATACCGGCGAGCATCACCTTGGCCTGAGAGGAGACCAGCTCCGTCAGATCGGCATGGACAAATTCAGCGCCCATTTTTTGCAGGAGCTTACCCATCGCCTCATTGCGACCGGTGGCCCTCACGCTGATGCCTTTGTTGCGCAGAAACTCGACCGCATTTCGGCCTAAGCCGCTGGTCGCCCCGGTAACCAGTACCTTCATAACAATCCACTGTGTTGAAAAGAATTTCGTGCGCATTCTTTCGTGAATTACGATGTGTTGCAATGGGAAAGGTGAAAGATTAAGAGTTTTATTTAGTTATTTTCCCGCTTTTCTTCTGCCAGTAGCGCAATCCGTTTCGCCATTCCGCGGAAGATAAACAGGTGTGCCGGGATCATCAGCAACCAGTAAAACAGACCCGGCATTCCGTGCGGATGCCACCATGCCCGAACGTCCAGTTCACGATGGTCGCCCTTGTCCTTCAGGGTGAAGCAGAGCCGCCCCAGCCCCGGCGCCTTCATGCCAAACAGCAGCGCCAGCTGTTTTTCCGGCTCAACGATAATCACCTTCCAGCTGTCGACGGTATCGCCCACCTTCAGCCAGGGATGGGCAGGGCGCCCTTTTGCCAGCCGGTGACCGACCAGCAGATCCAGCGCGCCGCGCGTTTGCCACAGAATATTGCCGAAGAAATAGCGCTCTTTGCCGCCAATCTGGTTCACAACTTCCCACAGCGCTGCAAGGCTGGCCGTGGTTTTGACCGTACAGCCCGCCTGTTTCGGATAATAGCCGTACTCGGGCCGCCAGCGGGCAAACGCCTGCGCATCGTAGCCCCAGTCGCTGGAGTTCACCAGCTTCTCTTCTTCTTTCAGCGTATTGCGTACGGCATCGTCGAAGGGGATCAATTCCTGAGGGATCAAGGCACGCAGTTCACGATCGTCCGCCAGCAGATCGTGCTTCAGTCCCTGTATAAGCGCTTTGGCAGTCGTCGGCGGCACGGAGGTGATCACATTCAAAAACCACACCGAAATCCAGCGGGTCGGGAAGGGGATGGGGATCAGCCAGCGGCGGCGGCCGCTCACCCGCATAAAATGTTCGAACTGCGCCTGATAGCTCAGCACTTCCGGGCCTGCCGCCTCCAGCACGCGATGCTGCTCCGCCGGGTGATCCAGCAATGCCACCAGATAGTGGAGTAAATTCTCCAGCGCAATGGGCGTGGTGCGCGAGCGTACCCAGCGCGGCGGCGTCAGCACAGGCAGGTTGTAGACCATATCGCGCATCACTTCGAATGCGGCGGACCCCGCGCCGACGATGATCCCTGCCCGCAGTTCGGTGACGGGGATACGGGCGCTTCGCAGCGTTTCTGCCGTCAGCTGTCGGGCGCGCAGATGATCTGACTGCTCGTTCTCAGGCGCCTGGAGTGAGCTTAAAAAAATCACCTGCTTCACCGGCGTTTGCCGCAGCGCATCACGAACGTTCATCGCCACCTGACGCTCGTGGGCGATAAAATCGCCGCCTTCGCCCATGCTGTGGACAAGGTAGTAAAGCGTATCGACCCCTTCCAGCAGCGCAGGAAGCGCTTTCGGCCAGTTAAGGTCAACGTTGTGACACGTCACGCCAGGCAAATGTAGCTTTTGCAGGCGTTCCGTGTTGCGTGCCGCTGCCAGCACCTGGTGCCCCTGCTGGCTTAACGCAGTGGTCAGATGCTGACCGATATACCCGCTGGCGCCGAGCACCAGAATACGTTGCGGCACGGTATGCTCCTTAACGCTGTAAAAACGCCTGCCAGTGTTTCACCACCTCGGTCAACTGCTCGCGGTTAACGTCAAGATGCATCACCAGTCGCACGACCGGGGAGGCGTTGATCAGCACCCCTCGGGCTTTCATAAAGTCGCCCAGCGCGGCAGCATGCTCATCGCCGACGCGGACAAACAGCATGTTGGTGTCGTGTCGCATGACATCAGCGCCGATTTCACGCAGCTGCGCTGCCATCCACGCCGCATTGTCGTGATCGTCTTTCAGGCGTGACACGTTATTTTTCAGGGCGTACAGTCCGGCAGCCGCCAGAATACCCGCCTGACGCATCCCGCCGCCGGTCATTTTGCGCCACCGGTTGGCGCGTCTGATGTAGTCTGCGCTGCCAACCAGCAGGGAACCTACCGGCGTGCCCAGCCCTTTAGAGAGGCAAATGGTGAACGAGTCGCAATATTGGGTGATCGCTTTCAGCTCGCAGCCGTACTCCACCACGGCGTTGAAGATACGTGCGCCGTCAACGTGGAGGCCGAGCTTGCGCTCGCGGGTAAAATCCCATGCCGCTTTCAGGTATTCGCGCGGCAGGACTTTACCGTTATGGGTGTTTTCGAGGCTCAGCAGTTTAGTGCGGGCGAAGTGAATATCGTCGGCTTTGATTTTCGCCGCGACTTTGTCCAGCGGCAGCGTACCGTCCGGCGCAGCATCGATCGGCTGCGGCTGGATGCTGCCGAGCACCGCCGCGCCGCCGGCTTCGTACAGGTAGTTATGCGCCCCCTGGCCGACGATATACTCCTCGCCGCGCTCGCAGTGGCTGAGCAGCGCCACCAGGTTAGCCTGCGTGCCGGTGGGCAGGAACAGAGCAGCCTCTTTACCGCTCAGCTCGGCCGCATAGCTCTGGAGTTCGTTGACCGTCGGGTCATCGCCGTAGACGTCGTCCCCGACCGGGGCGGCCATCATCTCTTCGAGCATGGCGCGGCTCGGGCGGGTAACGGTATCACTGCGTAAATCAATCATGGCATGTCCTTATATTTAAAAAGGCGATGCCAGATGTTTTACCTGAGCCAGTTGGTTTTTGCCAGTTCGATCACCTCGTCACCGCGCCCGCTGATGATGGCGCGCAGCATGTAGAGGCTAAATCCTTTGGCCTGTTCCAGCTTGATTTGAGGCGGGATCGCCAGCTCTTCTTTGGCGACCACCACATCCACCAGCACCGGGCCGTCGATGGCGAAGGCGCGTTGCAGGGCGTCGTCCACCTCTGAGGCTTTCTCCACCCGAATACCGGTGATACCGCAGGCTTCGGCGATGCGGGCGAAGTTGGTGTCGTGCAGCTCGGTGCCGTCCGTGAGGTAGCCTCCGGCCTTCATCTCCATCGCCACGAAGCCCAGCACGCTGTTGTTAAAGACCACGATTTTCAGCGGAAGCTTCATCTGCGCTACCGACAGGAAATCCCCCATCAGCATACTGAACCCGCCGTCGCCACACATCGCCACCACCTGACGTTCCGGTGCCGTCGCTTTTGCGCCCAGCGCCTGCGGCATGGCGTTGGCCATTGAGCCATGGTTGAACGACCCAAGCAGGCGTCGTTTGCCGTTCATTTTCAGGTAGCGTGCTGCCCAGACGGTGGGCGTTCCCACGTCGCAGGTGAAGATGGCATCGTCGTCGGCGAAGTGGCTGATCTGCTGCGCCAGATACTGCGGGTGGATCGCTTTTTCGCTCGGTTTGGCGAGATCGTCCAGCCCCTTACGCGCATCGCGATAGTCGCTCAGGGCTTTATCCAGGAATTTGCGGTCCGTTTTTTCTTCCAGTAGCGGCAGCAGGGCGGCGAGGGTGGATTTGATATCGCCGATAAGCGCCATATCCACCTTGCTGTGCGCACCGATGCTGCCGGGATTAATGTCGATCTGGATAATTTTGGCATCCGTCGGGTAGAACGCGCGGTACGGGAACTGAGTGCCGAGCAGGATCAGCGTGTCGGCGTTCATCATGGTGTGGAAGCCGCTGGAAAAACCGATCAGCCCGGTCATGCCGACATCGTACGGGTTATCGTATTCAACGTGCTCTTTCCCGCGCAGGGCATGCACCACTGGCGCCTTGAGCTTGCCGGCAAATTCCACCAGCTCTTTATGCGCACCGGCGCAGCCGCTGCCGCACATCAGGGCGATATTGCTGGAGTATCGCAGCAGTTGCGCCAGCTTTTTCAGCTCTTCTTCGGCAGGGGTAATGGTTGGCTGTGGCGCAGAGTACCAGTGGGTGGTGGCGGTTTCAGGTGCGGCCTTCAGCGCCACGTCCCCCGGCAGCACAACCACCGAAACCCCGCGATTCAGGATCGCCTTACGCATGGCTATCGCCAGCACCTGTGGGATCTGCTCCGGTGATGAGACCAGCTCGCAATAGTGGCTGCATTCACGGAACAGCTCCTGCGGATGCGTCTCCTGAAAATAGCCGCTACCGATTTCAGATGACGGAATGTGAGCCGCAATCGCCAGCACCGGAACATGGTTGCGGTGACAGTCGAACAGACCGTTGATAAGGTGCAGGTTTCCTGGTCCGCAGGAACCCGCACAGACGGCGAGTTCACCCGTAAGCTGCGCTTCGGCACCGGCGGCAAAGGCGGCGACCTCTTCATGGCGGGTGGGCATCCACTCAATGGTCTTCATCTTGTTAAGGCTATCGCTGAGTCCGTTCAGAGAGTCGCCGGTGACGCCCCAGATACGCTTTACGCCAGCCTGCTCAAGGGTTTTTGCTATGTATGCAGCCACGGTTTGTTTCATGGTGGTCCTTCTCCTTTTTGTGATATCGCTTACAAGCTTAGAAGAAAGTCGCTGTATTGGCTGCTCAGTCCTCTTTAATTACAGGTGGTTTTTCTGCGCGACGCGCCTGGCAAAGTCAAACAAATAACGGGCTGCCGTACAGGCAGTAGACACAACGTAGGCCGGGTAAACGTAGTGCCACCCGGCAAAAAGCCCGGTGGCGCTGACGCTTACCGGGCCTACAGGTGAACCACGACAGATTATGCGAGCACAAGATCGCCCTGCGGATGGCACGAACATGCCAGCACATAGCCCTCGGCAATTTCCGCTTCGGTCAGCGTCATGGTGCTGGTGACCGTGTACTCACCGGAAATCACTTTGGTCTTACAGCAACCGCACACCCCGGCGCGACAGGCCGCCGCTACCGGCACGTTGTTGCTTTCCAGCGCTTCAAGCAGCGTGGTGCCCACGCGGCCAAAGAAAGTCTGCGCCGGTTGCAGCTTCGTGAACTTCATCCCGCTGGTCGCCGCTGCCGCTACAGGCGTGAAGAACTGCTCTTTGAAGAAGCGGGTCACGCCGAGCGCTTTCACTTCTTTCTCCACGATCTCCATGTAAGGCGCCGGGCCGCAGGTCATCACGGTACGGTTCGCAATATCCGGCACGCTTTGCAGCAGCTCGCGGCTCAGGCGCCCCGCGACAAAACCGTGCGTCGCGTTGTGCTCAGCCACCAGCGTCACCGGGTAGTTGCGCCATTCTTCGGCAAAAATCACATCTTCCGGGGAACGCACGCTGAAAATCACCTGCACGTCGGCCTGAGGACGGTATTTCGCCAGCCAGCGACGCATCGACATAATCGGCGTCACGCCACAGCCTGCCGCCAGCAGCAGGAATTTATCTTCCGTCTTGTCGTCACAGGTAAACTCGCCCTGCGCGTCAGACAGCCAGATGTAATCCCCGCGCTTCACGTCCCGGGTCAGCCACTCGGATCCTGCGCCGTCATCAATACGACGGACGGTGAGCGTAATGTATTCGCTCACGCCCGGCGTGGAGGAGAGGGTGTAGGCGCGCAGGGTATTCGCCGAATTACGCACGCTAACCAGCGCATACTGACCTGGGCGGTACGGGTAGTAGTCATGGCACAGCAGCGACAGCGTCCACACATCCGGCGTCTCCTGATGGATGTGATGAACCTGCATCCGCCACGGACATTGTGAGGTTGGCATGGTCATGAGTTACTCCTTACGCGCTCAGCAGTTGCTTCATATCATCTTCAACGTTGGTCACGGAACGCAGACCAAATTTCTCGTTCAGGATGGCCAGCAGGTCCGGCGTCAGGAAGCCTGGCGCAGTCGGCCCGGTGACGATGTTGGTCACGCCGAGAGAGAGCAGGGTCAACAGAATAACGATCGCTTTCTGCTCGAACCAGGAGAGCACCAGCGACAGCGGCAGGTCGTTCACGCCGCAGCCCAGTTTCTCTGCCAGCGTGACCGCCAGAATGATGGCTGAATACGCATCGTTACACTGACCCGCATCCACCAGGCGCGGCAGACCTTCGATGTTGCCGAAGTCCAGCTTGTTGAAACGGTACTTACCGCAGGCCAGGGTCAGGATCAGGCAGTCTTCCGGTACGCGGGTGGCGAAATCGGTGAAGTAGTTACGTTCCCCGCGCGCGCCGTCACAGCCGCCGATAAGGAAGATGTGACGCAGTTTTTCACGGCTGACGAGGTCAATCAGGGAATCCGCCGCACCCAGCAGGGTTTCACGGCCAAAACCGACGGTGATGAGGTGCGGGATTTCGCTGTACGGGAAGCCTGCCATCTGCTGCGCCTGAGCGATAACCGGACCGAAATCGTCGCCTTCAAGGTGGCTCACGCCCGGCCAGCCGACGATGCTGCGGGTCCAGATACGGTCGTCATACGCGCCGACGGTCGGGTCGATGATGCAGTTAGAGGTCATAACAATTGGGCCAGGGAAGCGGGCGAACTCCACCTGCTGGTTCTGCCAGCCGCTGCCGTAGTTACCGATCAGATGCTTAAATTTACGCAGCTCCGGGTAGCCGTGCGCGGGCAGCATTTCGCCGTGGGTATAGACGTTAACGCCGGTGCCTTCGGTCTGCTTCAGCAGGTTGTAGAGATCTTTCAGGTCATGACCGGAGATCAGGATGCATTTGCCTTCGGTCGCTTTGACGTTGACCTGCGTTGGCGTTGGGTGGCCGTAGGTGCTGGTTTCACCGGCATCCAGAATACTCATCACTTTGAAGTTCATCTGGCCGATTTCCATCGAGCATTCCAGCAGGGCGTTCATGTCGGAAGGCCAGGTGCCCAGCCATGCCATGATTTTGTGGTACTGGGCGTAAATAGCGTTATCGTACTGGCCGAGTACGTGCGCGTGCTCCATATAGGCCGCAGCACCTTTCAGACCGTACAGGCACAGCAGGCGCAGGCCGAGGATGTTCTCGCCAATTGCCGCTTTGTCCTTATTTGGGGTGAATTCTGCGGCCTGACGCTGTAGCTCGCCCAGGTCGTCGCTCACCAGCTGTAGCTCCGCCATCGGGTTGTCCACGCGGGCGCTGGCGTCGGCATTCAGGCACTGCGCTTTCAGGGCTTCACGCAGGGCAATCGCTTCGCGGGCATAGCCCACAATGCGTGGAGAATCGAAGTTAACGTTGGTCAGCGTGGAGAAAAATGCGCGCGGCGCAAAGCTGTCGACATAGTGATCGACAATGCCATATTCACGGGCTTTGAAGGCCCAGGCGGACAAGCCTTGCAGCGCCGCAATCAGCAGATCCTGGAGATCGGACGTTTCTGCGGTTTTGCCGCACATACCCTGCGCGTAAGAGCAGCCGTTGCCTGCTGGGGTACGGATGGTTTGTTCACATTGCACACAAAACATAATCACACCTGTTAAAGTTATATTTGAGATACATGTTTAAGGTTATGCCTGTGCCACAGCAGAGAAAAGTGCTTTCTTATACTAAGTGGAGGGTTATTGATTTAGCGCAATTTTGGCGGCAGGTTCACTACCGCCAAAGCAGTATCAGGCTGAGAAGAACGCCATCAGAATGGGTACCAGCAAGCTCAGAATAAAGCCGTGTACGATGGCGGCAGGAACCATCTCCAGCCCTCCCGAGCGCTGTAACACCGGCAGGGTAAAGTCCATTGAGGTGGCCCCGCACAGGCCCAGCGCAGTAGAGCGGCTGCGGCTTACCAGGCCGGGGATCAGCATGATGGCTAACAGCTCGCGCGCCAGATCGTTAAAGAAGGCGGCGCTGCCGATCACCGGACCAAACGATTCGGTCAGCAGAATACCGGAGAGCGAATACCAGCCGAAACCGGACGCCATCGCCAGGCTGGTTTTCAGCGGCAGATCGAGAATAAAGGCGTTAATCACTCCCCCCGCCAGTGAGCTGGCCACAACGATAACGGCAACCATCATGCCCCGGCGGTTAAGGACAATCTGTTTCAGCGTCATGCCATTATTTCGCAGCTGAATACCAATCAGGAAGAGCAGGAAAATAAGCGTATATTCGCTGGCTTCCGTTGCGTGCTGTAAAAATGCCCAGCCGGTCAGACCCAGTATAAAACCGAGTACCACCACGCCGCACAGCTTTAATGATTCCAGCGCCATCGCAATACGGGAGGGAAGCTTTTCCTGATGATGGTGATTTTTCCAGGGAATAGTGCGTTCCAGCCAAAACAGCGCGGCAATATTGCACAGCAGAATAACCACTACCGTAACCGCAGAATAATGCAGAATGGAAAGCAAGTTCGTCGCCAGATTATCCAGGAAGGCCAGGCTGATCCCCATAAAGAACAGAATGACGTAAACAATCCAGCTGAGAAAACGATTAATAAGCTTTAAGGCCGATTCATGACGCAGCGGAATAAGGTAGCCCGCAATCAGGGGCAGAAGAATGATGAGGAGTCCTGAGAACATGAACAGCCGGTCCTTTTGAGTATCAGTTAAGCGCCAGAGACACTACCCAATAAAGGCTGTGAGGTAAAGCTACAAAAAAAGCCGGGTGGCGGCTACGCCTTACCCGGCTTGTCTATTTGGGGTGGTGCGGCCTGATGCCCTCACCCCGGCCCTCTCCCACAGGGAGAGGGGGGAAAACCATTAATCGCGTTTTTCCAGCAGGGTGCGATACAGCACGCCGCCCAGAATACCGCCGATAATTGGCATCACCCAGAATAGCCACAGCTGTTCAAGCGCCCAGCCGCCCTGGAAAATAGCCACCGCGGTGCTGCGCGCCGGGTTAACGGAGGTGTTGGTCACCGGGATGGAGATGAGGTGGATCAGCGTCAGCGCCAGACCAATAGCGATGGGGGCAAAGCCCGCAGGCGCGTATTTGTCCATTGCGCCGTGGATCACCAACAGGAAACCTGCGGTGAGCACAATTTCAATCACGATAGCAGACAGCATTGAGTAGCCGCCTGGCGAGTGTTCGCCGAAGCCGTTCGACGCAAATCCGCTGGCCGCGGCGTCAAACCCGGCTTTTCCGCTGGCAATTACGTACAGCACCGCCGCGGCAATAATACCGCCAATAACCTGGGCAATAATATAGCCAATAATATCTTTCGCCGGGAAACGTCCGCCCGCCCATAAACCTAATGTGACGGCCGGGTTGAAATGACCGCCGGAAATATGCCCCACGGCGAATGCCATGGTTAATACGGTTAAACCGAATGCCAGCGCGACGCCGACAAATCCAATACCTAATTCCGGAAATGCGGCTGCCAGTACTGCGCTACCGCAGCCACCAAACACCAGCCAGAATGTGCCAAAGCATTCTGCCGCTAATTTTCTGAACATAACCACCTCAATAATAAACGTCCGCGCCCATTCCTGCGCGCGGGTTATATCGCCATAAAGGGATGACGACTCAAAGAGCCAGTATTTTGAAACCATCAACATCCCTTCGCCACTCAAATAAATTCACTAAATTTGATTTAAGGCAATGTGATGTCAATCCTTGTTCAGAACGGAGGTAATTAGAGCATAGCCCAATAATTAAGGGGGCGTATATTCTGCTGTCGTGACCCACAGCCTGCCGCTATACTGCTGATAACTTGAAGGAAAAAGTGGCCGAATTGCGGGGGATGTATGCTACTCGAACGTGTGGAGATTGTCGGGTTTCGCGGGATTAACCGCCTGTCGCTGCAACTGGAACAGAACAACGTCCTGATAGGCGAAAACGCCTGGGGTAAATCCAGCCTGCTGGATGCCCTGACGCTGCTGCTTTCGCCCGAAGAGAACTTGTACCACTTCGTTCATGATGACTTCTGGTTTCCGCCGGGGGATGTCAACGGGCGCGAGAAACACCTGCATATCATTCTGACCTTCCGCGAATCCGAGCCCGGCCGCCATCGCGTGCGTCGTTTTCGCCCTATGTCGGCCTGCTGGGTTCCCTGTGAAGATGGGTTCCAGCGTATTTTCTATCGCCTTGAGGGCGAAATGGCGCAAAACGACGGGGTATTAACCCTGCGTGAATTTCTTGATGAGAAGGGGAATCCGATCCCGCTCGATAATATTGACGAGCTTGCCCGACATCTTATCCGCCTCTCCCCCGTATTGCGCTTACGCGACGCGCGTTTTATGCGGCGGATCCGTAACGGCACCGTGCCGAATATGCCCGAGGTGGAAGTAACCGCCCGCGAACTGGATTTCCTCGCCCGTGAACTGGTCTCACGGCCGCAGAACCTCACCGACGGCCAGATCCGTCAGGGACTGTCTGCCATGGTACAACTGCTGGAGCACTACTTCTCCGAGCAGGGAACGGGGCAGGCGCGCCACCGTCTGATGCGTCGCCGCTCGCACGATGAACAACGAAGCTGGCGCTATCTCGATATTATCAACCGCATGATCGACCGCCCCGGCGGGCGTACGCATCGGGTGATCCTGCTGGGTTTATTCTCCACGCTTTTACAGGCGAAAGGGACGGTGCGCCTGGATCGGGACGCGCGCCCGCTGCTGCTGGTGGAAGATCCGGAAACGCGGCTCCACCCGATTATGCTTTCCGTGGCGTGGCATCTTCTTAATCTGCTGCCGTTGCAGCGAGTCACCACCACGAATTCCGGAGAGCTGCTCTCTCTGACGCCGGTAGAGTATGTCTGCCGCCTGGTGCGTGAATCGTCGCGGGTCACCGCCTACCGGCTCGGGCCCGGCGGGTTAAATGCCGAAGATGGCCGACGGATTGCGTTTCATATCCGTTTTAACCGTGCCTCTTCCCTGTTTGCTCGCTGCTGGTTGCTGGTGGAAGGGGAAACGGAAACCTGGGTGATAAACGAGCTGGCTCGCCAGTGCGGGCACCACTTTGATGCCGAAGGGATCAAAGTGATCGAATTTGCTCAGTCTGGCTTAAAACCGCTGATCAAATTTGCGCGCCGGATGGGGATAGAGTGGCACGTGCTGGTGGATGGCGATGAGGCGGGTAAAAAATTTGCGGCGACCGTGCGCAGCCTGCTCAATAACGATCGTGAAGAGGAGCGGGAACATCTGACCGCGCTGCCTGCGATGGACATGGAGCACTTTATGTACCGTCAGGGATTTGACGACGTCTTTCACCGCGTGGCGATGATCCCGGTGGATGTACCCATGAACATGCGTCGGGTGATTGCCAAAGCTATCCATCGGTCGTCAAAACCGGATTTGGCCATTGAAGTCGCGACGGAAGCGGGCAGGCGAGGCGTGGAGTCGGTGCCCACGCTGCTGCGTAAAATGTTCTCCCGCGTCCTCTGGCTGGCTCGCGGGAGGGCCGATTAGCGGGCAGCCGCCTGCGAAACCTGTTGGATCAGGCTATCAAGCAGGGTATAGCGGCGGCGGTATTCGGACCGTTTTTTACTCGCAATCTCTTCCATCGGTTTGCGTGGCATGGTCAGTGGCAGGGCAAAGTTGCCGTTATCCTGCTGCTGTCCGCCAAGGGAGCGCCAGAAGCTGTCATAGTCAGCCAGCAATTTTCCCTCTTTTTTCTTGCGATAGCGCCAGCTGCGGTAGATGTGGGTGGCGTTACTCACCGCGAGGATCTGCTCGACCGGGAAGGCGCCTGCCAGCGTCATGACCGCTTCAACCAGCAGACGTTTTGGGAACAGTCCGTGACAGGCTTTGGTCGCCAGCTGAATGTGCTCGTGCGGGACATGCGCTTTCGCCCCCTGCATTCCGCCGATGAAGAGCGTTGTCTTGCCCTGGTATTTGCACAGCGTAAAGGTCAGCTCGGCCAGCACCGTGTTCTGGTGGTCGCAAAAAGTGAGGGTCGCTTCCCCTTCTTTGTCCAGAAACGCATCCGCGCTCAGGCGAACGCTAAACTGCTGTTCCTCTTTGCCCGTTAACGTCACCAGCGTGATGCCCTGGCTGGAGAGGTAGCCGTTGAGCAGCGACGCCGGAAGATGGCGGCTCATCATCTGATAGTGATCGTTCAATGCGTCCAGCGTATTCTGACGACCCATATTTACGGTCAGCCACGGCCGGTGCAGGCGGCACGGCAGGCCGGGCTGCACGCGCAGGATCTGCATCAGACGGGGCTGTTTTGCAAGGTTTCCGAGCAGGCGCGCAGTGGTGAACGGCGTTGCCAGCGAGCGCAACATAAACTTACGTCGATAGGCCGGATTTTGCCACGCCAGCCCCGGCGTGAGGGAACCCGATGTCAGGCTTTTAAACAGTTGCCAGCCCGATTTAGGCTGGGGCAGCGTTGAATAAGGTGTATCGACGATGGAAGACATGTTAGATCCTGCTTCTGGTGGAATATCGCTATTTCAGCAGGCGCTTTATCAACATCGGGTAAACAATTCCCGACGATTACGGGGATCGGGGGTTTCGTTGAGGAGTGGTTTAGATAAAATCAACGGTGATGATAGCCAGAACAACTATTTGGAATATTTATGAACCTGAAGGGAAAACGCAGAAAGCTGTTTCTGCTGCTGGCGGTAGTGGTGTTAGCGGGCGGATTCTGGTTATGGAAGGTACTGAACGCGCCGGTACCACAGTATCAAACGCTGATTGTTCGTCCGGGCGAGCTGCAACAAAACGTGCTGGCGACGGGGAAACTGGATGCCCTGCGTAAGGTTGACGTGGGCGCGCAGGTCAGCGGTCAGCTTAAAACCCTGTCAGTTGAGATTGGCGATAAGGTTAAAAAAGGCCAGCTGCTGGGCGTGATCGATCCTGAGCAGGCGCAAAACCAGATCCGCGAAGTGGAAGCGACGCTGATGGAGCTGCGCGCGCAGCGCGCGCAGGCTCAGGCGGAGCGTAATCTCGCTCAGGTCACCCTGACGCGCCAGCAGGCGCTGGCGAAAACGCAGGCTATCTCGAAACAGGATCTGGACACCGCCGCCACGGAGCTGGCGGTGAAGCAGGCGCAGATTGGCACCATCGATGCGCAAATCAAACGGAATCAGGCCTCGCTGGATACGGCGAAAACCAACCTCGATTACACGCAAATCGTTGCGACAATGGCCGGGGAAGTGACGCAGATAACCACCCTGCAAGGCCAGACGGTCATCGCCGCGCAGCAGGCGCCAAACATCCTGACCCTGGCGGATATGAGCACCATGCTGGTGAAAGCCCAGGTATCCGAAGCGGACGTCATTCACCTTAAGCCGGGGCAGAAAGCCTGGTTTACGGTGCTGGGCGATCCACAAACCCGCTATGAGGGCGTGCTGAAAGATATCCTGCCGACGCCGGAAAAGGTCAACGACGCCATCTTCTACTACGCGCGTTTCGAGGTGCCAAACCCGCAGGGCGTGCTGCGTCTGGACATGACCGCCCAGGTGCATATCCAGCTGACCGGCGTGAAAAACGTGCTGACGGTTCCGCTCTCCGCGCTGGGCGAATCCGCCGGGGACAATCGCTACAAGGTGAAAGTGCTGCGCAACGGCGAAACCCGCGAGCGGGAAGTAGTGATTGGCGCGCGTAACGACACCGACGTGGTGGTGGTAAAAGGGCTGGAAGAGGGTGAGGAAGTGGTCACCAGCGAAACCCTGCCCGGAGCCGCGCAATGACGGCGCTGCTTGAGCTGAATGACATTCGTCGCAGCTATCCGTCCGGCGACGGGCCGGTGGAGGTGCTGAAGGGCATCTCCCTGCGCGTTGAAGCCGGTGAAATGGTGGCGATTGTCGGGGCGTCGGGCTCGGGTAAATCAACGCTGATGAACATTCTTGGCTGTCTGGATAAGCCCACCAGCGGCACCTATCGCGTGGCCGGGACGGATGTTTCCACCCTGGACGGCGACGCGCTGGCGAAGCTGCGTCGCGAGCATTTTGGCTTTATCTTTCAGCGTTACCATCTGCTTTCACACCTGAGCGCGGCGCAGAATGTGGAAGTGCCGGCGGTGTATGCGGGCGTCGAGCGCAAAAAACGCCTTGAACGCGCGAAGGCGCTGTTAACGCGTCTTGGGCTGGCGGAGCGTGTTGATTATCAGCCTTCGCAGCTTTCCGGCGGTCAGCAGCAGCGCGTGAGTATTGCCCGCGCGCTGATGAACGGCGGACAGGTGATCCTCGCCGATGAGCCAACCGGTGCGCTCGACAGCCATTCCGGTGAAGAGGTGATGGCGATCCTGCACCAGCTGCGCGATCAGGGCCACACGGTGATTATCGTTACCCACGATCCGCAGGTAGCGGCGCAGGCCGAACGGATTATAGAGATCCACGACGGCGAGCTGGTGAGCAACCCGCCGCCGCGTGAGTCCCGCGCGGCGGCACCGAAGGAAGCACTGCCTGCGTCGACCGGCTGGGCGCAGTTCTCCAGCGGCTTTCGTGAAGCGCTGACCATGGCCTGGCTGGCGATGGCGGCCAACAAAATGCGCACCCTGCTGACCATGCTCGGCATCATTATCGGTATTGCCTCGGTGGTGTCGATTGTGGTGGTGGGCGACGCGGCCAAGCAACTGGTGCTGGCGGATATCCGCGCCATCGGGACCAACACCATTGACGTTTATCCCGGCAAAGACTTCGGCGACGACGAGCCGCAGTATCAGCAGGCGCTCAAGTATGACGATCTGGCGGCGATTCAGAAGCAGCCGTGGGTGAACTCCGCCACGCCTGCGGTCTCGCAAAACCTGCGTCTGCGCTACGGCAACATCGACGTGGCGGCCAGCGCCAACGGCGTGAGCGGCGACTACTTCAACGTCTACGGCATGACCTTCAGCGAAGGCGCCACCTTCAACGCCGAGCAGCTGGCGGGGAGGGCGCAGGTGGTGGTGCTGGACGCCAACTCGCGCAGGCAACTCTTCCCCAACAAAGCGAACGTGGTGGGCGAAGTGATCCTCGTCGGCAACATGCCTGCCACGGTCATTGGCGTGGCGGAAGAGAAGCAGTCGATGTTCGGCAGCAGCAAGATCCTGCGCGTCTGGCTGCCGTATACCACCATCTCCGGGCGGATTATGGGCCAGTCGTGGCTTAACTCCATCACCGTGCGCGTGAAGGAGGGCTATGACAGTGCGCTGGCGGAACAGCAGCTGGAACGGCTGTTAACGTTGCGCCACGGGAAGAAGGATTTCTTCACCTGGAATATGGACGGCCTCTTGAAAACGGCGGAAAAGACCACACGTACTCTTCAGCTGTTCCTGACGCTGGTCGCGGTGATCTCGCTGGTCGTTGGCGGTATCGGGGTGATGAATATCATGCTGGTGTCGGTAACTGAACGCACCCGGGAGATTGGCATCCGCATGGCGGTCGGGGCCAGGGCCAGCGACGTGCTCCAGCAGTTTTTGATTGAAGCGGTGCTGGTGTGTCTGGTGGGAGGCGCGATGGGGATTGCGCTTTCGATGATGATCGCCTTCGCGCTCCAGCTCTTCTTACCGGGCTGGGAAATTGGCTTCTCGCCGATGGCGATCCTGACGGCGTTTTTATGTTCCACCTTCACCGGTATTCTTTTCGGCTGGCTGCCGGCGAGAAACGCGGCGCGGCTCGATCCGGTAGATGCGCTGGCGCGGGAATAGCCCGAAAATAAAAATGCCAGCCGATCGGGCTGGCATTTTGCCTGCGGGGTGTACACAATGAATCAGAGAGCTATGCAACCGTTTCTGCTTCAACGGGCACGATAAGACTGGCGTGATTGCCTTTTGGCCCCTGGTGTACATCGAACCGGACGGACTGCCCGGCTTTGAGCGTCCTGTAACCATCCATCTGAATGGTGGAATAGTGAGCGAAGATATCCTCGCCGCCGCCTTCGGGGCAAATGAAGCCAAACCCCTTGGCGTTGTTGAACCACTTAACAGTACCCATTTCCATGCTTCGACATCCTTCGTAAATCTTATAAATTAAGATGGAATGAACCGGTGGTGGAGTGGGGGCTGTTCAAAACCTCGCCAACTCACGCTTGTACAATTTAGAGAAACGGAAGAAGCCGTCAAGCGTTTGGCGCTGGAGTTGGGACAATAATCAACCAAAATTTGAGGCAGTTAACGCTATTGCAACAGTTTGTGACAGACATCGCGGATGACAGTAATAGATGATTGTTATCTAACATCTGAGGTAGATTCAAAGTGGTTATGCATCATGGGTAAGACCAACGATTGGCTGGATTTCGACCAGCTGGCGGAAGATAAAGTGCGCGACGCGCTAAAACCGCCATCTATGTATAAAGTTATGTTAATGAACGATGATTACACGCCGATGGAATTTGTTATTGACGTGCTACAAAAGTTCTTTTCTTATGATGTTGAACGTGCAACGCAACTGATGCTTACCGTTCATTATCGTGGCAAAGCGATCTGCGGCATCTTTACTGCCGAAGTTGCGGAAACCAAAGTAGCGATGGTGAACGACTATGCAAGGGAGAATGAGCATCCGTTGCTGTGTACGCTGGAAAAGGCCTGATAAGGCATAAAATTGGGGGAGGTGCCTATGCTCAATCAAGAACTGGAACTCAGTTTAAACATGGCTTTCGCCAGAGCGCGTGAGCACCGACATGAGTTTATGACCGTCGAGCACCTGCTGCTCGCACTGCTTAGCAACCCATCTGCCCGCGAAGCGCTGGAAGCCTGCTCCGTGGATCTGGTGGCGCTACGTCAGGAACTCGAAGCCTTCATCGAACAAACCACACCGGTGCTGCCAGCCAGTGAAGAAGAGCGCGACACGCAGCCGACGCTCAGCTTCCAGCGCGTGTTGCAGCGCGCGGTTTTCCACGTCCAGTCTTCCGGGCGTAGCGAAGTGACTGGCGCCAATGTCCTGGTCGCCATCTTCAGCGAGCAGGAGTCCCAGGCGGCCTACCTGCTGCGCAAACACGAAGTCAGCCGGCTCGACGTGGTCAACTTCATCTCTCACGGAACGCGAAAAGACGAGCCTAACCAGGCATCGGATCCCAGCGGACAGATCAACAGCAATGAAGAGCAAGCAGGCGGGGAGGATCGTATGGAAAACTTCACCACCAACCTTAACCAGCTTGCTCGCGTTGGCGGTATCGACCCGCTGATTGGCCGCGACAAAGAGCTGGAGCGTGCCATCCAGGTGCTGTGCCGTCGCCGTAAGAACAACCCGCTGCTGGTGGGGGAATCTGGCGTGGGTAAAACCGCGATTGCCGAAGGGCTTGCCTGGCGCATCGTGCAGGGCGACGTGCCGGAAGTGATCGCTGACTGCACCATCTACTCGCTGGACATCGGCTCGCTGCTGGCGGGCACTAAATACCGCGGTGATTTTGAAAAACGCTTCAAAGCGCTGTTAAAACAGCTGGAGCAGGATACCAACAGCATCCTGTTTATCGATGAGATCCACACCATTATCGGCGCAGGTGCGGCCTCCGGTGGCCAGGTGGATGCGGCTAACCTGATTAAACCGCTGCTCTCCAGCGGCAAGATCCGCGTGATGGGCTCCACGACATACCAGGAGTTCAGCAACATCTTTGAGAAGGATCGTGCGCTGGCGCGTCGTTTCCAGAAAATCGACGTTACCGAGCCGTCGGTTGACGAAACGGTGCAGATCATCAACGGCCTGAAAACCAAGTATGAAGCGCACCACGACGTGCGTTACACCGCGAAAGCGGTCCGTGCGGCGGTGGAGCTGGCGGTGAAATACATTAACGACCGTCATCTGCCAGATAAGGCGATTGACGTGATTGATGAGGCGGGTGCGCGTGCGCGCCTGATGCCAGCCAGCAAGCGTAAGAAAACCGTGAACGTGGCGGATATCGAGTCCGTGGTGGCCCGCATCGCGCGTATTCCTGAGAAGAGCGTTTCTCAGAGCGACCGTGATACGCTGCGCACCCTCGGCAATCGCCTGAAAATGCTGGTCTTTGGTCAGGATAAAGCTATTGAGGCCTTAACCGAAGCGATCAAGATGGCCCGTGCTGGCCTGGGGCATGACCACAAGCCGGTTGGTTCCTTCCTGTTCGCCGGTCCGACCGGTGTGGGTAAAACCGAGGTAACGGTTCAGCTCTCCAAAGCGCTGGGCATTGAGCTGCTGCGCTTTGATATGTCCGAGTATATGGAGCGTCATACCGTCAGCCGTTTGATTGGTGCGCCTCCGGGATACGTGGGCTTTGACCAGGGCGGCCTGCTCACTGACGCGGTGATCAAGCATCCGCACGCGGTCCTGCTGCTCGATGAAATCGAGAAAGCGCACCCGGACGTGTTCAACATCCTGTTGCAGGTGATGGACAACGGGACGCTGACCGATAACAACGGGCGCAAGGCCGATTTCCGCAACGTGGTGTTGGTGATGACCACCAACGCGGGCGTGCGGGAAACCGAGCGTAAATCCATCGGCCTGATCCACCAGGATAACAGCACCGATGCGATGGAAGAGATCAAGAAGATCTTCACGCCGGAGTTCCGTAACCGTCTGGACAACATTATCTGGTTCGATCACCTGTCTACCGAGGTGATCCATCAGGTGGTGGACAAGTTCATCGTCGAGTTGCAGGTTCAGCTGGATCAGAAAGGCGTGTCGCTGGAAGTGAGCCAGGAGGCCCGCAACTGGCTGGCTGAGAAAGGCTACGACCGTGCGATGGGTGCCCGTCCGATGGCGCGCGTGATTCAGGACAACCTGAAAAAACCGCTGGCGAACGAGCTGCTGTTTGGCTCGCTGGTGGACGGCGGCCAGGTAACGGTAGGGCTGGATCAGGCGAAGAACGAACTGACATACAATTTCCAGAGTGCGGCGAAGCACAAGCCGGAAGCGGCTCACTGAGTGAATTGAACGTTAATGTTAAAAACCGGGCGAATGCCCGGTTTTTTTATGCCTGCTTTTCCCCCTCTCCCTGTGGGAGAGGGTTGGGGTGAGGGCAACAGACCGCAGAGGAATTTTGCGAAGCGCTTTCCAGTTTCGTACTACGTTGGTTGCTGGATAAATCCACAGTAATAAAATGGCGGCGCACCTGCAAAATCAGGTGCCGGGATTGGCGTCCTGAAAGTGTGTGAGCAGCAGTATGCTGCAGGCTTCGTTCGCCCTAAGGAAAGGGGTATAATTCTGCATCTGGCGGGCGAATCGGAAGCTTCTTTTGAAGCGCCAGTAGCACACACACTGGTACGCCAATTCCTTTTCGTCCGCCGCCAGCAAATTGGCGTTTCCTGCGGTGGTAAATTCAAAGTGTGTGAAGGAATTACCCAATGAATACAGAAAACAATTTCGCCCATTTCTACACTGAACTCTCACTCAACCCCGATCTCCCAACCCTTGCCGAGCGCTGCAAACTGCTCACCGAAATCCTCCTCGACTGCAAATCACTTCCGCAAACGCAGCCCGTTTGCCGTTGCCTCGGAGCCTACCTGGAAGAGGTGAAATCCGGCCTCACAGAGTCAATGCGTGATTTTCAGGTGGTGGAATTTGAGGAAGAAGCGGAACAACCGCGACAAAAGGAGTGGCTGCTGGAAGATACAGAAACAAAGTGTGATTACTGCCGGGCGTTGAATCATGTGCTGCTGGTGTCGCATTTTGACCGCGATATGCTGCCGCACCTGACGGGACTGCTGCATGACATTACCCACGCGATAGCTGAAGATTTAATCGTACCTATGAACCCGTGCATGACTATACATCTGCTGACACAGCCACACTAAGACCATAAATAAAAAAGGCCGGGAATATCCCGACCTTTTAAATATTCATCAGCCATTACAGGCGAAAACAATTAGCGACTACGGAAGACAATGCGGCCTTTGCTCAGGTCGTACGGGGTCAGTTCAACAGTCACTTTGTCGCCCGTCAAAATGCGGATATAGTTTTTGCGCATTTTACCGGAGATGTGCGCAGTTACCACGTGACCGTTTTCCAGTTCTACGCGAAACATGGTATTAGGCAACGTATCAAGTACGGTACCCTGCATTTCAATATTGTCTTCTTTGGCCATCTAATCCTCTGGGGTATCACTACCAAGTTTTGAACCGGCAAGATAATGCCGAAATTCCTCAATTAAGTAAAGAATTGCGCGTTTAAAACGCAGCAAAACAGTCTCAGCGTATTGCCCAAGCGTCACGGTACAACCGAACGGAAAGCGCATTCGTAAAGGGGAGACGACAGGATAAACGTCAGGACGTTATCTGAAGCGAGGGTCCCAAACGGCGGCGGGGCAACAGGCAGAAGCTACTCTGCGGCATAATTATAACACCCTCATAAAAAATATGCGGAAAACATTTAGGCATTGGGCATAAAGAGCGCTCTGGGAACCCAAAAATCGCGTGGAAGGGTCTCTTTTCGGCATTGTTGAAGGTGTTCGATATAGTGTCGGCGGGAGATTTCAACGGCGCCGAGCGAGGCGGTGTGCTCATTCAGCACCTGACAATCCATCAGCCGTCCGCCACGTCGGGCAAATTCCTCGCTAAACACCAGCAGCGCGGTTTTTGACGCATTCGTGGCACGGGAGAACATCGACTCACCGCAGAACAGCGTGCCCTGCGCCACGCCGTACATTCCGCCGATGAGGTTATCCTCTTTCCATACTTCAATAGAGTGCGCGTAGCCCAGCTCATGAAGCTGGTGGTAGGCGATAATGATATCGCGGGTTATCCAGGTGCCTTCATGACGATCTTCAGCGCAGCCTTCGATAACCTGGCCGAAGGCGTGATTGAGCGTGACGCGAAAGGGTGATTTTGCATGAAACCGCTTCATGCTGCGGCTCAGGTGAAACTGCCCAGGCCACAGCACGGCTCGCGGATCGGGAGACCACCATAAGATCGGGTCGCCAGGCGAAAACCACGGGAAGATGCCGCGCTGGTAAGCCATTAAGAGCCGTGCCGGGCTGAGATCGCCGCCCAGAGCCAGCAAGCCGTTAGGTTCACGCAGCGCCCCCTCCGGTGAAGGGAACGCAATATTATGGCGAGAAAGCTGCACCAGGCGCATGACAACAGAACTCCAGTACGCGAGAGAGGACGCTACAAATATAGTCTACAGGCGCTGTTTAAACTGGTAGTAGCGACCCTGTTTTGCCAGCAGCTCTGCGTGACTACCTTGCTCAATTATGTGTCCGTTGTCCATCACAATTATCTGATCGAAATTCACCAGCCCGCGCAGACGGTGCGTGACCATCAGTACGGTTTTACCTTTCATCACATTCGCCAGTAAATCAAGGATTTGACTCTCAGTCGTGGCATCCAGTCCTTCTGTCGGTTCATCCAGCAACATCAGCGGCGCATCGTGCAGCAGCGCACGCGCAATGGCCAGACGACGCAGTTCGCCGCCGGAAAGCTGTCGACCCCCTTCACCCAGCCAGCTGTTTAACCCGTCGTCCTCAAGCAGCTTGTGCAGCCCAACCTGCTCCAGCATTGCCCGCAGCGTATCGTCGGAGGCGTCTGGTGCCGCCAGAAGAAGATTATCGCGCAGCGTAGCGCTGAACAGATGCACCCGCTGGGGCACGACGCTGACCGTTTTACGCAAGGCCGCTTCGCTAAAACCAGACAGCGGAACGTCGTTAAACCGAATCTCGCCCTGCTGTGGGTCCCACGCGCGCGTGAGAAGTTGCAGAAGTGTCGATTTTCCACATCCCGTACGGCCAAGGATCGCAATGCGCTGCCCGGCATCAACAGAAAGGGTGATGTCTTCCAGCGCGTTTTGCGCCGGCTTGTCGTAGGCGAAAGTGACATTGCTGAGCGTCAGCGCGACCTGCTCCGGCACAGCGGTTTGACCCGCGCTGAACTTCACTTCCGGCTCCTGCTCGGCAATATCCGTAATGCGCAGCGCAGAGGCAATCACCTGGCCGAGATGCTGAAAGGCGCCCGTAACCGGGGCTAAGGCTTCAAAGGCTGCCAGGGCACAGAAAACAAACAGCGCAATTAGCGGGCCAGGCTGCGCGTTATCGCCCACGCCACCGGAGGCCATCCAGAGCATGGCGATTACGGCAATCCCACCAATTAACATCATCAGCGCCTGGGAGAAAGCGGTCAGTTCAGACTGGCGACGCTGGGCTTCATGCCAGTTCAGCTCCGTATTTTCCATGCGGGCGCGGTAGCGCTTGCTGGCGCCAAAAAGGGTGAGCTCGGCCTGTCCCTGCAACCAGGCGGTGAGCTGCTGGCGGTATTCCCCGCGCAGGCGCGTCAGGTTTTCCCCGGTGGTTTTACCTGCACGATAAAACAGGGGTGGCAGAATAATCAGCGTCATCAGCATGATGCCGCCGAGCGTCAGTGCGATGGGAACATCCAGGAAACTCAACCCCAGCGTGACCACGACAATCACCACAAACGCGCCCACCATGGGTGAAATGACGCGCAAATAGAGGTGATCCAGCGTATCCACATCCGCGACCACGCGGTTGAGTAATTCGCCCTGTCGAAAACGTGCCAGCCCGGCAGGGGAGAGGGGCAGCAGTTTGCTGAACGTATAAATACGCAGGTGTTGCAGCACGCGGAAGGTCGCGTCGTGGCTGACCAGACGCTCGAAGTAGCGCCCGGCAGTTCGCGTAATCGCCGTACCGCGCACCCCGGCGGCAGGCAGCATGTAGTTAAAGCTGTATAGCCCGGCAAAGCCTGCGGCCGCAGACGCGGAGAGGAACCAGCCGGAAAGCGTAAGCAGACCGATGCTGGCGAGCAGCGTGACGATCGCCAGCACGATCCCGAGCGTCAGCATCCATTTGTGGCGTTTATACAGTGCAAGATACGGAAGCAGGGCGCGCATCAGATATCCTCCTGACGGTTCGCCAGCAGGGTCGCAAACGGCCCCTGCGCGGCAACAAGCGCGGCGTAGTCGCCTTGCTCAACAATGTGTCCGTTTTCCATCACCCAGATCTGATCCCAGTCGGCAATACCTTCCAGCTGGTGAGTCACCATCAGGGTGGTTTGCTGGCGTGAGGCTGCGTTAAGCGCATCCATCACGCGCTGCTCGCTGTGAGCGTCCAGGCTGGCGGCGGGTTCGTCCAGCAGCATTAGCGAAGAGGGGTTCAGCAGCGCACGGGCAACCGCGACGCGCTGTGCCTGGCCTACTGACAGCCCGGCAGATTGATCGCCAATGACGGTATCGATACCCTGCGCAAGCAGCGGCAGAAACTCGCTGACCCAGGCGCGGTCGAGGACCGATTGCAGCTCATCGTCACGCGCATCCGGGCGTGCCAGCAGCACATTCTCGCGAAGCGTCGGAGCTGGCAGCTGCGGGTTTTGCCCCACCCAGCTTAGCTGTTTACGCCAGGCATCAGGATCGAGCTCGCGCAGCTCCGTTTTGTTGATACGCAGCGATCCGGTGTACGCCATAAAACCTGAAAGCGCATTCAACAATGAGCTTTTACCTGAGCCGCTGGTACCCACCAGCACCACACGTTGCCCGGCAGACAGGGTAAAGTTCAGCGGACCGGCCAGTACTTTGCCTTCAGGCGACAGAACAGAAAAATCCTGTGCTTCAATGGTCACCGGATCGTTCGTATTCAGCGTTACCTCACCACGCTCCGGATGCGCCAGCGGCGTTTCCATGAAGGTTTTCAGGCTGTCGGCAGCACCCACCGCCTGCGCTTTGGCATGGTAAAAGGTGCCGAGATCGCGAAGCGGCTGGAAAAATTCCGGGGCCAGGATCAGCGCCAGGAACCCGGCGGAAAGCGTAACCGCCGTACCGTAGTGACCAAAGTCCAGCGCGCCGAGGTAGGAGAAACCAAAGTAAACCGCCACCAGCGCAATCGACAGGGAGGTGAAAAATTCAAGTACGCCAGAAGAGAGAAAGGCCATGCGCAACACTTCCATGGTGCGCTGACGAAAATCCTGCGACGCCAGGCGAATGTTTTCGGTTTCCGCTTCACCACGACCAAAGATCCGCAGGGTTTCCATACCGCGCAGACGGTCCAGGAAATGACCGCTCAACCGACCCAGCGCCAGGAAGTTGCGGCGGTTAGCATCAGCCGCGCCCATGCCGACCATCGCCATAAACAGCGGGATGAGCGGGGCGGTGCCCAGCAGGATCAACGCCGCCACCCAGTTAACAGGGAAGATGGCGATAACAATCATCAGAGGCACAAACACCGCCAGCGCCATCTGCGGAAGATAACGCGCGTAGTAATCGTGCATATCGTCGATTTGCTCAAGGATCAGCGTCGCCCAGCTACCGGCCGGCTTGCCCTGGATCCACGCAGGCCCGGCTTCTGAAAGCCGATCGAGCACCTTGCGGCGGATCTCATAGCGGATGTGCTGCCCGGCATGGAACCCAACCCGCTCGCGCAGCCAGACCACCCACGCACGCAGAACGAAAACCAGCACCAGAACGATAAACGGCAACAGCAGCGCTTCGCGCGGGATGTTCTCCATGATCATATGGTTGAGAATGCGGGCCAGCAGCCATGCCTGGGCAACAATCAACAGACCGCTGATAAATCCCAGAACGCGGGAAATCATAAGCCAGCGGCGGGACAGAACGCTTTGCTGTTTCAGCCAGCGGGTTAACTCTTGTTGACGGGTTTTTTCCATTGCGTACTTTGCAGGTGACGTTATAAGAAATTAGACATCTGCATGTTACACGTGAGCAAAAATAAAGGCGACCAGTGGCCGCCTTTATTTACGTTTGTTACTGACTTGTAAAGATTATTTACCTTGTTCAGCCAGCCCGTCCAGGTAGCGTTCTGCGTCCAGCGCGGCCATACAACCGGTGCCCGCAGAGGTGATCGCCTGACGATAAATATGGTCCATCACGTCACCAGCTGCGAAGACACCCGGAACGCTGGTCTGGGTGGCGTTGCCGTGAATGCCAGACTGCACTTTAATGTAGCCGTTCTCCAGCTCCAGCTGACCTTCAAAGATAGCCGTGTTCGGGCTGTGACCGATTGCCACAAACAGGCCTGCCACTTCCAGCGTTTCGACGTTATCGGTGTTCTGGGTATCACGGATACGCAGCCCCGCGACGCCCATCTGATCGCCAGTTACTTCTTCCAGCGTACGGTTGGTATGCAGCACAATGTTACCTCTCGCCACTTTGTCCATCAGGCGTTTGATCAGGATCTTCTCCGCGCGGAAGGTGTCGCGACGGTGGATCAGGTGTACTTCTGAGGCAATATTTGCCAGATACAGCGCTTCTTCCACAGCGGTGTTGCCGCCGCCGATCACCGCAACTTTCTGGTTGCGATAGAAGAAACCGTCGCAGGTCGCGCAGGCTGACACGCCGCGGCCTTTGAACGCTTCTTCAGACGGCAGACCGAGATAGCGGGCAGAGGCGCCGGTGGCGATGATCAGCGCATCGCAGGTGTATTCGCCGCTGTCACCCGTCAGGCGGAACGGACGGTTCTGCAAATCCACTTTATTGATGTGGTCGAACAGGATTTCGGTTTCGAATTTGGCGGCATGCTCGTGCATGCGCTCCATCAGCAGCGGCCCGGTCAGGTCGTTCGGGTCGCCCGGCCAGTTTTCCACTTCCGTGGTGGTGGTCAACTGACCGCCTTTTTCCATCCCGGTGATCAGTACCGGTTGCAGGTTAGCGCGTGCAGCATAGACCGCTGCGGTATAACCCGCAGGTCCAGATCCAAGGATTAGCAGCTTACTGTGTTTGGTCGTGCCCATGAGATCCCCATTGTTGTTGGCAGGCAATGGGCTGGATTGTAGGGAATTTGTTGCCGTAAAAAAAGAGCACGGCAGTTTTGCTTCCGATATATGCAATAGACGCGCCCTATGGGTCAGAGGCGGTCACATCACGTCTGCTACTGAAAACAGCGCGTTTATAAGGCAATAAAATGAGGATTAATACCCCTCCGTAATGAATATCCGGCATCTTGTACTAAAAATCGATGTTTTGCTTTGACAATCCCCTGCGCTTTTGCGAAAACATTCAAGGAAGAAAAAAAGACGCACGAACTGCATGCCGCATAGACATGCACGGAAATGCCATTTTTACCGGGTCAGTGAAATCTACGCATGGTGTGGACAGACGCCATACGTGATGTCTGTGACTGCTTTCGGGCAACGGTCTTCTTACCGCAGAACCCGAATCCACATCGCGTCTAATACATAACCAGGCGATGTGATGAATAACGGGTACAGGCTCTGAACAGTGATGTGCATAGGGTCCAGGCAGGAGTAGGGAAGGAATACAGAGAGACAATAATAATGGTAGATAGCAAGAAGCGCCCTGGCAAAGATCTCGACCGTATCGATCGTAACATTCTTAATGAATTGCAAAAGGATGGGCGTATTTCCAACGTCGAGCTTTCAAAACGTGTGGGACTTTCCCCGACGCCGTGCCTTGAGCGTGTGCGTCGACTGGAAAGACAGGGTTTTATTCAGGGCTATACGGCTCTGCTGAACCCGCATTATCTGGATGCCTCACTTCTGGTATTTGTTGAGATTACTCTGAATCGTGGTGCACCAGATGTGTTTGAGCAATTTAACGCCGCTGTACAAAAACTTGAAGAAATTCAAGAGTGTCATCTGGTTTCCGGTGATTTTGACTACCTGTTAAAAACCCGTGTGCCTGATATGTCCGCCTACCGTAAGCTGCTGGGGGAAACCCTGCTGCGTCTGCCAGGCGTGAACGACACCCGTACTTATGTGGTGATGGAAGAGGTCAAACAGAGCAATCGTCTGGTTATTAAGACGCGCTAACACGGAACAGGTGCAAAATCAGTGTAGTTTGATTACACTCCTGTTAATCCATACAGCAACAGTGCCGGGGGAGTCCCGGCGCTGTTGTCCGTTTTAGCACACAGGCAGGACATGCCTGATACCTGGAGAGCCTTTCTTGAGCCAGGAATACACTGAAGACAAAGAAGTCACATTATCTAAGCTAAGCAGCGGACGTCGTCTCCTTGAGGCGTTACTGATTGTTATTGCCCTTTTTGCCGTCTGGCTGATGGCTGCCTTACTCAGTTTCAACCCCTCAGATCCCAGCTGGTCGCAAACCGCATGGCATGAGCCTATCCATAATTTGGGTGGCGTTCCCGGCGCCTGGCTTGCGGACACGCTCTTCTTCATTTTCGGTGTGATGGCCTATACCCTTCCTGTCATCATTATTGGCGGATGCTGGTTTGCCTGGCGTCATCGACAGAACGACGACTACATCGATTATTTTGCCGTTTCGCTGCGCCTGATTGGCGCCCTGGCGCTGATCCTCACCTCCTGCGGACTGGCGGCGATCAATGCCGATGACATCTGGTATTTCGCCTCCGGCGGTGTGATTGGCAGCCTGTTGAGCTCCGCGCTGCAACCGATGCTTCACAGCAGCGGCGGCACGCTGGCGCTGCTCTGCATCTGGGCGGCGGGCCTGACGCTGTTTACCGGCTGGTCCTGGGTGAGCATTGCCGAAAAAATCGGCAGCTTTATTCTGACTCTGCTGACGTTTGCCAGCAATCGTACCCGTCGTGATGATACGTGGGTCGATGAAGACGAATATGAAGATGAATACGAAGAGGAAGACGAGGCACCTGTACAGCGCCGTGAATCCCGCCGTGCCCGTATTCTGCGCGGTGCTCTGGCACGCCGCCAGCGCGTTGCTGAAAAATTCGCTAACCCGTTAGGCCGTAAAACGGATGCCGCGCTTTTCTCCGGCAAACGTATGGATGAAGACGAGCAGATTGAGTATCGCGGTGCGGCCGTCGATCCTGATGATGTGTTGTTCTCTGGTCATCGAGCTACGCCGGGTGAGTATGACGAATACGATCCGCTGTTGCATGGTCATTCCGTGACTGAACCGGTAGCCGCTGCTGCTGCCGCAACGACGGCTGCGCAGGCCCATGTTGCGCCTGTTGAAGCCGTGATGCCGTCCTCGCCTGTTCCGGCACCGGAGTCCGCGATCCAGCAACCGCAGGTGGACTGGCAGACTGCGCCAGGCGTCCATACGCCTGAACCGACCATTGCGCCGGAGCCTGAAAGCTATATTCCTGTGCAGCAGGAACAGTGTCAGCAATCGTATCATCCCTCTGAGCCTGCCAGCGAGCCGCAACAGCCGTATCAGGCTTATACGCCCGAACCCGCTGTGCCTGAACAGCCATATGTTGCGCCGGTGTCTGAACCCGAAGTGGTGGAGGAAGCGAAGCCATCCCGTCCGCCATTGTACTATTTTGAAGAAGTGGAAGAGCGCCGTGCCCGTGAGCGCGAGCAGCTTGCCGCCTGGTATCAGCCCGTGCCTGAGCCGGTGCAGGAGCCTGTTGTAAAAGCGCCTTCTGCGAGCGTTGCACCTGTAGACCCAGCGCCAGCCGTTGCGTCAGGAGCAGAAACCGTGAAGCAGGCAACGGCAGCCGCTGCCGCGTCCGCTCCGCTATTCAGCCCGGCAACCGACGGTGCGCCGCGTCCTCAGGTGAAAGAGGGCATTGGTCCACAATTGCCGCGCCCTAATCGCGTGCGCGTACCTACGCGCCGGGAGCTGGCCTCTTATGGCATTAAACTGCCTTCTCAGCGTATGGCGGAAGAGAAAGCGCGTGGTTCTGACTACGAAGATGATGCCGACGAACTGCATCAGGATGAGCTGGCGCGTCAGTTTGCTGCCCAACAGACTCAACGCTACGGGAATGAGTACCAACACGATGTTCATTCTCAGCAGGATGAAGATGATGCTGCCGAAGCGGAATTAGCGCGTCAGTTTGCCGCCACGCAGCAGCAACGTTATTCCGGTGAGCAGCCTTCGGGGGCAAACCCGTTCTCGCTCTCGGATTTTGAATTTTCACCGATGAAAGATCTGGTGGATGACGGTCCGAGCGAACCGCTGTTCACGCCGAGCGTGATGCCGGAAGCGGAACCGGTGCGTCAGGCGCCAGCGCCGCAGGTTAATACGCAGCCACCACAGCCAGCGCCGCAGGCTTATGCGCAGCCGCATACACCGCCGGCCCAACCGCCGCATCCGCAGCCGCAGTTCCAGCAGCCAGCACCACAGCCGCAGGAAAGCCTGATTCACCCGCTGCTGATGCGTAACGGAGACAGCCGTCCGCTGCAACGACCAAGTACGCCGCTGCCGTCGCTGGATCTGTTAACGCCGCCGCCAGCGGAAGTCGAGCCGGTGGATACCTTTGCCCTTGAACAGATGGCCCGTCTGGTGGAAGCGCGTCTGGCTGACTTCCGTATTAAAGCGGACGTGGTGAACTACTCACCTGGCCCGGTGATCACCCGTTTCGAACTGAATCTGGCGCCAGGCGTAAAAGCGGCACGTATTTCTAACCTGTCCCGTGACCTGGCGCGTTCTCTGTCGACCGTGGCGGTACGCGTGGTGGAGGTGATCCCAGGTAAGCCTTACGTTGGCCTTGAGCTGCCAAACAAGAAACGCCAGACCGTTTATCTGCGTGAAGTTCTGGATAACACCAAATTCCGCGACAACCCGTCCCCGCTGACCGTGGTGCTGGGTAAAGATATCGCCGGCGATCCGGTGGTTGCCGATCTCGCGAAGATGCCGCATCTGCTGGTTGCGGGTACCACCGGCTCCGGTAAATCAGTCGGGGTGAACGCCATGATCCTCAGTATGCTCTACAAAGCGCAGCCTGAAGATGTGCGTTTCATCATGATCGACCCGAAAATGCTTGAACTGTCCGTCTACGAAGGCATTCCGCACTTGTTAACGGAAGTGGTGACCGACATGAAGGACGCCGCCAACGCATTGCGCTGGAGCGTCAATGAAATGGAGCGTCGCTACAAGCTGATGTCGGCGCTGGGCGTGCGTAACCTGGCCGGTTATAACGAGAAAATCGCCGAGGCGGCGCGTATGGGCCGTCCGATTCCGGACCCATACTGGAAGCCGGGTGACAGCATGGATGCCCAGCATCCGGTGCTGGAAAAACTGCCTTACATCGTGGTGCTGGTGGATGAATTTGCCGACCTGATGATGACCGTTGGTAAGAAAGTGGAAGAGCTGATTGCGCGTCTGGCACAGAAAGCGCGTGCGGCGGGCATCCACCTGGTACTGGCAACGCAGCGTCCGTCCGTAGACGTTATCACCGGTCTTATTAAGGCAAACATCCCGACCCGTATCGCATTTACCGTGTCGAGTAAAATTGACTCGCGTACTATCCTTGACCAGGGCGGTGCAGAGTCGCTGCTGGGAATGGGTGATATGCTCTATTCCGGCCCGAACTCCACCTCGCCGGTGCGTGTCCACGGTGCGTTTGTTCGCGACCAGGAAGTGCATGCGGTGGTACAGGACTGGAAAGCGCGCGGGCGGCCGCAATACGTTGACGGCATCACCTCCGACAGTGAAAGCGAAGGTGGCGGCGGTGGTTTTGACGGCGGCGAAGAACTGGATCCGTTATTTGACCAGGCGGTTAATTTCGTCACCGAAAAACGTAAGGCGTCCATCTCCGGCGTCCAGCGCCAGTTCCGTATCGGCTACAACCGCGCGGCGCGTATTATCGAGCAGATGGAAGCCCAGGGTATTGTGAGCGAACAGGGGCATAACGGTAACCGAGAGGTGCTGGCACCACCGCCTTTTGATTAACCTTCAGCGATTGCAAAGAAGGGTAAATCAGCAAAAATTAAGCATATTCTTCTGTCGCCTGCCTTCGGGCAGGTCCAGAATAGAAGCGGAACCCCCATATCGGGAAGACGTATTTTAAGGAATAACAATGAAAAAAATCGCCATCGCCTGTGCATTACTCTCCAGTTTTGTTGCCAGCAGCGTCTGGGCTGATGCAGCCAGCGACCTTAAAAGCCGACTGGATAAAGTGAGCAGCTTCCACGCCAGCTTCACGCAAAAAGTGACTGACGGCAGCGGCAACGCGGTGCAGGAAGGTCAGGGGGATTTGTGGGTGAAACGCCCGAATCTCTTTAACTGGCACATGACCCAGCCTGATGAAAGCGTGCTGGTGTCCGATGGGAAAACCTTGTGGTTCTACAACCCGTTTGTTGAGCAGGCAACCGCCACCTGGCTGAAAGACGCGACCAGCAATACGCCGTTTATGCTCATTGCCCGTAACCAGTCCAGCGACTGGCAGCAGTACAACATCAAACAAAACGGTGATGAGTTCGTCCTGACGCCAAAAGGCAGCAACGGTAATCTGAAGCAGTTCACGATTAACGTGAGCAGCAACGGTACCATCAATCAGTTCGGCGCGGTTGAGCAGGACGATCAGCGCAGTAGCTATCAGCTTAAGTCTCAGCAAAACGGCGCTGTAGATGCTTCGAAATTCACCTTTACCCCGCCGCAGGGCGTAACGGTGGACGACCAACGTAATAAGTAAGAGGCATGAGTGAGCAACCTGTCGCTCGATTTTTCAGATAATGCGTTTCAACCTCTGGCCGCCCGTATGCGGCCAGAAAATTTAGCGCAGTACATCGGCCAGCAACACCTGCTGGCTGCGGGGAAACCCTTGCCGCGCGCTATTGAGGCGGGGCATCTGCACTCCATGATCCTCTGGGGGCCACCCGGCACCGGCAAAACCACCCTCGCTGAAGTGATCGCCCGCTATGCTAACGCGGACGTTGAGCGCATCTCGGCGGTTACCTCCGGCGTGAAGGAGATCCGCGAGGCGATCGAGCGCGCACGGCAAAACCGTAATGCCGGGCGCCGCACCATTCTGTTTGTTGATGAAGTCCACCGTTTCAACAAGAGCCAGCAGGATGCGTTTCTGCCGCACATTGAAGACGGCACGATTTTCTTCATCGGCGCAACCACGGAAAACCCGTCGTTTGAACTCAACTCCGCGCTGCTTTCCCGCGCCCGCGTTTACCTGCTTAAATCCCTGACCACAGAGGATATCGAAAAGGTTCTGACCCAGGCGATGGAGGACAAAGCGCGGGGTTACGGCGGACAGGATATCGTTCTGCCGGACGAGACGCGTCGTGCGATCGCTGAACTGGTCAACGGCGATGCGCGTCGGGCACTGAA
The DNA here is from genome assembly GCF_049238425.1 of Enterobacter cloacae complex sp. IR5401. Taxonomy (NCBI): domain Bacteria; kingdom Pseudomonadati; phylum Pseudomonadota; class Gammaproteobacteria; order Enterobacterales; family Enterobacteriaceae; genus Enterobacter; species Enterobacter cloacae complex sp. IR5401. The sequence continues at coordinate 216,634 of NZ_JBMKHN010000002.1, read as the reverse complement.
TACGCTGGAAATGATGGCCGATATGGCCGAAGTGGACGATGCGGGCAAGCGCGTATTGAAGTCTGAACTGCTCACCGAAATTGCCGGTGAACGCAGTGCGCGCTTCGATAATAAAGGCGACCGTTTCTACGACCTTATCTCTGCGTTACATAAATCCGTGCGCGGCAGCGCGCCGGATGCGGCACTCTACTGGTATGCGCGTATCATTACCGCCGGTGGCGATCCGTTATATGTCGCGCGTCGCTGCCTGGCCATTGCGTCAGAAGATGTCGGTAATGCCGATCCACGCGCCATGCAGGTCGCTATTTCCGCCTGGGACTGCTTTACCCGCGTCGGACCCGCGGAAGGTGAGCGTGCCATTGCGCAGGCAATTGTCTATCTGGCCTGCGCGCCGAAAAGCAATGCAGTGTATACCGCCTTTAAAGCGGCGATGTCGGATGCACGTGAACGTCCGGATTACGACGTTCCGGTACACCTTCGCAATGCCCCTACAAAGCTGATGAAAGAAATGGGTTACGGGCAGGAGTATCGCTACGCCCATGATGAACCCAATGCCTACGCCGCCGGGGAGGAGTATTTCCCGCAGGAGATGGCACAAACCCGCTATTATCACCCTACAAACAGAGGTCTTGAGGGTAAGATTGGCGAAAAGCTCGCCTGGCTTGCCGGACAGGATCAAAATAGCCCTATAAAACGCTACCGTTAGTTCAATCGTTGCGGTAATGTTGGCAATATATCTCTGTGGCCGCAGGCTGTGGTCACTTTTTCCTTTTTTAATTCGATAAGCACAGGATAAGCATGCTCGATCCCAATCTGCTGCGTAATGAGCCAGACGCAGTCGCTGAAAAACTGGCACGCCGGGGCTTTAAGCTGGATGTAGATAAGCTGCGCGCTCTTGAAGAGCGTCGTAAAGTTTTGCAGGTACAAACTGAAAATCTGCAAGCAGAGCGTAATTCTCGATCGAAATCCATTGGCCAGGCGAAAGCGCGCGGGGAAGATATTGAGCCATTACGCCTGGAAGTGAACAAACTGGGTGAAGAGCTGGATCAGGCGAAAGCTGAACTGGACGTTCTTCAGGCTGAAATTCGCGATATTGCTCTGGCGATCCCGAACATTCCTGACGACAGCGTGCCTGTCGGCAAAGACGAAAACGACAACGTTGAAGTGAAACGCTGGGGTACGCCTCGCGAGTTTGACTTCGAAGTGCGCGATCACGTGACGCTGGGCGAAATGCACGCGGGCCTGGACTTTGCGGCAGCGGTTAAGCTGACCGGTTCTCGCTTCGTGGTAATGAAAGGGCAAATTGCTCACCTGCACCGCGCGCTGGCGCAGTTCATGCTGGATCTGCACACCGAGCAGCACGGCTACAGCGAAACCTACGTTCCGTATCTGGTTAACCACGATACGCTGTACGGTACAGGCCAGCTGCCGAAATTTGCCGGCGATCTGTTCCATACCCGTCCGCTGGACGAGGAAGCTGACAGCAGCAACTACGCGCTGATCCCAACTGCGGAAGTGCCGCTGACCAACCTCGTGCGTGATGAGATCATCGACGAAGACGATCTGCCAATCAAACTGACTGCGCACTCTCCATGTTTCCGTTCTGAAGCCGGTTCTTACGGTCGCGATACGCGCGGTCTGATCCGTATGCACCAGTTCGATAAAGTTGAGATGGTGCAGATCGTTCGTCCGGAAGAGTCTATGGACGCGCTGGAAGAGATGACCGGCCACGCGGAAAAAGTGCTGGAGCTGCTGGGTCTACCATACCGTCGTATGGCGCTGTGCACCGGCGACATGGGCTTCGGTGCCTGCAAAACCTTCGACCTTGAAGTCTGGGTGCCTGCGCAGAACACCTACCGTGAAATCTCCTCCTGCTCCAACGTCTGGGATTTCCAGGCGCGTCGTATGCAGGCGCGTTGCCGCAGCAAATCTGACAAGAAAACCCGTCTGGTTCATACCCTGAACGGTTCTGGTCTGGCAGTAGGCCGTACGCTGGTTGCTGTGATGGAAAACTACCAGCAGGCTGACGGGCGCATTGAGATCCCTGAAGTGCTGCGCCCTTACATGAAAGGCCAGCAGTTCATCGGATAATTATTTGCTCTAAGACAAAAAAGCGCCTCAGGGCGCTTTTTTTATGCCTCTGATTTGATACGAAGCAATAACCCCTCCCTCTAAAGTAGTAATACTCCTCCGAACGAAAGTCAGCATAAAACACCAATAACGTTGTAATTCGTTATAAATAAAACTACATAGCGGTTTGCGCCGCCTCTCTTTTCTTTGTGAGCAACCAAAGTGAGTCTTTATGAAAATCAAAGCGCCTGAAGCGTTAATGGCTGCCGAGGTCACTCGCCGTGGGTTGATGAAAACCACGGCAATAGGTGGTCTGGCGGTTGCCAGCAGCGCCTTTACGCTCCCCTTTACCCGACTGGCGTCGGCGGCGGAGGCTCTGTCTCCCGCTTCAGCCCCGGAAAAAGTGGTGTGGAGTGCCTGTACCGTTAACTGCGGTAGCCGCTGCCCACTGCGTATGCACGTGGTGGACGGTGAAATCAAATATGTCGAAACCGACAATACCGGCGATGATAACTACGAAGGGTTACATCAGGTTCGTGCCTGTCTGCGTGGTCGCTCAATGCGCCGTCGCGTATATAACCCGGATCGTCTGAAATACCCAATGAAGCGCGTCGGTAAGCGTGGGGAAGGGAAGTTCGAGCGCATTAGCTGGGACGAAGCCTACGATATTATCGCGACCAACATGCAGCGCCTGATCAAAGAGTACGGCAACGAATCTATCTACCTCAACTACGGCACCGGGACGCTTGGCGGCACCATGACCCGTTCCTGGCCGCCGGGTAAAACGCTGGTAGCGCGCCTGATGAACTGCTGCGGCGGCTATCTCAACCATTACGGCGACTACTCTTCCGCACAGATTGCCGCGGGCCTGAACTACACCTACGGCGGCTGGGCAGACGGCAACAGCCCGTCGGATATCGAGAACAGTAAACTGGTGGTGTTGTTCGGCAACAACCCGGGCGAAACGCGCATGAGCGGCGGTGGGGTAACCTATTACCTTGAGCAGGCGCGCGCCAAATCCAACGCACGAATGATCATCGTCGATCCGCGCTACACCGATACCGGCGCAGGGCGTGAAGACGAGTGGATCCCCATCCGCCCTGGTACCGACGCGGCGCTGGTCAATGCGCTGGCGTATGTAATGATTACTGAAAACCTCGTCGACCAGCCGTTCCTGGATAAATACTGCGTCGGTTACGACGAGAAGACGCTGCCAGCCAGCGCACCGGCTAACGGGCACTATAAAGCCTATATTCTTGGCCAGGGCAGCGACGGCGTGGCGAAAACCCCAGAGTGGGCATCCACTATCACCGGCATTCCTGTCGAACGTATTGTTCAGCTGGCACGTGAAATTGGTTCAACCAAACCGGCTTATATCAGCCAGGGCTGGGGACCTCAGCGCCACGCGAATGGCGAAATTGCCACCCGCGCTATTTCTATGCTCTCGATTCTGACTGGCAACGTCGGTATTCACGGCGGTAATAGCGGGGCGCGTGAAGGCTCGTATGAAGTACCGTTTGAACGTATGCCAACGCTGGATAACCCGGTTCAGACCAGCATCTCCATGTTTATGTGGACAGACGCGATCGAGCGCGGCCCGGAAATGACTGCGCTGCGCGACGGTGTTCGGGGCAAAGATAAGCTGGACGTGCCGATCAAAATGATCTGGAACTATGCCGGTAACTGCCTGATCAACCAGCACTCTGAGATCAACCGCACCCATGAAATTTTGCAGGACGACAAGAAGTGCGAAATGATTGTGGTGATCGACTGCCACATGACCTCATCGGCAAAGTATGCCGATATTCTGCTCCCAGACTGCACCGCGTCTGAGCAGATGGATTTCGCGCTGGATGCCTCCTGCGGCAACATGTCCTATGTGATCTTCACTGACCAGGCCATCAAACCGCGCTTCGAGTGCAAAACCATCTATGAGATGACTTCCGAGCTGGCGAAACGTCTTGGCGTTGAGCAGCAGTTCACTGAAGGACGTACTCAGGAAGGGTGGATGCGCCATCTGCACGAGCTTTCCCGCAAAGCCATTCCTGACCTGCCGGACTTCGATACCTTCCGCAAGCAGGGCATGTACAAGCAGCGCGATCCGGAAGGGCATCACGTGGCGTATAAAGCCTTCCGCGACGATCCGCAGGCCAATCCGCTGACCACGCCGTCGGGCAAAATCGAGATCTACTCCGAAGAGCTGGCAAAAATTGCCGCAACGTGGGAATTGCCGGAAGGGGACGTTATCGATCCGCTGCCGATTTATACGCCAGGCTTCGAAAACTACAACGATCCGCTGACGGAGAAATTCCCGCTTCAGTTGACTGGTTTCCACTACAAAGCGCGTGTTCACTCCACCTACGGCAACGTTGACGTACTGAAAGCGGCCTGCCGACAGGAGATGTGGATCAACCCGATGGATGCGAAAGCGCGCGGCATTAGTAATGGCGATCGCGTACGTATCTTCAACGGACGTGGTGAAGTGCATATCGAAGCTAAAGTGACTCCGCGTATGATGCCTGGCGTTGTCGCGCTGGGGGAAGGGGCCTGGTATAACCCGGATGCGAACCGTATCGATCAGGCGGGCTGCATCAACGTTCTCACTACGCAGCGTCCATCGCCGCTGGCGAAGGGCAACCCATCCCACACAAACCTCGTTCAGGTTGAAAAGGCGTAAGGAGTAACCGATGACAACCCAGTATGGATTTTTTATTGATTCCAGCCGCTGCACCGGGTGCAAAACCTGCGAGCTGGCCTGCAAGGATTACAAAGATCTGACCCCGGACGTTAGCTTCCGTCGTATTTATGAATACGCGGGCGGCGACTGGCAGGAGGATAACGGCGTCTGGCATCAGAATGTCTTCGCCTATTACCTGTCGATTGCCTGCAACCACTGCGAAGATCCGGCCTGCACCAAGGTCTGCCCGAGCGGGGCAATGCACAAGCGCGACGACGGTTTTGTGGTGGTGGACGAGGATGTCTGCATCGGCTGTCGCTACTGCCACATGGCCTGCCCGTACGGCGCGCCGCAGTACAATGCCGCCAAAGGCCACATGACCAAGTGCGACGGCTGCCACAGCCGGGTGGCGGACGGCAAAAAGCCCATCTGCGTCGAATCCTGCCCGCTGCGCGCGCTGGACTTTGGCCCGATTGAGGAGCTGCGCAAAAAACACGGCCAGCTTGCTGCCGTCGCGCCGCTGCCGTCTGCGCACTTCACAAAGCCGAGTATTGTGATTAAACCTAACGCCAACAGCCGTCCGACGGGGGACACCACCGGCTACCTGGCAAACCCGAAGGAGGTGTGAGATGGGAAGTGGATGGCATGAATGGCCGCTGATGATCTTCACGGTCTTTGGGCAGTGCGTGGCGGGCGGGTTTATCGTTCTTGCGCTGGCGCTGTTAAAAGGGAACCTCAATACTGAACAGCAGCAGCGTTTAGTGTTAAGCATGTTTGGCCTGTGGGTGTTGATGGGCATTGGGTTTATCGCCTCTACGCTGCACCTGGGCTCACCGATGCGCGCGTTTAACTCCCTGAACCGCGTAGGTGCCTCTTCGCTGAGTAACGAGATTGCCAGCGGCGCAATCTTCTTTGCCGTTGGCGGGCTGGGGTGGTTACTGGCAGCGGTGAAAAAGCTGCCGTCAGGGTTACGCGCGTTGTGGCTCATCGTCACTATGGTACTGGGCGTTGTCTTCGTCTGGATGATGGTCAGGGTGTACAACACAATTGATACGGTTCCAACCTGGTACAGCGTCTGGACGCCGATGAGCTTCTTCCTGACCATGTTTATTGGCGGGCCCCTGCTGGGTTATCTGCTGCTGCGCGTGGCTGGCATTAATGGTTGGGCGATGCGCCTGCTGCCCGCGGTCTCGCTGCTGGCGCTGGTAATCAGTACCGTTGTCGCGCTCATGCAGGGAGCGGAGCTGGCGACCATTCACAGCTCTATCCAGCAGGCTTCGGCGCTGGTGCCGGATTACGGTTCGCTGATGGCCTGGCGTGTGGTGCTGCTGACGGCTGCGCTGGTGTGCTGGATTGCCCCTCAGCTTAAAGGTTACTCGCCTGCGCTGCCGTTACTGTCCCTGGCCTTTGTACTGGTGCTGGCAGGGGAGTTAATTGGTCGCGGCGTATTTTATGGTCTGCATATGACGGTCGGTCTGGCTATCGCCAGCTAATTTTAGATTTTGTTATAAAAAGCCGGGACATAGCGCCCGGCTTTTCTTTTTTCATTCATGAAATTTTTCGACTGATGTTTCGTTGTAAAAATTCCCGGAAATAAATAAAAACAAATAGATAATTAATATCAGTAGCGGGCTTTGCATTAGCAGGATGAGTTTTTTAAATCGACAAGGCGCATAACGTGCGTGACGCCTGAATCGGTGGATTGACTTTGTTTTTGCCAGTGGCATGATGCGCACGAAATCTGAACTTCCTCACGGTTTTTAATCCATGACCACCTATACCCGCCCGGTGCTTTTGTTGCTCTGTGGCCTGCTTTTGCTGACCCTGGCGATCGCGGTGTTAAACACACTCGTCCCGCTATGGCTCGCCCATGAAAACTTACCGACCTGGCAGGTGGGTATGGTTAGCTCGTCCTTTTTTACGGGCAATCTGCTGGGCACCTTATTAACGGGCAGCCTTATTAAGCGCTTTGGTTTTAACCGCAGTTATTATCTGGCGTCGCTGATCTTTGCCGTCGGCTGCGCCGGTTTAGGCCTTATGGTCGGCTTCTGGAGCTGGATGGTCTGGCGCTTTATTGCGGGCGTCGGCTGCGCCATGATCTGGGTGGTGGTTGAAAGTGCGCTGATGTGCAGCGGCACGTCCCGTAATCGCGGGCGTCTGCTGGCGGCCTATATGATGGTTTACTACGTCGGTACCGTTCTGGGACAGCTGATGGTCAGCAAACTGCCAACCGACCTGATGAGCGTGCTGCCGTGGGTGACGGGCATGGTGCTGGCGGCGATCCTGCCGCTGCTCTTTACCCGTATTGTGAATCAAAACAGCGAACATCAGGAAGCCACCCACGTCTGGCCGATGCTGAGACTGCGCCAGGCGCGTCTGGGGGTTAACGGCTGCATTATTTCCGGGATTGTGCTGGGCTCGCTCTATGGCCTGATGCCGCTCTATCTTAACCATCAGGGCGTCAGTGATTCCGGGATCGGTTTCTGGATGGCGGTGATGGTCAGCGCGGGGATTGTCGGCCAGTGGCCGATTGGCCGCCTGGCGGACCGCTTTGGTCGTCTGCTGGTGCTGCGCGTTCAGGTCTTCGTGGTCATCATGGGCTGTCTCGCCATGCTCAGCAACGCCGCGATGGCGCCCGCGCTGTTCATTCTGGGGGCTGCGGGCTTTACGCTCTATCCGGTCGCGATGGCGTGGGCCTGTGAGAAAGTTGAGCATCACCAGCTGGTGGCGATGAACCAGGCTTTATTGCTGAGTTACACTATCGGCAGTTTACTGGGGCCGACTTTTACCGCTATGCTCATGCAAAATTATTCTGATAATCTGCTGTTTATTATGATCGCCAGCGTGTCGTTTATTTATCTGCTAATGCTGCTGCGCAAAGTGGGCGAACATCCAACGCCAGTGGCCCATGCCTGATTTATTAAAAGCCTGTCGATGACAGGCTTTTTTGTCCCTGTCACATATAAGACTTTTACTGATTGTGAGTTTTTACTGCCTGGCGATAATTCCAATGAGTTCTCCCACTAAAAGGCAGCCATCATGTCTACTCGTCGTTTTTCCACTACCGCACTTGCCGTAGTGTTGGCTTTAACGTTTGCAACGGCTCCGGCCATGGCTAATCCTGGTAACGGGAATGGCGGTGGTCACGGAAACGGTGGCGGACAAGGTAATAGCGGCAATCATGGTAACGGGAACTCTGGTAACCATGGTAATAAGCACAATAACGGTCAGGATAACCCTGGGAAATCGGATAAGAGCTTTAAAAACAGCAAAGATGTCGGTAATGATGTGGATGCTCGCGTAAGCTTCGATCATGCCCGCCATCTGGCCCTGAATTACGGCTTAACGGGCTACGACTCTCTGCCTCCGGGTATTGCGAAAAACCTGGCGCGCGGTAAGCCACTGCCTCCGGGCATTGCGAAGAAAACCGTGCCAGCCGATATGCTGGGTCAGCTTCCTTCCTATCCGGGCTATGAATGGCGCGTGGTAGGTGACGACCTGGTCTTAATTGCGCTGAGTACAGCGATTGTGACTTCCGTTATTAACGGCGTCTTTAAATAGAATATAAAAAGGCCCGGTTTTCACCGGGCCTTTTCGTTAATACATGACCTTGTGGCCATACTGCTCAAGAATACCTTTGACGCGCTCCATCGTCTCTTTTTTCGGCGGCTTCACGCCATCGAGCTTGTACTCTTCACCCATCGCCACCCATTTATGTTTACCCAGCTCGTGATAGGGCAGGAGTTCGATTTTCTCCACGTTACCCATATCCCGGGTAAATTCACCCAGACGATGTGCAGAGTCATCATCATCTGACCAGCCCGGCACCACCACGTAGCGGATCCAGGTCTTGACGCCTTTGTTGGCAATGTATTTGGCAAATTCCAGGGTACGGTGGTTCGAGACGCCAACCAGATTCTGGTGGATCTCATCGTTCATCTGCTTGAGATCGAGCATGACCAGATCGGTCACTTCAAGCAGTTCATCAATAACTGGATCGTAACGGCGCACAAAGCCGTTGGTGTCGAGGCAGGTATGAATGCCTTCTTTGTGGCAGGCGCGGAACCAGTCGCGCACAAATTCAGCCTGAAGAATGGCTTCACCGCCGGATGCCGTCACGCCACCGCCGGACGCGTTCATAAAGTGGCGATAGGTCACCACCTCTTTCATCAGATCTTCTACGGTGACTTCTTTACCTCCATGGCTGTCCCAGGTGTCACGGTTATGGCAGTACAGGCAGCGCATCAGGCAGCCCTGGAAGAAAGTGATAAAGCGGATCCCCGGGCCATCGACGGTGCCACAGGATTCAAAGGAGTGAATACGACCAATAATTGACATTGCGGTGATATCTCCGAATTTGGCCCATCCGGGGGCCTATGTAGATGCACAGCTCAAAGGCTATGTCGAGTCTGTTTTGGCTGTTATCCATTAAGTATAGATAGCGGACAAAAGAGACTGATGAAGCGAGGGTGTTAAAAAGGCCCCACTTGCGTGGAGCCTTTATTGTACGCTTTTTAACGCGTGATTTCAGTCAATTCCACTTACATGGACTGAGTGAAAGTACGGGTAATAACGTCCTGCTGCTGTTCTTTCGTCAGGGAGTTAAAACGTACTGCGTAGCCAGATACGCGGATGGTCAGCTGAGGATATTTCTCAGGGTGTTCCATCGCATCGAGCAGCATTTCACGGTTCATCACGTTCACGTTCAGGTGCTGACCACCTTCGATGGACGCTTCGTGGTGGAAGTAACCATCCATCAGACCCGCGAGGTTAGTTTTACGCACTTCGTCGTCTTTACCCAGCGCGTTTGGCACGATAGAGAAGGTGTAAGAGATACCATCTTTCGCGTAAGCAAACGGCAGTTTAGCAACGGAGGTCAGAGAGGCAACCGCACCTTTCTGGTCACGACCGTGCATTGGGTTAGCACCTGGGCCGAATGGCGCGCCAGCACGACGACCGTCTGGGGTGTTACCGGTTTTCTTACCATACACAACGTTAGAGGTGATGGTCAGAACAGACTGAGTCGGGATAGCGTTACGATAGGTAGTGAGTTTCTGAATTTTCTTCATGAAACGTTCTACCAGGTCAACCGCCATGTCATCAACGCGAGCGTCATTGTTACCAAACTGCGGATATTCGCCTTCGATTTCGAAGTCGATAGCCAGACCATCTTCGTCACGAATTGGTTTAACTTTCGCATATTTGATTGCAGACAGGGAGTCAGCCGCAACGGACAGACCTGCGATACCACATGCCATGGTGCGAATGACGTCACGGTCATGCAGCGCCATCAGAGAGGCTTCGTAGCTGTACTTGTCGTGCATGTAGTGGATAACATTCAGCGCGGTCACGTACTGTTTAGCCAGCCAGTCCATGAAGTGATCCATGCGATCCATGACTTCGTCATAGTTCAGCACGTCGCCTTTGATCGGTTCAGACTTAGGACCAACCTGCATTTTCAGTTTTTCATCAACGCCGCCGTTGATTGCGTACAGCATGGTTTTCGCCAGGTTTGCACGCGCACCGAAGAACTGCATTTGCTTACCAACAACCATTGGACTTACGCAGCAAGCGATAGCGTAGTCATCGTTGTTGAAGTCAGGACGCATCAGGTCATCGTTCTCATATTGCAGAGAGGAGGTGTCGATGGACACTTTAGCGGCGAATTTCTTGAAGTTCAGAGGCAGTTTTTCAGACCACAGAACGGTGATGTTCGGCTCCGGAGAAGGACCCATGGTGTACAGGGTGTTCAGGAAACGGAAGCTGTTTTTGGTTACCAGAGTACGGCCATCTACGCCCATACCGCCGATAGATTCGGTTGCCCAGATTGGGTCACCAGAGAACAGCTCATCATATTCTGGGGTACGCAGGAAGCGAACCATACGCAGTTTCATGACCAGGTGGTCAATCATTTCCTGAGCGTCTTGTTCGGTGATTTTGCCTGCTTTCAGGTCACGTTCGATGTACGCATCCAGGAAGGTGGATACGCGGCCGAAGGACATTGCTGCACCGTTCTGAGACTTAACTGCGGCCAGGTAGCCGAAGTAGGTCCACTGGATAGCTTCCTGAGCGTTGGTAGCAGGACCAGAGATATCGCAGCCGTATTTAGCCGCCATCTCTTTGATCTGACCCAGCGCACGGTGCTGTTCAGCGATCTCTTCACGCAGACGGATAGTCGCTTCCAGGTTTACGCCGTTTTCCAGGTCAGACTGGAGAGAGACGAACTGCGCGTATTTGTCTTTCATCAGGAAGTCGATACCGTACAGCGCAACGCGACGGTAGTCACCGATGATACGGCCACGGCCATAGGCATCTGGCAGACCGGTCAGAACGCCAGATTTACGGCAGTTCAGAATGTCTTTGGTGTAAACATCGAATACGCCCTGGTTATGGGTTTTGCGGTATTCGGTGAAGATTTTTTTCAGCATTGGGTCCAGCTCGCGATTATACGCTTTGCAGGAACCTTCAACCATTTTGATACCACCGAACGGGATGATTGCGCGTTTCAGTGGTGCTTCAGTTTGCAGACCAACAATTTTCTCAAGGGCTTTATTGATGTAGCCAGCATCGTGAGAAGTGATGGTAGAAGCAACGGAGGTGTCAAAATCAACTGGCGCGTGAGTGCGGTTTTCCAGTTTAACGCCTTCCATTACGCTGTCCCACAGCTTGGTGGTTGCGTCAGTCGCACCAGCCAGGAAGGATTCGTCACCTTCATACGGGGTATAGTTTTTCTGAATAAAGTCACGGACGTTGACTTCATTCTGCCAGTCACCTTTCGTAAAACCTTCCCAGGCTGTGGCTAACTTTTCATTAAGCTCGGACATGTAACACCTACCTTCTTAAGTGGATTTTTTATTTACTGCCTGAGACAACCATTAATGATGATCGCCGCCACGCAGGTAAATGACCCAGTATGTCAACCCAACTAACAGACCCCCACCGATAATGTTCCCGATAGTGACGGGGATCAGGTTATCAGTAATGAAGTTCATAATCGTCAGGTGTGAAAAACTTTCCGGGGTTGAACCTACAGCAGTCCAGAACTCCGGGCTTGCAAAGTTGCGGATAACAATCCCCATCGGGATCATGAACATATTCGCAATACTGTGCTCAAAGCCGCTGGCAACAAACATCGCAACCGGCAGAACCATAATCATGGCTTTATCCATCAGGCTACGACCAGAGTAGCTCATCCAGACCGCCAGGCAGACCATCAGGTTTGCGAGGATGCCGAGAGCAACGGCTTCGATAAATGTATGGTGCATTTTGTGGTCGGCGGTTTGCAGGACGTTAAGCCCCCAGCCGCCGTTGGCGGTCATATACTCGCCAGAGAGCCACATCAACAGAACAAAGAGCAGACAGCCAATCAGGTTGCCAACGTAAACGTTGAGCCAGTTGCGCCCCAGTTGACCCCAGGTAATTCTTCCGCTGGCTTTTGCCACAACAATCAGCACCGTTGAGGTGAAGAGGTCGGCGCCGCAGATGACGCAGAGAATCAGGCCCAGTGAGAAGCAAATACCACCAATCAGTTTCGCTATGCCGAAAGGCATACCGGCAGTGCCGGTGGTGGCTGTGATATAGAAGACGAAAGCGATGGAGATGAACACCCCAGCCGTAATGGCCAGAAAGAACGTCGTCATCGGATGTTTCGTGGCTTTGTAGACACCCGCTTCTTCGGCAACTTTCGCCATCGCAGCGGGGAGTAATAGATCAAAAGGGTTGTCAGCTTTCACACTAACTCTCTCTTTATTAAGTCGGCGACGAGATACTAACAAAGCATTATAGAAGAGAAATTGATATAGATCATATCTCGCCTGGCTTATAGGCCCGCAGTGTGTATCGTTTTACAGCAAAAGCGGAGTAAGTATTTGATTATCCGTATAAAAATAAATTTTAAAAGTTATGAAAAGAGTTGAATTTTTTCCTTCAGCCTCCCATGGAACAGTTAATTAAAATGGAGTATTTATTATAATTAGTAACAGTAAAGCTCAGGTAAGCGTTTTTATATTTACCCGTGGTTAACTTAATTATTACAATTAAACGTCATTGCGGAAAAATAAAAAAAAGGGGCAATGAAATTGCCCCGTAATATAGCTCAGGCGATTGAATACGCCTACAGCCATTAATGTTATATGCGCTTATTTTGACCAGTAAGCGGCTTTTGCCTTCTGCAATTTTTCATACGCATTCAGCAGTGACTGATGCGCCGGGAAGGCTTTCAGATCGCTGTCAACCGCTTGCAGGCCGTAGAATGGTTCTTCACCGCTCAGCGCCGCGCTGGCAGCTTCAACGGCATCCGCACCGTACATGCGCACAAAGGCGTTCAGATACTGCAATGGCTCGCGGTCGTCTTCCTGAGAAAGCAGGAGCAGCGTTTGCAGGCAACGGTAATAATTAGTGCGCTCGGCGGAGAAGACGGACTGGTTAAACTCCATCGTCCACTCGGTCCAGGCCAAAGCCTGATCCAGATCGCCGCCCGCCAGCGCCAGCATCGCTTTCAGCTCGCCGATGCGCAGGGTGTACCAGCCGTTATCTTTTCCGGTCGCCAGACCCAGCAGTTCGCGTACGCGGGTGAAATCATCGTGACCTTCTTCGTCCAGCTGGGCGATCAGGTTCAGATAATCTTCTTTATCCCACTCGCTGCCTGGCAGGGCCAGCAGGGTTTCACGCAGATGCGCGCCCATGCTGTTGTTTGCCAGCCACAGATCTTCTGCCGGATAAATGTCCGACATACCTGGCACAATAATACGGCACGCGTAAACGCCGAGATGTTCATAGTCGGCAATGTAGACTTCCTGATCTTCCGCGTGGAAGATCGCCATCAGGGTGGCGAACTCTTCTTCCGTCGTACCGGCAAAGCTCCAGTCCACGAACGGATAGTCCGCGTCCTGTTTGAACATATCCCAGGAGATCAAACCGCTGGAGTCGATGAAGTGCGTTTCGAGGTTGGTGTGCTCGGCGACCTCTTCGTCATCAAAGGTCGGCGGCGTAAACACGTCGAGATCTTTCAGGCTACGACCTTGCAGCAGTTCGGTCACGGTACGCTCCAGCGCCACGCCGAAGTCAGGGTGCGCGCCGAAGGAGGCGAAGCAGGTGCCGTTGGCCGGGTTGAACAGCACTACGCAGATAACCGGATATTTGCCGCCCAGAGAGCCGTCATAAGCAAAGATTGGGAAACCTTCTGCTTCCAGTTTGGCGATGGATTCCACCACGCCCGGGTAGCGCGCCAGCACGTCAGCCGGGATCTCCGGCAGGCTGATGGATTCAGCAATAATGCGGTTTTTGATGTGACGCTCGAAAACTTCAGACAACCCCTGCACGCGCGCTTCGTTGCGGGTATTACCGGCAGACATGCCGTTGGACACATACAGGTTGCCGACGATGTTCATCGGGATATAAACGGTCTGCTCGTCAGACTGACGGGTGAACGGCAGGGTGCAGATCCCACGATCCTCATTGCCGGATTGCAGGTCGATCAGCATGCTGCCGGTCAGCTCGTTTTCCGGATCGTAGAACGCGCGCAGGCGGGCATCGAGAATGCCTTCCGGCAGTTCATCGTTTTCGGTCAGCGGGAACCATTTTTCGTTCGGGTAGTGAACGAACGGACCGTTGGCGATAGTTTCGCCCAGCCAGAAGTCGGCGAAGAAGTAGTTGGTGGACAGACGCTCAAAATACTCACCCAGCGCAGAGGCCAGCGCCGCTTTTTTGGTCGCGCCTTTACCGTTGGTAAAGCACAGCGCACAGTCTTTGTCGCGAATATGCACGGACCAGACGTGAGGCACCGGATTCAGCCAGGAGGCTTCTTCGATATTAAAGCCCAGGTCGGTCAGTTTCTGCTGGAAGCGAGCGATGGAATCTTCCAGAGCGGCGTCTTTGCCGGGGATAAACGTTTGAGTCATGGCGTTCACTTTTATCGTACGTAAAGCGCGCAATGATACGGGTTTTGCGTGACGGGTGCTATCTCCGGCGAAAATAAATGGCTGGGCTATGCTTATAAGCAGTAACCTACTGTTAAGGCATAGAAAAATGAAAGCATTTGATCTCCAGCGGATGGCGTTTGATAAAGTCCCGCCTGAGTTTTTAGGCGAAGTGGCGTTGCGTAGCCTTTACACCTTTGTACTCGTCTTCCTGTTTCTGAAAATCACCGGACGTCGCGGCGTGCGGCAGATGTCGCTGTTTGAAGTACTGATTATCCTGACGCTGGGGTCGGCGGCGGGGGATGTTGCCTTTTATGACGATGTGCCTATGGTGCCGGTCTTTATCGTCTTTGTGACGCTTGCACTGCTGTACCGGCTGGTCATGTGGCTGATGTCGAAAAGTGAGAAACTTGAAGATCTGCTCGAAGGGAAGCCGGTGGTGATTGTCGAAGATGGTCAACTGGCCTGGGAGAATGTGCAAAGCGCCAATATGACGGAGTTTGAGTTCTTTATGGAACTCCGTCTGAGCAGTGTTGAGCAACTGGGGCAGGTGCGTCTGGCGATTATGGAAACGAATGGTCAAATCAGCGTTTATTACTATCCCGACGATGAGGTGAAGCCCGGTCTGTGCATCCTGCCGGATATGCTCATCGAGCGATACAAAACTGTACCTGAAGCGGGGGAGTATGCCTGCATAAAATGTAGTCATGTGGTGGTCATGCAGGCGGGCGATCATCAATTATGCCCCCGCTGTACGAATCCAGAATGGACGAAGGTTAGCCGGGCTAAACGCATCACCTGACAGCGATTTTGTCGGTTTTGTGACAACGGTACGGCAGATTGTATTGTGTGACGAGTGACACATTTCTTCGGCCATCAGTTTTAGACATTGCGGCGCGTGTCACTGAATGATAAAACCGATATCCACAGTTATAACTTATGGCTTTTAGCGTGGTGAGGGGAAATGGCTCAAGTCTTTAATTTCAGTTCAGGTCCGGCAATGTTACCGACAGATGTGCTCAAACAGGCTCAACAGGAGCTGTGTGACTGGAACGGTCTGGGTACGTCGGTGATGGAAGTCAGCCACCGGGGTAAAGCGTTTATTCAGGTGGCGGAAGAGGCAGAAAAGGATTTTCGCGATCTGCTGAATATTCCCTCGAACTACAAAGTATTGTTCTGTCACGGCGGTGGACGCGGCCAGTTTGCGGGTATCCCGCTCAATCTGCTGGGCGACAAAACCACCGCTGATTACGTTGATGCGGGCTACTGGGCGGCCAGTGCGGTAAAAGAAGCGCATAAATATTGCACGCCGAATGTCATCGATGCCAAAGTGACCGTTGACGGTCTGCGCGCCGTGAAGCCGATGAGTGAGTGGCAGCTTTCTGACAACGCCGCGTATCTTCACTACTGCCCGAACGAAACCATCGACGGTATTGCCATTCACGAAGAGCCAGACTTTGGCGAAAATGTCATTGTGACGGCGGACCTCTCTTCAACCATTCTGTCCACCCCGCTGGATGTCAGCCGCTACGGCGTCATCTACGCGGGTGCCCAGAAAAACATCGGTCCTGCGGGCCTGACAATCGTTATCGTGCGTGAAGACCTGCTGGGGAAAGCCCATAAGTCTTGCCCGTCAATTCTGGATTACACTGTCCTGAACGACAACGATTCCATGTTCAACACCCCACCAACGTTTGCCTGGTATCTCTCCGGCCTGGTCTTCAAATGGCTGAAGCAAAAAGGCGGTGTGGCGCAGATGGATAAGATCAATCAGCAAAAGGCTGAACTGCTGTACGGCGTGATCGACAAGAGCGATTTCTACCGTAACGATGTCGCCAAAACTAACCGTTCGCGCATGAACGTGCCGTTCCAGCTGGCGGACAGCAACCTGGATAACGTGTTCCTGGAAGAGTCCTTCGCGGCGGGTCTGCATGCGCTGAAAGGCCATCGTGTGGTAGGCGGGATGCGCGCCTCTATCTATAACGCCATGCCGCTGGAAGGCGTTAAAGCCCTGACTGATTTCATGATCGACTTCGAACGTCGTCACGGTTAATTGGCTGTTTTTCACCCCCGCAGCGTTCCTGCGGGGTTTTTATTATGTTGAGTTGAGAGTTGAGTTTCATGGAATCCCTGACGTTACAACCTATCGCGCGGGTAGATGGCACCATTAATCTGCCTGGTTCAAAAAGTGTCTCGAACCGCGCTCTGCTGCTGGCAGCTCTGGCAAACGGCACCACCGTCCTCACTAATCTGCTGGACAGCGATGACGTGCGCCATATGCTCAATGCACTGAAAGCGTTGGGCGTTCAGTACGCGCTGTCTGACGATCGTACCCGTTGTGAAGTCACTGGTAACGGCGGCGCGTTACATTCTGCTGAAGCGCTGGAGCTTTTCCTGGGTAACGCCGGTACCGCGATGCGTCCTCTGGCCGCTGCGCTGTGTCTGGGGAGTAACGATATTGTGCTGACCGGTGAGCCGCGAATGAAAGAGCGTCCGATCGGCCATCTGGTGGATGCCCTGCGCCAGGGCGGCGCGCAGATTGATTATCTTGAGCAGGAAAATTACCCGCCCCTGCGTCTGCGCGGGGGATTCACTGGCGGCAATGTTGAGGTTGACGGTAGCGTTTCCAGTCAGTTCCTGACTGCGCTGCTGATGACCGCACCGCTGGCACCACAGGACACCGTTATCAGCATTAAAGGCGACCTGGTTTCTAAGCCGTACATTGATATCACCCTGCACCTGATGAACACCTTTGGTGTTGAGGTGGAAAACCAGTCTTATCAGCGCTTCGTGGTGCGCGGAGCGCAGCAGTATCAGTCCCCGGGCCACTACCTGGTTGAAGGCGATGCTTCCTCCGCCTCCTATTTCCTTGCCGCAGGTGCGATTAAAGGCGGTACGGTAAAAGTGACGGGCATTGGCCGCAACAGCGTGCAGGGCGATATCCGTTTTGCTGACGTACTGGAAAAAATGGGCGCGGTGGTGACCTGGGGCGATGACTTCATCTCCTGTACCCACGGTGAGCTGAACGCCATTGATATGGATATGAACCATATTCCGGATGCGGCGATGACCATTGCTACCGCTGCGCTGTTTGCGAAAGGCACCACCACGCTGCGAAACATTTACAACTGGCGTGTGAAAGAGACGGACCGCCTGTTCGCGATGGCAACCGAGCTGCGTAAAGTGGGGGCCGAGGTAGAAGAGGGCGAAGACTACATTCGCGTCACGCCGCCGGCAAAACTGCAATTTGCAGAAATTGGCACCTACAACGATCACCGCATGGCGATGTGTTTCTCGCTGGTGGCGTTGTCAGATACGCCAGTCACTATCCTTGATCCGAAGTGTACGGCAAAAACGTTCCCGGACTACTTCGAACAGCTGACGCGCATTAGCACCCTGGCCTGATGATCGTATGCCGCATCACCTGATGCGGCATTTCCTTACGCTTTCTGACACTCATCCTCTTTCATTTCTTCTACACTCTGCTTCAATCATTCCGTAATTTGCACGCAAAGGTAACAGTTGCGCACGTTGGCGCGTATAATGCGCGGCGTTCATGTAAACGGTATGCCTTAATTAAGGAGAAAAAGATGACGGCAATTGCCCCGGTAATCACCATTGATGGGCCAAGTGGCGCAGGGAAAGGTACTCTGTGCAAAGCGATGGCGGAAGCATTGCAATGGCATCTTTTAGATTCGGGAGCAATCTATCGCGTGCTGGCGCTGGCTGCGCTGCATCATCATGTGGATGTTGCGTCTGAAGAAGCGCTGGTACCGCTGGCTGCGCATCTGGATGTGCGCTTTGTCTCCACCGATGGCAACCTTGAAGTGATCCTGGAAGGGGAAGATGTCAGCGGTGAAATCCGTACCCAGGAAGTGGCCAATGCGGCCTCTCAGGTGGCGGCTTTCCCACGCGTTCGTGAAGCGCTGTTACGTCGCCAGCGCGGTTTCCGTGAAGCGCCGGGGCTGATCGCCGACGGCCGCGACATGGGAACCGTGGTATTCCCTGATGCGCCAGTGAAAATTTTCCTTGACGCCTCTTCAGAAGAACGTGCCCATCGCCGCATGCTTCAGTTGCAGGAAAAGGGGTTTAGTGTTAACTTTGATCGCCTTTTATCCGAGATAAAAGAGCGCGATGACCGCGATCGTAACCGCGCCGTCGCACCACTTGTTCCCGCGCAAGACGCATTAGTGCTGGATTCAACCAGTTTAACTATTGAGCAAGTGATTGAAAAAGCGCTACAATATGCGCGCCAAAAACTGGCACTCGCGTAATCGCGACCGATTTAGCAGTACCCCCGCTGCAATGGATTGACGGCGGGTATGTGAAACAACCCCATCCGGCACGGAGCCAGGTGGACGTTAATATTAACCTGAAGATTAAACATGACTGAATCTTTTGCTCAACTGTTTGAAGAATCCTTAAAAGAAATCGAAACCCGTCCGGGTTCCATCGTTCGTGGCGTTGTTGTTGCTATCGACAAAGACGTTGTACTGGTTGACGCCGGTCTGAAATCTGAGTCTGCCATCCCGGCTGAGCAGTTCAAAAACGCCCAGGGCGAGCTGGAAATCCAGGTAGGTGACGAAGTTGACGTTGCTCTGGACGCAGTAGAAGACGGCTTCGGCGAAACCCTGCTGTCTCGTGAGAAAGCTAAACGTCACGAAGCATGGATCACGCTGGAAAAAGCTTACGAAGAAGCTGAAACTGTGGTCGGTGTTATCAACGGCAAAGTTAAAGGTGGCTTCACTGTTGAGCTGAATGGTATTCGTGCGTTCCTGCCAGGTTCTCTGGTAGACGTTCGTCCAGTCCGTGACACCCTGCACCTCGAAGGCAAAGAGCTTGAGTTCAAAGTAATCAAGCTGGACCAGAAGCGTAACAACGTTGTTGTTTCCCGTCGTGCCGTTATCGAATCCGAAAACAGCGCAGAACGCGATCAGCTGCTGGAAAACCTGCAGGAAGGCATGGAAGTCAAAGGTATCGTTAAGAACCTCACTGACTACGGCGCATTCGTTGACCTGGGCGGCGTTGATGGCCTGCTGCACATCACCGACATGGCGTGGAAACGCGTTAAGCACCCAAGCGAAATCGTGAACGTGGGCGACGAAATTACTGTTAAAGTGCTGAAGTTCGACCGCGAGCGTACTCGTGTATCCCTCGGCCTGAAACAGCTGGGCGAAGATCCATGGGTAGCTATCGCTAAGCGTTACCCAGAAGGTACTAAACTGACTGGTCGCGTAACCAACCTGACTGACTACGGCTGCTTCGTTGAAATCGAAGAAGGCGTTGAAGGTCTGGTGCACGTTTCCGAAATGGACTGGACCAACAAAAACATCCACCCATCCAAAGTTGTTAACGTTGGTGATGTAGTGGAAGTGATGGTTCTGGATATCGACGAAGAACGTCGTCGTATCTCCCTGGGCCTGAAGCAGTGCAAAAACAACCCATGGCAGCAGTTCGCGGAAACCCACAACAAGGGTGACCGTGTTGAAGGTAAAATCAAGTCTATCACTGACTTCGGTATCTTCATCGGCCTGGACGGCGGCATCGATGGCCTGGTTCACCTGTCTGACATCTCCTGGAACGTTGCAGGCGAAGAAGCAGTTCGTGAATACAAAAAAGGCGACGAAATCGCAGCAGTTGTTCTGCAAGTTGACGCAGAGCGTGAGCGTATCTCCCTGGGCGTTAAACAGCTTGCAGAAGATCCGTTCAACAACTGGGTTGCACTGAACAAGAAAGGCGCAATCGTAAACGGTAAAGTGACTGCTGTTGACGCTAAAGGCGCAACCGTAGAACTGGCTGACGGCGTTGAAGGTTACCTGCGCGCTTCCGAAGCTTCACGTGACCGCGTTGAAGATGCAACTCTGGTTCTGAGCGTTGGTGACGACGTTGAAGCTAAGTTCACCGGTGTTGACCGTAAGAACCGTGCAATCAGCCTGTCTGTTCGTGCTAAAGACGAAGCTGATGAGAAAGATGCAATCGCAACTGTGAACAAACAGGAAGATGCAAACTTCTCTAACAACGCAATGGCTGAAGCTTTCAAAGCAGCTAAAGGCGAGTAAGTTCAGGTTCGCACCATCATTTGAGCTGTAACGCATTTACAGCGCGAAGGATGGAGAGCAGACTTGACAGATTGCAGGATTCGTCCTGTAATCAATAACAAAGGGCGGCTACGGCCGCCCTTGTTTAATAAGCTGTTCAGCTAATGGGTTTGAAAGGAACCGGAGGAATCATGACCAAGTCAGAATTGATTGAAAGACTTGCCAGTCAGCAACCGCATATCCCTGCCAAGGCTGTGGAAGATGCCGTTAAAGAGATGCTGGAGCATATGGCTACCACTCTTGCCCAGGGCGAGCGCATTGAAATCCGCGGTTTCGGTAGTTTTTCCCTGCACTATCGTGCACCACGTACCGGGCGTAACCCGAAGACTGGCGATAAAGTGGAGCTGGAAGGAAAGTATGTTCCGCACTTTAAGCCGGGTAAAGAACTGCGCGATCGCGCCAACATTTACGGTAACTGAGTTTAATCATCAGGGTTAAACTGAGTTTAAAGAAAGCACCTTAGGGTGCTTTTTTTGTATCCCGCCCCTGCATTTCTGAATACGCGCCGCATTTAAATTTTCTCTTTACTGTAAACGCTAAAAAACGTTGCAGCGTCCGCTGTAAATCACGCCTTTTCTATCTGACGACGCATAGTCCCGCCGCATAATCGCCTGAAACATGGAGGTGAAGATGAGGATCCACGTTATCAGTATGTGCGCCATTCTGGCCATAATCCCGCTATATTGGTTACCCGTTTTGCCAGATTTGCATATTGTCTGGTTGCTGATTGCCGCAGGAATTGCGTTATCAGTACAGCAGAGAAAATGGCTCAGGTTTTCAGGCCTCGCATTGCTTTTTATGTGCTGGGGGATCCTGGCCGCTCAGGAAAGCGTGTGGCCGATGAACCATTTAACGAAAGTTCCGCAGCAGGCCGAGGTGGTCATTACCGCAACGGACGGCGCAACGATGCATCAGGGAAGGATTATCAGCCTCAATGGAGAACGTGTGTGGGCTGCCATGGGCGTGGCGCTGTATGGCAACTATCTGCCGCAAAACGTCTGCGTGGGTCAACGCTGGGCAATGACCCTGCGGCTCAGGGCGGTACACGGAGAACTCAACGATGGCGGCTATGATTCACAGAAAAATGCCTTTGCCCGACATCAGACGCTGAGTGGACGGTTTACCCATGCGGCGCTCGTTGACGAAGGCTGTAGCCTGCGTGCGCAGTACCTGACATCACTACAGAGTACGCTTTCAGCATATCAGTGGGGACCCGTGATACTGGGGCTGGGAATGGGGGAGCGGCTGTCGGTCTCGCGGGAGATAAAAAACCTGATGCGTGAGACCGGAACGATGCATCTGATGGCAATCTCGGGATTGCATATTGCGCTGGCCGCTTCTGTCATCTGGTTTCTGGCGCGAGGCATCCAGTTCTTCCTGCCGGGCCGCTGGATTATCTGGCAAATCCCCTTGCTGGCAGGGCTGATTTTTGCCGCGTTTTACGCATGGCTAACAGGCTTACAGCCGCCTGCGCTGCGCACGGCTATCGCGCTTGTGGTACTGGCGGCATTAAAAATGAGTGGTCGCCAGTGGTCGCCCTGGCAGGTATGGCTTACCTGCGTGGCGGCGATCTTGGTTTTCGATCCACTGGCGGTCCTGTCACAAAGCCTGGCGCTATCAGCGTTTGCGGTCGCCGCGCTTATTTTTTGGTATCAGTGGTTGCCTCTCCCGCTCTGGCAACGTGGCCGGTGCCTGCGGCCGCTGGTTACGCTGTTGTATTTGCAGGTCGGTATGCTGCTGCTTCTGTTGCCGCTTCAGGTGCTGATTTTCCATGGTTTCAGTCTCTCCTCGCTGGCGGCGAATCTGTTTGCCGTTCCTCTGGTCACGTTTATCTCAGTTCCGCTGATCCTGCTCGGCATGTTTCTGCATCTGTTTCCGGTGGCGACGCTGGAAAGTATCGTCTGGCTGGCTGCCGATAAATCTCTGGCAGGGCTTTTCTGGCTATTGATGCGTTTACCGAATGGCTGGCAGGACGTTGATGAACGCTGGCAATACCTGACGTTACTGCCATGGCTGCTGATCATTGGCTGGCGATTCAGGGCCTTCAGCGCAGTACCCGCAGTCTGTCTGGCAGGCAGCGTGGTGCTGGCATTTCCCCTCTGGCACAGGGCCAAAACAGACAGCTGGTCCCTGCATATGCTGGATGTAGGGCAGGGGCTGGCGATGGTCATTGAGCGTCACGGGAAGGCCATTCTGTATGACACTGGGTTGGCATGGCCCGGTGGGGACAGCGGGCAGCAGCTGATTATCCCCTGGCTACGCTGGCATCATCTGAGGCCGGAAGGGGTGATCCTGAGCCATGAACATCTCGACCACGCGGGGGGACTGGCATCGCTAAAAGCTGCCTGGCCCGCAATGTGGATCAGAAGTCCCTTATCCTGGGCCGGGCATCTTCCTTGCTTTCGTGGAGAGCGATGGCAGTGGCAGGGTTTAACGTTCTCCGTGCACTGGCCACCCGAAAATACCTCGGCAAAAGGTAACAACCGCTCCTGCGTGGTAAAAATCGATGACGGCGAACAAAGCGTTTTACTGACCGGAGATATTGAAGGGCAGGCAGAACTGGCAATGCTGAGCCACCGCTGGCGTCAACTAGCGTCTACACTGATTCAGGTGCCGCATCATGGAAGTAACACGTCATCTTCAACACCGCTGCTACAGCGCGTGGAGGGACAGGTTTCGCTGGCCTCGATGGCCCGCTATAACGCGTGGCGTTTCCCTTCCATCAAAGTAGTCAGGCGCTATCGAACTGAGGGATATCTCTGGCTTGATACTCCGCAGTCCGGACAGATATCTGTGACGTTTTCGCACCAAAGTCGGCAAATTCGCCGCTTACGTGAACACTATTTACCGCGTTGGTATCATCAGTGGTTTGGCGCGCCCGTAGATAACGGGTAGAATATGCGGCTATTTCAACAAATGCTGGTTTTTTGAATGCATAACGACAAAGATCTCTCCACGTGGCAAACGTTCCGCCGGCTCTGGCCGATGATTGCTCCTTTCAAAGCAGGCTTGATCGTGGCGGGCGTAGCGTTAATCCTCAACGCAGCCAGCGATACGTTTATGTTATCGCTTCTCAAACCGTTACTGGATGACGGTTTCGGTAAAACGGATCGTTCAGTGCTGCTATGGATGCCGCTGGTGGTTATTGGGCTGATGATCTTACGCGGAATCTCCAGCTATGTATCCAGCTACTGCATCTCCTGGGTATCCGGTAAAGTGGTGATGACCATGCGCCGTCGGTTATTCAGCCATATGATGGGGATGCCGGTCTCATTCTTTGACAAGCAGTCAACCGGTACCCTGCTGTCGCGTATTACCTACGATTCAGAGCAGGTTGCGTCGTCCTCTTCCAGCGCACTGATTACCGTTGTGCGTGAAGGCGCATCCATCATCGGCCTGTTCGCGATGATGTTCTATTACAGCTGGCAACTGTCGTTGATCCTTATTGTGCTGGCGCCGATTGTCTCCATCGCGATCCGCGTGGTATCAAAGCGTTTTCGCAACATCAGTAAAAATATGCAGAATACGATGGGGCAGGTGACTACCAGCGCCGAGCAGATGCTGAAAGGCCATAAGGAAGTGTTGATCTTCGGCGGTCAGGAAGTCGAAACCAAACGCTTTGACAAGGTCAGCAACAGAATGCGTCTGCAAGGGATGAAAATGGTATCGGCCTCGTCGATTTCCGATCCGATCATTCAGCTGATTGCCTCTCTGGCCCTGGCCTTCGTCCTGTATGCCGCAAGCTTCCCGAGCGTCATGGAAACCCTGACTGCGGGTACCATTACCGTGGTGTTCTCATCCATGATCGCGCTGATGCGTCCGCTGAAATCGCTGACTAACGTCAACGCCCAGTTCCAGCGCGGGATGGCAGCCTGTCAGACGCTGTTCAGCATCCTCGATTCCGAACAGGAAAAAGATGAAGGTACACGCGTGATCGAGCGCGCTAAAGGCGACCTGGAATTCCGTAACGTGACCTTTACCTATCCAGGCCGTGAAGTGCCGGCGCTGCGTGATATCAGCCTGTCCATCCCGGCGGGTAAAACCGTCGCGCTGGTTGGTCGTTCCGGTTCGGGCAAGTCGACCATAGCCAGCCTGATTACCCGTTTCTACGATATCGACCAGGGCGAGATCCTGCTTGATGGTCACGACCTGCGGGAATATACCCTCCATTCGCTGCGTAACCAGGTTGCGCTGGTCTCGCAGAACGTGCATCTGTTCAACGATACGGTGGCGAACAACATTGCGTATGCCCGTACCGAAGAGTACAGCCGTGAAGAGATTGAGAATGCGGCGCGTATGGCCTATGCGATGGACTTCATTAACAAAATGGATAACGGTCTGGATACGATCATTGGCGAAAACGGGGTGCTGCTCTCTGGTGGTCAGCGTCAGCGTATCGCGATTGCCCGTGCGCTGCTGCGCAACAGCCCGATTCTGATCCTCGATGAAGCAACGTCCGCACTGGATACGGAATCTGAACGCGCTATCCAGTCTGCTCTGGATGAATTACAGAAAAACCGTACCTCGCTGGTTATCGCGCACCGTCTGTCGACCATCGAACAGGCTGACGAAATCGTGGTGGTGGAAGATGGCGTGATCGTTGAACGCGGCAGCCATGCGGACCTGCTGGAACAGCGTGGTGTTTACGCGCAGCTTCATAAAATGCAGTTCGGTCAATGATTGCACGCATCTGGTCGGGTGAATCCCCTCTGTGGGTGCTGCTTCTCCCGCTCTCCTGGCTGTATGGCCTGGTGAGCGGTGCTATTCGTCTGCTTTACCGCCTCGGGATCAAGCGCGCCTGGCGCGCACCGGTACCGGTGGTGGTGGTCGGCAACCTGACGGCGGGTGGAAACGGCAAAACCCCGGTGGTGATCTGGCTGGCAGAGCAGCTCCAGAGGCGCGGTATCCGCCCGGGAGTTGTCTCACGCGGTTACGGTGGTAAAGCGGCGCAGTATCCACTGGTGCTGAGCCCAGCTACGACAACCGCTGAAGCCGGTGATGAGCCGGTACTGATTTACCAGCGTACCGGCGCGCCGGTTGCGGTATCGCCGGTGCGCAGTGATGCCGTGAAGGCACTGCTTGCGGAGCATGATGTACAAATCATCATTACCGATGATGGTTTGCAGCATTACGCGCTGGCGCGTGACAAAGAGATCGTGGTCATTGACGGTGTGCGGCGTTTTGGCAACGGCTGGTGGCTTCCAGCCGGTCCAATGCGCGAGCGTGCGTCGCGCCTGAAAACCGTTGATGCCGTGATTGTGAACGGTGGTGAAGCCAGAGCGAGCGAAATCCCGATGCTTCTTCGTCCCGGACAGGCCGTAAATATGCTGACCGGCGAGCGTAAAGACGTCGCGCAACTGGAACATCTGGTTGCGATGGCCGGTATAGGTCATCCGCCGCGTTTCTTCGCAACGCTGGAGAAGTGCGGCGCAAAGCTTGATAAACGGGTGCCGCTGGCCGATCACCAGGCATTAGTTGCCGAAGAGGTTGAAAGGCTGGCAGCGCCGGGCCAGACGCTGATCATGACGGAAAAAGACGCGGTAAAATGCCGGGCCTTTGCGAAAGAAAACTGGTGGTATCTGCCGGTTGACGCTGAACTCAGCGGCGAACAGCCGGAACATTTGCTCAAGGAACTGCTCGCGTTAGTGCAGTAACTTCTACGCGGTTCCGGTGGCGCTTTGACTGACAGGAAAACGCATGTCTCTACCGCAACTCTCACTTGCAGCCGCACGAAACCTGCATCTTGCCGCCCAGGGGCTTCTAAAAAAGCCCCGCCGCCGCGCGCAGCCAGCTGATATCCTCTCTACCGTGCAACGCATGTCGTTGCTGCAAATCGACACCATTAACATCGTGGCGCGTAGCCCGTATCTGGTCCTGTTTAGCCGCCTGGGAAACTATCCTCCGCAGTGGCTGGATAATGCGCTGAGTCAGGGCGAACTGATGGAATACTGGGCGCATGAAGCCTGTTTTCTCCCGCGCAGCGATTTTGCACTGGTGCGTCACCGCATGCTCGCCCCGGACAAAATGGGCTGGAAATACCGCCAGGAGTGGATGGTGGAACACGCGGATGAAATAGAACAACTGATTGCCCATATTCAGAAAAACGGTCCGGTACGCTCCGCGGATTTTGAACACCCGCGAAAAGGCGCCAGCGGATGGTGGGAGTGGAAACCGCACAAACGCCATCTTGAAGGGCTGTTTACGTCGGGCAAAGTGATGGTGGTCGAGCGCCGCAACTTTCAGCGCGTCTATGACCTCACGCACCGCGTTATGCCTCACTGGGACGATACGCGTGACCTGCTGTCTCAGGAGGTAGCCGAAGCCATCATGCTCGGGAACAGCGCCCGCAGCCTTGGCATCTTCCGCCCGCAGTGGCTGGCGGATTATTATCGTCTGCGTCAGCCGCAGCTAAAACCACTGCTCGAAACGTGGCAGCGCGAACAGCGCGTTATGCCGGTCTCGGTAGAGTCGTTAGGTGAAATGTGGCTGCATGCGGATTTGTTCCCTCTGCTGGCGCAGGCGCAGGAGGGCAAACTCCAGGCGACCCACAGTGCCGTGCTGTCGCCGTTCGACCCCGTTGTCTGGGACAGAAAGCGGGCCGAACAGCTGTTTGATTTCAGCTACCGTCTGGAATGCTACACCCCGGCGCCCAGGCGTCAGTATGGTTATTTTGTTTTGCCGCTGCTGCACAAAGGACAGCTTGTCGGGCGCATGGACGCTAAAATGCACCGTAAAACCGGCATGCTTGAAATTATCGCGCTCTGGCTGGAAGAGGGCATAAAGGTGACGGCTGGCCTGGAAAAAGGGTTAACGACTGCGCTCAGTGAATTTGCGCGCTGGCAGGGGGCGCATGAAATTGTACTCGGTCGCGTGCCTGTGGAGCTGTTTGCGACCTGTCGAGATGGCTGGGAAACAGACACTCCCTGAAAAGGGAATGTGATAAGCTTTAGCGATTACCCATACGGAGGAACTATGGATCACCGTTTACTAGAAATTATTGCCTGCCCGGTGTGCAACGGCAAACTGTATTACAGCCAGGATAAACAAGAGCTGATTTGCAAACTGGACAGCCTGGCGTTCCCGCTGCGTGACGGTATTCCGGTCCTGCTGGAAAATGAAGCCCGTTCACTGGTGGCAGAAGAGATCAAACCATGAGTTTTGTTGTCATTATCCCTGCGCGTTATGCTTCAACGCGCCTGCCAGGTAAACCGCTGGTGGATATCAATGGCAAACCGATGATTGTGCATGTCCTTGAACGGGCACGCGAATCGGGCGCCGGACGTGTCATCGTCGCCACCGATCACCCGGATGTCGCGCGAGCGGTTGAGGCCGCGGGTGGGGAAGTGTGCATGACCCGTGCCGATCATCAGTCAGGCACCGAGCGCCTGGCGGAAGTCGTCCAAAAATGCGGTTTCAGCGACGAGACGGTGATTGTGAACGTGCAGGGCGATGAGCCGATGATCCCGGCGGCGATTATCCGTCAGGTGGCCGACAACCTGGCTCGGCGTCAGGTCGGGATGGCAACCCTCGCGGTGCCGATTCACCACGCTGAAGAGGCGTTCAATCCGAATGCGGTGAAAGTGGTCATGGACGCAGAGGGCTACGCGCTCTATTTCTCCCGCGCTACCATTCCGTGGGATCGCGATCGTTTCGCGCAATCGAAAGAGACAATCGGCGAAACCTTCCTGCGCCACATCGGTATTTACGGCTACCGCGCCGGCTTTATTCGTCGCTACGTCGCCTGGGCACCAAGCCCGCTGGAGCATATTGAAATGCTCGAACAGCTTCGCGTGCTGTGGTACGGCGAGAAAATTCACGTTGCGGTTGCCCAGGAAATCCCAGGCACCGGCGTGGATACCCCTGAAGATCTCGAGCGCGTACGCGTCGAAATGCGTTAATTCGCTGGCATCCCCTCGTCTGGGGGGATGCTCTCCCGCCAGGCGATTTTCCTTTTCTTTTTCATTATTGATCTCTACCGGGTGACATCCGGGTTTCGCGCGCTCATTATAAAAGCAGTAGTCTTAATGGGGGTAATCTCATATGGAACAGCTGCGTGCTGAACTCAGCCATCTCCTTGGCGAAAAGCTAAGCCGGGTGGAATGCGTGAATGAAAAGGCCGATACCGCACTCTGGTCGTTGTATGACAGTCAGGGAAACCCCATGCCGCTGATGGCCAGAAGTTTTACCTCGCCGGGCGTCGCCAGACAGCTGGCCTGGAAAATGTCGATGCTTGCGCGGGAAGGGACTGTCCGTATTCCGACGGTCTACGGCGTGATGACCCATGAGGAGCATCCCGGCCCGGATGTTCTGCTTATCGAGCGTTTACGCGGGGTTTCTGTTGAAGCCCCGACGCGTACACCGGAGCGCTGGGAACAGCTGAAAGATCAGATTGTCGAGGCTCTGCTTGCCTGGCATCGGCAGGACAGCCGGGGTCTTGTTGGCGCGGTAGACAGCACCCAGGAAAACCTGTGGCCGCTGTGGTATCGCCAGCGTGTCGAAGTGCTGTGGGGCACGCTGAACCAGTTCAACAACACCGGCTTAACGATGCAGGACAAACGTATTCTGTTCCGCACCCGGGAATGTCTGCCGACGCTGTTTGAGGGTTTTAACGACAACTGCGTGCTGGTTCACGGCAACTTCACGCTACGCAGTATGCTTAAAGACTCGCGCAGCGACCAACTGCTGGCGATGGTCGGGCCGGGGATCATGCTCTGGGCGCCGCGCGAGTACGAACTGTTCAGGCTGAGCGAGGGCGGGGCGGCGGAAGATTTGCTCTGGCACTATCTTCAGCGCGCCCCCGTTGCGGAGGCCTTTCTCTGGCGACGCTGGCTCTATCTTCTCTGGGATGAGGTGGCGCAACTGGTCAACACCGGGCGCTTTAATCGCGCCAGTTTCGATCTGGCCGCAAAATCACTCCTGCCCTGGCTTGCCTGACGAACCCTTAAGCCACTGCCACAAGCGGCCAAGCGTCTCGTAGCCGACGCGGTCGCTGTGCATCAGCCATACCGGGGACGGGATTATCCGTTCCCACGGATTGAGCGGGGCGTCAATAGCCATCTGGTTTGCCGGAGCAGGAAGCGGATGCAGGCCCTGCTTCTCAAAGAAAATCATTGCGCGCGGCAGGTGTGAAGCAGAGGTCACCAGCAGGAACGGTACATCACCGATGGCCTGTTTCACCGCCGCCGCCTCTTCTTCGGTATCTTTTGGGCTATCCAGCGTGATGATGGCGGAACGCGGTACGCCAAGTGATTCAGCCACTCTTGCTCCTGCTTCAGCGGTACTGACCGGGTTGGTTTTTGCCGCAGCGCCCGTGAAGATCATCTTCGATCCAGGATTGGCCAGCCACAGGCGGATCCCCTCGTTCAGGCGCGGCAGGCTGTTGTTGATCAGGTTCGAGCTGGGCGCCCAGTTCGGATCCCAGGTATACCCGCCGCCCAGCACCACGATATAGCCCACCTTCTGATTTCCCTGCCACGTCGGGTAGGTGTTTTCAATCGGACGTAATAAACCGTCAGCGACCGGTTGCAGGCTGAGTAACAGCAGCGCCAGCCAGCCCACGGTAACAAGGGATTTACCGCTTTTCTGAAAGCGGCTAAACCATATCATTGCCAGCCCCAGCGCGATGAGAAGCAACAGCAGGGGAAGGGGAAGCATCATGCCTCCGATATATTTTTTTAGGGTAAAAAGCATCCTTTTTGGTTCCTTTTTTAACCATACAGCAGGCGATTGTCGGTGATATTACACCAGAGTGGTTCATTCTCCGCGCGGGTGTGACAAAATAGCGGTTTTGCAGTGAGTGGAACCCTCCCAATGCGGGATCGCAATTTTGATGACATCGCGGAAAAGTTTTCGCGCAACATTTATGGCACCACCAAAGGTCAGCTTCGTCAGACGATCCTCTGGCAGGATCTGGACAAGCTGCTGGCTGAATTCGGTGACCGACCGTTGCGCGTGCTGGATGCCGGCGGTGGGGAAGGTCAGACTGCAATTCTGATGGCGCAGCGGGGACATCACGTCACGCTTTGCGATCTTTCTGCCGAGATGGTTGCGCGCGCCGGGCGAGCGGCAGAAGAGAAAGGTGTGAGCGACAACATGCATTTTATACATTGCGCCGCTCAGGACATTCCGCAGCATTTGGAAACGCAGGTTGATCTGATATTGTTTCATGCTGTGCTCGAATGGATCGCCGAACCCCAGGCGATGTTAAAAACGCTGTGGTCGATGTTGCGCCCGGGCGGTGCGTTATCGCTGATGTTTTACAATGCCAACGGCCTGCTAATGCGAAACGTGCTGGTCGGCAATTTTGGCTACGTACAGCAGGGCATGTATAAAAAGAAACGACGCACGCTTTCACCGGATTTCCCCCGTGAACCGCAGCAGGTCTATGGCTGGCTGGAGGAGATCGGTTGGGAAATTACCGGCAAAACCGGCGTGAGGGTGTTTCATGATTATCTGCGTGATAAACAAAAACAGGATGACTGTTTAGACGCCTTAACAGAAATAGAGACGCGGTACTGCCGCCAGGAGCCTTATCTGAGCCTTGGCCGCTATATACACGTCACCGCGCGCAAGCCGCAGATGCAAGGATAATCTATGAGTGAATTTTCCCAGACAGTCCCCGAACTGGTTGCCTGGGCCAGGAAAAACGATTTCTCCATCTCGCTGCCGGTAGACAGACTCTCATTCCTGCTGGCGGTTGCGACGCTAAACGGCGAACGCCTGGATGGCGAAATGAGTGAAGGCGAACTGGTGGATGCGTTCCGCCACGTCAGTGATGCGTTTGAGCAAACCAGCGAAACCATTAGCGTGCGTGCCAACAACGCAATCAATGATATGGTGCGTCAACGTCTGCTGAACCGCTTTACCAGCGAGCAGGCGGAAGGAAACGCCATCTATCGTCTTACGCCATTGGGCATTGGCATTACCGACTATTACATCCGCCAGCGCGAATTTTCCACGCTGCGTCTCTCCATGCAGCTCTCTATTGTTGCAGGTGAGCTGAAGCGTGCCGCCGACGCGGCTGATGAAAACGGTGACGAATTCCACTGGCATCGCAACGTTTACGCGCCGCTGAAATACTCGGTCGCCGAGATTTTCGACAGTATCGATCTGACTCAACGTCTGATGGACGAACAGCAGCAGCAGGTGAAAGACGATATCGCTCAACTGCTTAATAAAGACTGGCGTGCGGCTATCTCCAGCTGTGAACTCTTGCTGTCAGAAACGTCCGGTACGCTGCGTGAGTTGCAGGATACGCTGGAGGCGGCGGGGGATAAGCTACAGGCCAATCTGCTGCGCATCCAGGACGCGACAATGGCGCACGACGATCTGCATTTTATCGACCGTCTGGTGTTTGATTTGCAGAGCAAGCTTGACCGTATTATCAGCTGGGGCCAGCAGTCAATCGACCTGTGGATCGGTTACGACCGCCACGTGCATAAATTTATCCGTACCGCCATCGATATGGATAAGAATCGCGTCTTTGCTCAACGTCTGCGCCAGTCGGTACAGACCTATTTCGATGCGCCGTGGGCGCTGACCTACGCCAACGCCGATCGTCTGCTGGATATGCGCGACGAAGAGATGGCGCTGCGCGATGAAGAGGTCACCGGTGAACTGCCGCCGGATCTGGAATACGAAGAATTTAACGAAATTCGCGAGCAGCTTGCGGCGATGATCGAAGAACAGCTCGCTGTCTACAAAACCAGACAAGCACCGCTGGATCTTGGCCTCGTGGTACGCGACTATCTGGCGCAGTATCCGCGCGCGCGCCACTTCGATGTTGCCCGCATTGTTGTAGACCAGGCGGTGCGCCTGGGCATCGCACAAGCCGATTTCACCGGACTGCCGCCGAAGTGGCAGCCGATTAACGATTACGGAGCCAAGGTACAGGCGCATGTCATTGACAAATATTGAACAAGTGATGCCAGTTAAGCTGGCACAGGCGCTGGCGAATCCGTTGTTTCCGGCGCTGGACAGCCAGCTGCGTGCCGGTCGTCACATTGGCCTTGACGAGCTGGATAATCACGCCTTTTTGATGGACTTTCAGGAGTACCTGGAAGAGTTTTACGCTCGCTATAACGTTGAGCTGATCCGCGCGCCGGAAGGGTTTTTCTACCTGCGTCCGCGCTCTACCACGCTTATTCCGCGCTCGGTGCTTTCCGAACTGGATATGATGGTCGGCAAAATTCTCTGCTACCTCTATCTCAGCCCGGAACGTCTGGCGAATGAAGGGATCTTCACCCAGCAGGAGCTTTACGATGAGCTGCTGTCGCTGGCGGATGAAAGCAAGCTGCTCAAGCTGGTGAATAACCGCTCAACGGGGTCCGATCTGGACCGTCAGAAATTACAGGAAAAAGTTCGCTCATCCCTTAACCGTCTACGCCGTCTGGGAATGGTCTGGTTCATGGGTCACGACAGCAGCAAGTTCCGCATCACCGAATCGGTCTTCCGTTTTGGCGCCGACGTGCGTGCGGGTGATGATGCGCGTGAAGCGCAGCTGCGCATGATACGTGACGGTGAAGCGATGCCGGTGGAAAACCATTTGCAGCTCAATGACGAGCACGAAGAGAATCAGCCGGATAGCGGGGAGGAAGAGTAATGATTGAACGCGGTAAATTTCGCTCACTGACGCTGATTAACTGGAACGGCTTCTTTGCCCGAACCTTCGATCTGGATGAGCTGGTGACAACGCTCTCCGGCGGTAACGGGGCGGGTAAATCCACCACCATGGCGGCCTTCGTGACGGCGCTGATACCTGACCTGACCCTGCTGCACTTCCGTAACACCACTGAAGCGGGCGCCACGAGCGGCTCTCGTGATAAAGGTCTGCACGGTAAGCTGAAAGCGGGCGTTTGTTATTCAGTGCTGGACGTGATCAACTCCCGCCATCAGCGCGTGGTTGTAGGCGTGCGTCTGCAACAGGTTGCCGGCCGCGATCGTAAAGTAGATATCAAACCGTTTGCGATCCAGGGGCTGCCTACCTCCGTACAGCCAACCGCGCTGCTGACGGAAACCCTGAATGAACGTCAGGCACGCGTCCTGACGCTCCAGGAGCTGAAAGACAAGCTGGAAGCTATCGAAGGCGTGCAGTTTAAGCAGTTTAATTCCATTACCGACTACCACTCTCTGATGTTCGATCTCGGCGTGGTAGCCCGTCGTCTGCGCAGCGCGTCAGATCGTAGTAAATACTACCGTCTGATTGAAGCCTCCCTGTACGGCGGTATCTCCAGCGCCATTACCCGCTCCCTGCGCGACTACCTGTTGCCGGAAAACAGCGGCGTGCGTAAGGCCTTCCAGGATATGGAAGCCGCGCTGCGTGAAAACCGCATGACGCTGGAAGCGATTCGCGTTACGCAGTCTGACCGGGACCTGTTTAAGCACCTGATCAGCGAAGCCACCAACTACGTGGCGGCGGACTATATGCGCCACGCCAACGAGCGCCGTATTCATCTCGATCAGGCGCTGGAGTATCGCCGCGAGCTGTTTACCTCCCGCAAACAGCTGGTGGCCGAGCAGTATAAGCATGTCGAAATGGCGCGCGAACTGGGCGAGCACAATGGTGCGGAAGGGGATCTGGAAGCCGATTACCAGGCGGCCAGCGATCATCTGAATCTGGTGCAGACCGCGCTGCGTCAGCAGGAAAAAATCGAGCGCTACGAAGCCGATCTTGATGAGCTGCAAATTCGTCTTGAAGAGCAAAATGAAGTGGTGGCCGAAGCTGCCGAATTGCAGGAAGAGAACGAAGCCCACGCGGAAGCCGCCGAGCTGGAAGTGGATGAGCTGAAAAGCCAGCTCGCTGACTACCAGCAGGCGCTGGACGTGCAGCAGACGCGTGCGATTCAGTACAACCAGGCGTTGCAGGCGTTGCAGCGTGCCAAAGAGCTGTGCCATCTGCCGGACCTGACCCCGGAAAGCGCTGACGAATGGCTGGATACCTTCCAGGCCAAAGAGCAGGAAGCCACTGAGAAACTGCTTTCTCTCGATCAGAAAATGAGCGTGGCGCAAACGGCGCATAGCCAGTTTGAGCAGGCGTACCAGCTGGTGGTGGCGATTAACGGTCCGCTGGCGCGTAACGAAGCGTGGGACGTTGCCCGTGAGCTGCTGCGCGACGGCGTCAATCAACGCCATCTGGCCGAACAGGTGCAGCCGCTGCGCATGCGCCTGAACGAGCTGGAACAGCGTCTGCGTGAACAGCAGGAAGCCGAGCGTCTGCTGGCGGAATTCTGCAAGCGTCAGGGTAAAAATTACGATTTCGACGAGCTTGAGGCCCTGCATCAGGAACTGGAAGCGCGTATTGCGGCCCTGTCCGATACCGTATCGAATGCCAGCGAACAGCGCATGACGCTGCGTCAGGAGCTGGAACAGCTTCAGTCCCGTTCGACGACGCTCTTACAGCGTGCGCCGATCTGGCTGGCTGCACAAAGCAGCCTGAACCAGCTCAGCGAACAGTGTGGCCAGGAGTTTGCCTCCAGCCAGGACGTCACCGAATACATGCAACAGCTGCTGGAGCGTGAGCGTGAAGCGATTGTTGAGCGTGACGAAGTGG
This sequence comes from Enterobacter cloacae complex sp. IR5401, assembly GCF_049238425.1. Lineage (NCBI taxonomy): Bacteria > Pseudomonadati > Pseudomonadota > Gammaproteobacteria > Enterobacterales > Enterobacteriaceae > Enterobacter > Enterobacter cloacae complex sp. IR5401. The sequence continues at coordinate 181,324 of NZ_JBMKHN010000002.1, read as the reverse complement.
GCGCGCGCAAGCGTGACGTCGATGAGGAGATCGAGCGTTTAAGCCAGCCAGGCGGCTCAGAAGATCCGCGTCTGAATGCCTTAGCCGAGCGTTTCGGCGGCGTGCTGTTGTCTGAAATTTACGACGATGTTGGTCTGGACGATGCGCCGTACTTCTCCGCGCTGTACGGTCCATCCCGTAACGCGATTGTGGTGCCGGATCTGTCGCTGATTTCTGACCAGCTTGCAGGGCTGGAAGACTGCCCGGAAGATCTCTACCTCATCGAAGGAGATCCGCAGTCGTTTGATGACAGCGTATTCAGCGTTGACGAGCTGGAAAAAGCGGTGGTGGTGAAAATCGCCGATCGCCAGTGGCGCTATTCGCGCTTCCCGGAACTGCCGCTGTTTGGCCGCGCCGCGCGTGAAAGCCGCATTGAAAGCCTGCATGCCGAGCGCGAAACGCTTTCTGAACGTTTTGCGACCCTGTCGTTTGATGTACAAAAAACGCAGCGTCTGCATCAGGCGTTCAGCCGCTTTATCGGCAGCCATCTGGGCGTGGCCTTTGAGCCCGATCCGGAAGCCGAAATTCGCAAGCTCAACACCCGCCGCGGTGAGCTGGAGCGTGCGCTGGCTAGCCATGAAAATGACAACCAGCAGAGCCGCGTCCAGTTCGAGCAGGCGAAAGAGGGCGTTGCGGCGCTTAACCGCATTCTGCCACGCCTGAACCTGCTGGCGGACGATACGCTCGCCGACCGCGTGGATGAAATTCAGGAACGACTGGACGAGGCGCAGGAAGCCGCGCGCTTTGTGCAGCAGCACGGCAATCAGCTGGCGAAGCTGGAGCCGATGGTTTCCGTTCTCCAGAGCGACCCGGAACAGTTTGAACAGTTAAAAGAGGATTACGCCTGGTCACAGCAGGTGCAGCGCGAAGCGCGTCAGCAGGCGTTTGCCCTGACGGAAGTGGTGCAACGTCGCGCGCACTTCGGCTACTCCGATTCAGCAGAAATGCTGAGCGGGAACAGCGATCTTAATGAAAAGCTGCGCCAGCGCCTTGAGCAGGCGGAAGCGGAACGTACGCGCGCGCGCGAAGCGATGCGTACTCACGCCGCACAGCTGAGCCAGTACAGTCAGGTGATGGCGTCGTTGAAAAGCTCCTTCGACACCAAGAAAGAGCTGTTAAACGACCTGCATAAAGAGTTGCAGGACATTGGCGTGCGCGCCGACAGCGGTGCAGAAGAGCGGGCACGTATTCGCCGCGATGAGCTGCATGCTCAGCTCAGCAACAACCGTGCGCGTCGTAATCAGCTGGAAAAAGCGCTGACCTTCTGTGAAGCGGAGATGGACAACCTGACGCGTCGCCTGCGCAAGCTGGAACGTGACTATCACGAGATGCGCGAGCAGGTTGTGACCGCGAAGGCGGGCTGGTGCGCGGTGATGCGCATGGTGAAAGACAACAACGTGGAGCGTCGTCTGCACCGCCGCGAGCTGGCGTATCTGTCGGCCGATGAACTGCGTTCTATGTCGGATAAGGCGCTGGGCGCGCTGCGTCTGGCGGTGGCGGATAACGAACACCTGCGCGACGTGCTGCGCATGTCCGAAGATCCGAAGCGTCCTGAGCGCAAAATCCAGTTCTTCGTGGCGGTGTATCAGCACTTGCGCGAGCGTATCCGTCAGGACATCATCCGTACCGACGATCCGGTTGAAGCGATCGAACAGATGGAGATCGAGCTGGGCCGTCTGACGGAAGAGCTGACCTCCCGCGAGCAAAAGCTGGCAATCAGCTCCCGCAGCGTGGCGAATATTATTCGTAAAACCATTCAGCGCGAGCAGAATCGTATCCGTCAGCTGAACCAGGGCCTGCAAAGCGTGTCGTTTGGCCAGGTCAACAGCGTGAGGCTGAACGTGAACGTGCGCGAGGCGCACTCCACGCTGCTGGACGTGTTGTCTGAACAGCATGAGCAGCACCAGGATCTGTTCAACAGTAACCGCCTGACCTTCTCCGAAGCGCTGGCGAAGCTGTATCAGCGTCTGAATCCGCAGATTGACATGGGCCAGCGTACGCCGCAAACCATCGGCGAGGAGCTGCTGGACTACCGCAACTATCTGGAAATGGAAGTTGAGGTTAACCGTGGCTCAGACGGCTGGCTGCGCGCGGAATCCGGTGCGCTCTCTACCGGTGAAGCCATCGGTACCGGTATGTCGATTCTGGTGATGGTGGTGCAGAGCTGGGAAGATGAAGCGCGTCGTCTGCGCGGCAAAGACATCTCTCCATGTCGTCTGCTGTTCCTCGATGAAGCCGCGCGTCTCGACGCCCGCTCCATCGCCACGCTGTTTGAGCTTTGCGAGCGACTCGATATGCAGCTCATCATCGCGGCGCCGGAAAACATCAGTCCGGAAAAAGGGACAACCTATAAGCTGGTGCGTAAGGTGTTCCAGAACAGTGAACACGTGCACGTCGTGGGCCTGCGTGGTTTCGCCCCGCAGCCACCGGAGTCATTACCGGGCACGGCTGACGCCTCTTAACCTGGGGTGCGACAAATAGCGGCGCTCATGCGCCGCTTTTTTTATTCACTTAACTTGTGTTCAGGGCTGCGTTATCTTTAAACTTCTTTACATAAGGCAAGGCAGCAGCGTGTATGCCTTTCTATACTGAAGGAAAGCTCCAGAATACTGGGCATGTCGTGAAAAACAGGGGGCAAGGGATGTTGCTTAAGAAGAATCGTGGTCGTCAGCTGTCTGCGCTGAGTTTGTGCCTGACAGTGATGTTTGCTCCACTGTTTACCGCTCAGGCCGATGAGCCTGAAATTGTACCGACTGACAGCTCCGCGACGATGGGCGCGCAGCCGACGTCACTGTCACAACCGCTGGATCAGTCTCCGGCGACGGCCATCATGGCCGGCATTAAACCGCTGCCGGAAGGCATCGATACTGGATCATTACGTCAGCAGCTTATGACCGGGCTGCCCTCGGGCTATACTCCCGCTTATATTAACCAGCTCACGCTGCTTTACGCTGCGCGCGATATGAAACCGATGTGGGAAAATCGCGAGGCGGTACGTGCCTTCCAGCAGCAGCTGGCTGAAGTGGCGATTGCAGGTTTTCAGCCGCAGTTCACGACCTGGGTTGAACTCCTGACCGATCCTGCCGTGACCGGACAATCGCGTGACGTGGTGCTGTCTGATGCCATGATGGGCTACTTACAATTTGTTGCGGGGATTTCGGTGAACGGCAACCGCTGGTTATACAGCAGTAAGCCGTACAAGCTGGCGACGCCTGCGCTGTCCGTCATTAACCAGTGGCAGCTGTCGCTGGATAACGGCGAACTGCCGCGCTTTATCGCAAGCCTTGCGCCTGCCCATCCGCAGTATGCCACGATGCATCAGTCGCTTCTTGAGCTGGTTGCGGATTCCCGCCCGTGGCCTCAGCTGCGCGGCACCACAACGCTGCGTCCGGGGCAGTGGAGCAGCGATGTGCCTGCGATCCGCGAAATTATGAAACGCTCCGGCATTCTCGACAGCGGCCCTAAAATTGCACTGCCCGGTGACGAGACGCAAAATGCGGTCGTCAGCCCGTCGGCGCCGGTAAAAGAGAAAACCGCCGTTGCGTTGAGCAATAAGCCCGCCGCTTACGATCGCGAGCTGGTCGCCGCAGTGAAGCAGTTCCAGGCCGCGCAGGGGCTGGGCGCTGACGGCGTGATTGGTCCATCTACTCGCGACTGGCTGAACGTCTCTCCGGCCCAGCGGGCTGGAGTGCTGGCGTTGAATATCCAGCGCTTGCGCTTGCTGCCGGGCACGTTATCCACCGGCATTATGGTCAACATTCCGGCGTACTCCCTGGTCTACTATCAGGACGGTAGTGAAGTGCTGGCGTCCCGCGTGATTGTCGGCCGACCTGACCGTAAAACGCCAATGATGAGCAGCGCGCTGAATAACGTGGTGGTTAACCCGCCGTGGAACGTGCCGCCGACGCTGGCGCGCAAAGATATTCTGCCTAAGGTCTGGAATGACCCGGGTTATCTGGAGCGACATAACTATACGGTGATGCGTGGCTGGAACAGCAAAGAAGCGATTGACCCCTGGATGGTGGACTGGTCAACGATTACGCCTTCGAACCTGCCGTTCCGTTTCCAGCAGGCACCGGGCGCACATAACTCGCTGGGACGTTACAAATTCAATATGCCAAGTTCGGACGCAATCTATCTGCATGATACCCCGAACCATAATTTGTTCCAGAAAGACGCACGCGCGCTCAGCTCGGGCTGTGTCCGCGTGAACAAGGCCTCTGAGCTGGCGAATATGCTGTTGCAGGATGCAGGCTGGAACGATACGCGGATATCAGATGCGCTGAAGCAGGGAGATACGCGTTACGTCAATATCCGCCACAATATTCCGGTCAATCTTTACTATCTGACGGCGTTTGTAGGGGCAGACGGACGTACCCAGTATCGTACAGATATTTACAATTATGATCTGACAGCGCGATCCGGCGCACAAATTTTGCCAAAAGCGGAACAATTAATCAGGTAAATGAAGTAGTTCGGTAAAAATGATTGTCGTAAGTTATGGTGAATATGAGGCGATCTGGCTGCAAGCCGCGTATTTACTGGGGTTGGGCGCCTTGACGTAACAGGTTTTGCCAGTTATGGTGCCCTTCGTGCGCTAAGCATATTGACAATTTCTTTTACCTGTAGACCTGATTATCATGGACAAATTTGACGCTAATCGCCGCAAATTGCTGGCGTTAGGTGGCGTTGCGCTGGGCGCAGCAGCCATCCTTCCGACGCCAGCATTTGCCACCCTCTCGACACCTCGTCCGCGTATTTTAACGCTCAACAATCTGCATACTGGTGAGACGCTTAAAGCGGAATTTTTCGATGGCAGAGGCTATATTCAGGATGAATTAGCAAGACTCAACCATTTTTTCCGTGATTTCCGCGCGAATAAAATCAAAGCCATCGACCCTGGATTATTCGATCAGCTTTACCGCTTGCAGGGACTGCTGGGGACCAAAAGGCCGGTGCAGCTCATCTCTGGCTATCGCTCTCTGGATACCAACAATGAACTGCGTGCCCACAGCCGTGGGGTAGCGAAAAAAAGCTATCACACCAAAGGGCAGGCGATGGATTTCCATATTGAGGGCGTTTCGTTAGCCAATATTCGCAAAGCGGCGTTATCTATGCGCGCAGGTGGTGTAGGATACTACCCACGTAGCAACTTTGTGCATATTGATACCGGGCCGGTTCGGCACTGGTAATAACGAAACACAGGAGCAGTATGAACTATCGTATTATTCCGGTTACCGCGTTCTCACAGAACTGTTCATTGATCTGGTGTGAACAAACTAAACTGGCCGCGCTTGTTGATCCCGGTGGCGACGCTGAGACAATCAAGCAGGAAGTCGCTGCCAGCGGTGTAACGCTGATGCAGATTTTACTCACCCATGGCCATCTCGACCATGTGGGTGCAGCGGCTGAACTGGCTGAATACTACGGTGTGCCGATTATCGGCCCGGAAAAAGAAGATGAGTTCTGGCTACAGGGATTACCTGCTCAAAGCCGTATGTTTGGCCTGGAAGACTGTCAGCCACTGACACCGGACCGCTGGCTGAACGAAGGCGATCGCGTTAACGTAGGGAATGTAACTTTACAGGTGTTGCATTGCCCCGGACATACGCCCGGCCATATTGTCTTCTTTGATGACGTGTCGCGTCTGCTGATTTCCGGTGACGTGATTTTCAAAGGGGGCGTAGGACGCAGTGATTTCCCACGCGGCGATCACGGTCAGCTGATTCAGTCGATTAAGCAGAAGTTATTACCGTTAGGTGATGATGTGACGTTTATCCCTGGACACGGACCAATGTCAACGCTGGGGGATGAGCGGTTGCATAACCCGTTCCTTCAGGATGAAATGCCTGTCTGGTAAACCCGGTAAAATAAAAAAGCCTGCGCGATGCAGGCTTTTTTTTAGGGATGCAGGTTACAGCACCGCGACAATGGCTTCGCACAGCGGCGCCATGTTGTCAGGCGTCATACCTGCAACGTTCACGCGGCCAGATGCAACGGCATACACGCCAAACTCTTCACGCAGGCGCAGCACCTGCTCTTTGGTCAGGCCGCTGAAGGAGAACATGCCGTTCTGCTTGATGATGAAGCTGAAGTCACGGTCAGCGCCTTTCTCAGCCAGCGTGTTCACAAACAGCAGACGCATGCGCTGAATGCGCTGACGCATATCGTTCAGCTCTTGCTCCCAGATGGCGCGCAGCGCATCGTTGCTCAGGATCGTCGCGACCACAGACGCACCGTGTGCCGGTGGGTTGGAGTAGTTAGCGCGGATCACGGACTTCATCTGGCTGAATGCGCGATCGACGGTTGCTTCGTCAGCAGCCACCAGCGTACAGGCGCCGACACGCTCGTTATACAGACCAAAGTTCTTGGAATAGGAGCTTGCGACTATCAACTCTTGATGCACGGCGGCGAATGCGCGCAGACCTTCTGCATCTTCTTCCAGACCACGGGCAAAGCCCTGGTAAGCGAAGTCAAACAGCGGCAGCCAGCCTTTTTCAACGGACAGCTTAGCCAGCTGTTCCCACTGCTCAAGCGTAGGATCGATACCGGTTGGGTTATGGCAGCAGCCGTGGAACAGCACCACATCGCCCGCCTGGGCTTCGCTCAGGCTGGCCAGCAGGCCGTCGAAATCCAGCGCGTGGCTGGCTGCGTCGTAGTAGGCGTATTCACGCACTTCCAGACCCGCAGAATTAAACACGCTCTTATGGTTCGGCCAGCTTGGATTGCTTACCCACACACGCTTCACAGAAGTGTTTTTCGCCAGGAAATCTGCCGCCACGCGCAGTGCGCCGGTACCGCCTGGGGTCTGCGCCGTGCGGGCGCGTTTTTCGCTCACAATGGTGCTGCCTTTGCCGAACAGCAGCTCCTGGGTGCAGCGACCAAATTCAGGGATACCATCAATACCGAGGTAGTTTTTGGTGGTTTCGTTTTCCAGCAGATACTGCTCAGCTTTTTTGACGCTGGTCAGTACCGGAGTTTTGCCGGTTTCATCTTTATATACACCAATACCCAGGTTGATTTTGCCAGGGCGGTCGTCGGCGCGAAACAGATCGGCCAGGCCCAGAATTGGGTCGGCAGGAGCGGCAGTAATGTTCTCAAACATGACGAAGTTCCATTGTGATTACAGAAGTGAAATCCGCTATCAGGTTAACGGTAGATTTACAAAATGCCAACCGTTTGCGACGAAAAGCGTGCGGCTTTTCAAAAGTCGCTATTATTTTCTCTCAGGAATAAAAAAACAGGGCCGAAGCCCTGTTCATTAAGCATATAACAACGAGGTGTGCTGATTAGAACTGATAAACCAGACCCAGAGCCACGATGTCGTCGTTGTTGATGCCCAGCTTGTTGTCGTCTTTCAGCTGGTTGATCTGATAGTCAACATAGGTAGACATGTTTTTGTTGAAGTAGTATGTCGCACCAACGTCGATGTAGTTGATGTAGTCTTCGTCACCGATACCTTCTACGTCTTTCGCTTTAGATTTGTAATAAGCGATGGATGGACGCAGACCGAAATCGAACTGGTACTGAGCGACGACAGAGAAGTCCTGAGACTTGTTAGCGAAACCACGGCTGCCCAGACGCGCTGCGTTACGCATTTCGCCATAAATAGCTGCCAGGTAGATGTTGTTCGCGTCATATTTCAGGCCGGTTGCCCACTGTTCAGCTTTGTCGCCTTTACCCCATTCCAGCGTCTGCTGGTTGTTGGTACGGTCAGCGGCACCATAAGCACCTACAATGCCGAAGCCTTCGAAATCATAGCTCAGTGAGGTTGCCCAGCCGTCGCCGTTGGAACGTACTGCATCAGTACGCTCGTTTTTGCCCAGGTACTGAACACCAAAGTTCAGACCGTCAACCAGGCCGAAGAAGTTGCTGTTACGGTACGTCGCCAGGCCACCGGTACGGCCAGAGAAGAAGTTATCGCTCGCGCCGGTGTCGCCACCGAACTCAGGGAGCATATCGGTGATGCCGATTGCATCATAGACCAGACCGTAGTTACGACCGTAGTCGAAGGAGCCTGCGTCACCGAATTTCAGACCTGCGAATGCCAGACGGGTTTTGTTGCCGTTCTGTGCATCGCCACCTTCAGAGTTGTTACCCTGGAAGTTGTATTCCCACTGACCGTAGCCAGTCAGCTGATCGTTGATCTGAGTTTCGCCTTTGAAGCCCAGACGTGCGTAAGTGTTGTCGCCATCATTGCTGTCGTTATCGGAGAAGTAATGCAGGCCGACTGCTTTCCCGTAAAGATCTAATTTGTTGCCGTCTTTGTTATAGATTTCAGCAGCGTTTGCTGCACCGGCTACCAGCAGGGCAGGGACTACCACTGCCAGGATATTGCGCTTCATCATTATTTATTACCCTCATTGGTTTTTTTATGACACTCGCCACTGCCGTCAATAAATTCTGTCAATAAATATTTCCGGAACTATTGATGAGAGTTAGGTGTCTTTATGTGTCTGACAGGCATCTTTCCATTCATAGAACCGTTTCGCTACACTGAAAGTGCTACAATCTTCAAGATTCAGTTACCAAAAGAAAATATATGTAACTAAATGTGTATTTTTGGGAACTTTGTGAAGCACCTCAAACTTCAGCGCTTTCTGGTGAATTAACCCTCCGCTTTATTCTTATATATATGATTTCCTTATGTTTAATTTAGCTAAAGGCCTTTCGTATAAACAGAAGTTAAACGGCTCATTTTTTCTTATAATCGACAAAAGCCATCCAGATGGCTGTGAGGGTGGTTGTTTTTTGTGCTATTGCGTAAGGATTGTATTAATCGCCATAAAAATGGGGTTATTTTTTATCTCAGGATATTTCGTGGAAACAAAACGTAACAGGTAGAGGTAATCGCGGGGTTGTGGTTTAAAGACGCTTACTTTTGACTGACGAAAACTGACATTGCAGGATAAAATAATGGCCAGCATTTGCTGGCCATTAAGGATTTGGTCGGTTAGAAACTTGCGTTACGCGGTGTGCGTGGGAACGGAATCACATCACGTACGTTCTGAACACCTGTTACGTAAGCAATCAGACGTTCAAAGCCCAGGCCAAAGCCGGAGTGCGGGACGGTGCCGTAGCGACGGAGATCGCGATACCAGCTGTAGTCCGCCGGGTTCAGACCCATCTCCTGCATACGCGCGTCCAGCACATCCAGTCGCTCTTCACGCTGGGAGCCACCGATAATCTCACCGATGCCCGGCGCCAGCACGTCCATCGCGGCAACGGTTTTACCGTCTTCGTTAAGGCGCATATAGAACGCCTTAATGTCTTTCGGATAATTTTTCACCACAACCGGTGCTTTGAAGTGCTTCTCTGCCAGATAACGTTCGTGCTCGGAGGAGAGATCCACACCCCAGTAAACCGGGTTTTCGAATTTCTCACCGCATTTTTCCAGGATAGCGACCGCGTCGGTGTAATCCACCTGCGCGAAGTCTGCGGAGACGAAGCGCTCAAGACGGGCGATGGCGTCGTTATCGACACGCTCAGCGAAGAATTTCATGTCGTCTGCGCGCTCTTCGAGAACCGCTTTGAACACGTATTTCAGCATCGCTTCTGCCAGGCCAGCCACGTCATTCAGATCGGCAAAGGCCACTTCCGGCTCCAGCATCCAGAATTCCGCCAGGTGACGGCTGGTGTTGGAGTTTTCCGCACGGAAGGTTGGGCCGAAGGTATAGATCTTAGACAGTGCACAGGCGTAGGTTTCGCCGTTCAGCTGGCCAGAAACCGTCAGGAAGGCTTCTTTACCAAAGAAGTCTTTGTCGTAATCCACTTTACCTTCCGGCGTACGCGGCAGGTTTTCCATATCCAGCGTTGAAACGCGGAACATTTCACCTGCGCCTTCGGTATCGGATGCCGTGATCAGCGGAGTAGAAACCCAGAAGTAACCCTGCTCGTCAAAGAAGCGATGCAGCGCCTGCGCCAGCGTATGACGCACGCGGGCAACCGCACCAATCAGGTTGGTGCGCGGACGCAGGTGCGCAACTTCACGCAGATATTCGATGCTGTGACGCTTTGCAGCCATCGGGTAGGTGTCCGGATCTTCAACCCAGCCGGTCACTTCCACCGAGGTCGCCTGAATTTCGTAGCTCTGACCCTGGCCCGGAGAGGCCACCACAACACCGGTGACGATCACGGAACAGCCGGTTGTCAGGTGCAGAACGTCATCATTGTAATTGGGCAGAGAATTATTAATGACGGCCTGTACAGGATCAAAGCAGGAACCGTCATAGACGGCGAGGAAGGAGATGCCAGCTTTAGAATCTCGGCGAGTACGCACCCATCCGCGCACGGTGACCTCCTGGTCAACGGCGACACGGCCCTGGAGTACGTCGGCTACAGGCACAACGCTCATAATATTCTCTCTGTTAATAGTCGGAAAAAATAAACACTTGTCCGCCCTTATAGGGGGGATATCTATGTTACCTGCCATCCGCTATCAGACAAGTAAATTTCACCGTCTTGAGAGAAGAAATAAGAAATAAATAAGAGAAGGGGAGCCATGAAGGCTCCCCCGAAGCCGTTAACTGGCTTTTTTAACCTGAGGCAGATCGAAGGCTTTACGTAATGCGCGGACAAACGCTTTGTCATGGCAGATGGTTTTGCCAGGGCTGTCGGAGAGCTTCGCGACCGGCTTACCGTTACATTCCACCAGTTTTATGACGATGTTCAGCGGTTTCACCTGAGGGATATCACAGGTTAACCGCGTACCAATCCCGAAACTCAGGTTCACCCGCGATGAGAAATGGCGATAAAGGTCGACGGCTTTTGCCAGGTCAAGGTTATCGGAGAAGACCAGCACCTTACTCATTGGGTCGATACCCAGCTTTTCGTAATGGGCGATGGCTTTCTCACCCCATTCAACCGGGTCCCCGGAATCATGGCGTAACCCCTGGTAGCGTTCGGCAAACTCAGGGCCAAAGTCGCGCAGGAATGCGTCCATGGTAATGCAGTCGGTAAGGGCAATACCCAGCCGATCCGGGTATTCCTCTAGCCACGCGGCGAGGGCGGCGCGCTGGCTGTTGGCAAGGTCAGGGCTGATCTGCTGGTGCGCCTGGAACCATTCGTGCGCCTGGGTGCCCATCGGCGTTAAATCAAGGCGACGTGCCAGATCGTAGTTACTGGTGCCAACGAACCACGGCTCCTGTTGCAGACGTCTGACAATGGCTTCCTGAACCTCGCGAGAGAAGCGGCGGCGCGTGCCAAAGTCCATCAGACGGAAGCGGGACATATCCAGCCCTTCGGTCAGTCTGGAAAACTCAACGAGTTTATTCTCCAGAGCGGCGACCGCCTGCGTCACACCGGTTTCAGGGGAGCGATAGCGGTGGGCCAGCTCGCTGATCACGGCCAGAAGCGGCACTTCCCACATGATCACCTCGCGCCACGGGCCGGTCAGACGAATGTCCAGCTTGCCGTTATCATTGGTGACGGTGACCTGTTCCGGCTTATAGCGGAACTCACGCAGCCAGTTAAGATAGTCCGCTTTGAAGAAAGGCAGGCCTGAAAGCCACTGATATTCGTCATCGGTGAGCGCCAGATGCTGCATGGCCTCGACCTGTTCACGAATGGAATCTGCGTAGATACCCAGCAAGTCGTCACCCCGGCAGCGAAATTCCGCCGCAACATGGACATCATGATAGTGGTGAAACACGGCTTGCTGCATATGCAGCTTGTACGCGTCGGTATCCAGCAACGTATGCAGAACCGGAGAAGCGAATTGAGTCATAGGTGCGCTGTAGCATCCTCTCACGGGAGCGTTTAGTACAATAAACAACTCCGGAGTATACCCTGTTTAGTGATTTATTGAACCCCGATCACAACATAAGCACACTTTATGGTCGAGAGCATTTCGTGCCCCGTGTTATAAAAATGTAGCTAAAAAGGGCGTTGTGCCTGAAAAGATGAACATTCTGCATAGCGCGTTTTACACAACAGGAATATATTGAATCGTTACTCGACAAACGATGCATAAGGTTTTCTATGACACAACAGCCACAAGCTAAATACCGCCACGACTACCGTGCGCCGGAATACCTGATAAGCGATATCGATCTGACTTTCGACCTGGATGCCACAAAAACCGTCGTGACGGCGGTAAGCCAGGTGACGCGCCAGAGCGCGACAGCCGTGCCGCTGCGTCTGGATGGTGAAGACCTGACGCTGGTTTCCCTGCATATTAACGATGAAGCCTGGTCAGACTATAAAGAAGAAGGCAACCAGCTGGTCATCGACAACCTGCCGGAACGCTTTACCCTGCGCATCGTGAATGAAATTAGCCCTGCCGCCAATACCGCGCTGGAAGGGCTTTACCAGTCAGGCGTAGCCCTGTGTACCCAGTGTGAAGCCGAAGGTTTCCGCCACATTACCTGGTATCTTGATCGCCCGGACGTCCTGGCGCGCTTTACCACCAAAATTATTGCCGACAAAACGCTGTACCCGTACCTGCTCTCCAACGGCAACCGGATTGGCGAGGGGGAAATGGAGAATGGCCGTCACTGGGTACAGTGGCAGGATCCGTTCCCGAAACCCTGCTATCTGTTTGCGCTGGTGGCGGGAGATTTCGATGTTCTCCGCGACACCTTTAAAACGCGCTCTGGCCGTGAAGTCGCGCTGGAGCTGTTCGTGGATCGTGGCAACCTTGACCGCGCACCGTGGGCAATGACCTCTCTCATCAACTCCATGAAGTGGGATGAAACGCGCTTTGGTCTCGAATATGACCTCGACATCTATATGATTGTTGCTGTCGATTTCTTCAACATGGGCGCGATGGAGAATAAAGGTCTTAACATCTTTAACTCCAAATACGTGCTGGCGCGTACCGATACCGCCACGGATAAAGATTACCTCGATATCGAACGCGTTATCGGCCACGAATATTTTCACAACTGGACCGGGAACCGCGTCACCTGTCGCGACTGGTTCCAGCTGAGCCTGAAAGAGGGCTTAACCGTCTTCCGCGATCAGGAGTTCAGCTCCGATCTGGGATCGCGGGCGGTGAACCGCATCAACAACGTGCGCACTATGCGTGGGCTGCAATTTGCAGAAGATGCCAGCCCAATGGCCCACCCGATCCGCCCGGATAAAGTCATTGAGATGAATAACTTCTACACCCTGACGGTGTATGAAAAAGGCGCTGAAATTATCCGCATGATCCACACCCTGCTGGGCGAAGAGAATTTCCAGAAAGGGATGCAGCTTTACTTCGAGCGTCACGACGGCAGTGCGGCCACCTGCGACGATTTTGTTCAGGCGATGGAAGACGCCTCTAACGTGGATCTGTCTCATTTCCGCCGCTGGTACAGCCAGGCCGGTACGCCGATTGTGACGGTCAAAGACGACTACAACCCGGAAACCGAGCAGTACACGCTGACCATCAGCCAGCGCACACCGCCAACGGCGGAGCAGGAAGAGAAACATCCGCTGCACATTCCGTTCAGCGTTGAGCTGTACGACAACGAAGGCAATGTGATCCCGTTACAGAAGGGCGGTCACCCGGTGCATAACGTGCTGAACGTGACCCAGGCAGAGCAGACCTTTATCTTCGATAACGTCTATTTCCAGCCCGTTCCTGCCCTGCTGTGCGAATTCTCTGCGCCGGTGAAACTCGAATATAAGTGGAGCGATCAGCAGCTGACGTTCCTGATGCGTCACGCGCGCAACGATTTCTCGCGCTGGGATGCGGCACAAAGCCTGCTAGCGACCTACATCAAGCTGAACGTCAACCGTTACCAGCAGGGCCAGCCGTTGACGCTGCCGGTTCATGTGGCAGACGCGTTCCGTGCCATCCTGCTGGATGAGAACATTGACCCGGCGCTGGCGGCTGAAATTTTAACGCTGCCGTCTGCGACTGAAATCGCCGAGCTGTTTGACATCATTGATCCGATTGCCATCGTCGCCGTGCGTGAAGCGCTGACCCGCACGCTGGCGACCGAACTGGCAGATGAGTTCCTCGCCATTTACAACGCCAACAAGCTGGACGCGTATCGGGTGGAACACGCGGATATCGGTAAACGTTCCCTGCGCAATACCTGCCTGCGCTATCTGGCGTTTGGTGAGGCAGAGCTGGCGAACACGCTGGTCAGCAAGCAGTACCACGAAGCCGATAACATGACGGATGCGCTGGCCGCGCTGGCTGCAAGCGTTGCCGCCGAGCTGCCGTGCCGCGATGCGCTGATGCAGGAGTACGACGACAAGTGGTATCAGGATGGTCTGGTGATGGACAAGTGGTTCATCCTTCAGGCCACCAGTCCGGCAGCCGATGTACTCAGCAAAGTACGTAGCCTGCTGAAGCACCGTTCGTTCACCATGAGCAACCCGAACCGCGTCCGCTCTCTGATTGGTGCCTTCGCCAGCAGCAACCCAGCCGCGTTCCATGCCGAAGACGGCAGCGGTTATCAGTTCATGGTTGAAATGCTGACCGAGCTGAACAGCCGTAACCCGCAGGTGGCGTCTCGTCTGATTGAGCCGCTGATCCGCCTGAAACGTTACGATGCGCAGCGTCAGGCGAAAATGCGCGCCGCGCTTGAGCAGCTGAAAGGGCTGGAAAATCTGTCTGGCGATCTGTACGAGAAGATTGCTAAGGCCTTAGCGTAATAAAAAATTGCCCGGTGGGCAGGTAAAAGCAAAACGGCAACCTCGGTTGCCGTTTTTTAGTTTTTTCTCCCTCTCCCTGTGGGAGAGGGCCGGGGTGCGGGCATCAGGCATTAGCTTTAATCAACACCCGTTCACTTACCCCACGCTTCATCACCCGATCCAGCACTTCGGCTTCCAGCTCCCCCAGTCGGGCCGATCCCACGCGGCGAGGACGCGGAATATCTACCGTCAGATCCAGACCAATTTTACCTTCTTCTATTAACAGCACCCTGTCTGCCATTGCCACGGCTTCACTGACATCATGCGTCACCAGCAGCACCGTAAAGCCGTGCGTCTGCCATAGGGTTTCAATCAGATCCTGCATTTCGATCCGCGTCAGGGCATCAAGCGCGCCGAGCGGTTCATCAAGCAGCAGCAGGCCGGGACGATGAATCAGCGCGCGTGCCAGCGCTACGCGCTGCTTTTGTCCACCCGACAGGGCCGCAGGCCACTCTCCCGCGCGATTCTCCAGCCCTACCGCAGCGAGTGCCTGCCGGGCGTCCTCCCGCCAGATGCCCTTCAGGCCCAGCCCGACGTTATCCATCACCGTTTTCCACGGCAGCAGACGCGCATCCTGAAACATCATGCGCGTATCATCCTGAATCGTGGCCAGCGGCGTAGTGCCTGCCAGAATGTCACCGCTGTTTGGCGCTTCCAGCCCGGTTAAAAGACGCAGCAGGGTACTCTTGCCGCCACCGCTGCGGCCGACAACGGCAACAAACTGTCCGGCAGGAATATGCAGATCCAGTGCATTCAGAATGGTGTTGTCGCCGTAGCGTTTGGTCACGCCGTTCAGCAGTAACGGTGTTCCCTGGTTCAGTCGTGCAGTATTCATGCTTTCGCCTCCTGAGCGGTGTAGGCCGGGTTCCAGCGCAGCCAGCTACGTTCCAGCCACTGGGCGCTGACGTCCGCAAGTTTGCCGAGCAGGGCATAAAGGATAATGGCAACCACCACCACGTCCGTTTGCAGGAACTCGCGGGCGTTCATCGCCAGATAACCAATGCCGGAGTTAGCCGAAATGGTTTCCGCCACGATCAGGGTTAGCCACATCAGGCCGAGCGCAAAACGCACCCCAACCATAATGGAGGGCAGGGCGCCCGGCAGGATCACATGGGTAAACAGGGCAAAACCTGACAGGCCATAGCTGCGGGCCATCTCAACCAGACCGCGATCGATATTGCGGATCCCATGCCAGGTATTGATATAAATCGGGAATAACGTTCCCAGCGCCACGAGGAAAATTTTGGCGCTCTCATCAATGCCAAACCACAAAATAACCAGCGGGATAAGCGCCAGATGCGGCACGTTTCGCAGCATCTGAACGGAGGTATCTAGCAGCCGCTCACCCCAGCGGGACAGGCCGCTGATCAGCCCCAGCGTCAGGCCGATGCTTCCGCCAATCGAAAAGCCGATTACCGCGCGCCAGGAGCTGATGGCAAGATGTTGCCACAGCTCACCGCTGGCGCTGAGCGACCAGAACGCTTCCACAACGCCCTCCGGAGAGGGCAAAATGCGGCTCGACAGCCAGCCAGTTGAAGACGCCAGTTGCCAGACGAGGACAATGCCGACGGGCAGAAACCACGGCGCGGCGCGCAGTAGCCATTTTTGTGCGGTTGCAGACATGGTGGCTCCTTAGCTTTGCGCGACTTTTCTCGGGATAAACGCGTTCGCCACGGCTTCGCCCTGTAACTGAAGCTGGCGTGGCTGCGGAATTTCCGGGATAGCGACATCCAGGTGCGGGAACAGCAGTTCACCCACCTTGTACGCCTCCTCCAGATGCGGGTAGCCAGACAGGATAAAGCTGTCGATCCCCAGCGCCGCGTATTCATTAATGCGTGCCGCTACGGTTGGGCCGTCGCCGACCAGCGCCGTGCCGGCGCCGCCGCGCACCAGACCCACCCCGGCCCACAGGTTCGGGCTGATCTCAAGATTTTCACGCTTGCCGTTGTGCAGGGAGGCCATCCGGTGCTGGCCCACGGAGTCGGTTTTGGCAAACGCCGCCTGTGCTTTAGCGATAGTATCGTCGTCCAGATGAGCGATCAGACGGTCGGCGGCTTGCCAGGCCTCGTCGTTGGTTTCGCGGACGATCACGTGCAGGCGAATACCAAAGCGTACCGTACGGCCATGTTCTGCGGCTTTAGCGCGTACCTGAGCAATTTTCTCTTTCACCAGCTCCGGTGGTTCGCCCCAGGTCAGATAGAGATCGACCTGCTCGGCCGCCAGCTCCTGCGCCACGTCCGACGATCCGCCAAAATAGAGGGGAGGGCGCGGCTGCTGTACCGGCGGGAAGTAGAGCTGCGCATCGCGAACGTGGATATGTTTCCCTTCGAAGGTGACGGTTTCCCCTTCCAGCAGACGTCGCCAGACGCGGGTGAACTCTGCGGAGGCTTCATAGCGTTCGGTATGATCGAGGAAAACGCCATCCCCCGCCAGCTCCTGCGGATCGCTGCCCGTCACAAGGTTGAACAGCGCACGGCCGTTGGAAAGCCTGTCCAGCGTTGCCGCCTGACGCGCCGCGACGGTGGGCGACACCACGCTCGGGCGCAAGGCTACCAGGAATTTCAGGCGCTGGGTGACGGGGATCATTGACGCGGCAACCAGCCACGCATCCTCACATGAACGGCCCGTCGGGATCAGCACCCCGGTAAAACCGATGCGGTCTGCCGCCTGGGCGATCTGCTGTAGGTAGCCGTGATCGACCGGGCGGGCGCCTTCTTCTGTGCCAAGATAGTGTCCATCACCGTGGGTGGGTAAAAACCAGAAAAGATTCAGACTCATGATTTTTTTCCTTCAATGCCAGCGGGTTGCCAGATGCGTTCGCGAATATTCACCTGCTTTGGAACCAGGCGGTTTTGATAAAAGAGGTCTGCCGTTTGCTGCTGGAGAGCGGCAACGTGGGCGTCAACCGGCGCTATGGTGGTGGGAGGACGGTGGTCAAGATAGGTGGCGATCACCGGTTCAGGCAGGCCCATGGTTTTTGCCAGCAGCGTGATGCTCTGCTGACGCTGGCTTTGGGTCAGCGCATCGGCCTGAGAGAAGGTATCCAGCACCTGCTGAATAAAGGCGCCATTTTTCTCAGCGTAAGGACGTGCCGCCAGGTAGAACGAACCGGTCTGCTTCAGGGTGGTGCCGTCTTTCAGCACCCGCACACCGCCCTGCAACAGTGCGGCGGAGTAGTACGGATCCCAGATAGCCCAGGCATCAACATTTTTTTGCTGAAACGCCGCGCGCGCATCGGCAGGCGTCAGGTAAACGGGCTGGATATCGGTGAATTTTAGGCCGGCCTCCTGCAACGCGCGCAGCAGCAGGTTGTGCGAGCTTGAACCTTTCTGGAAAGCAACCTTATGGCCTTTAAGATCGGCGACGCTTTTGATCTCGCTGTTTTCGGGCACCAAAATAACCTCTGCCTTCGGCTTGGCGGGCTCAACGCCAACGTAAACCAGATCCGCCCCGGCAGCCTGCGCAAAGATCGGCGGGATATCGCCTGTGCTGCCTAAATCAATACTCCCGACGTTCAGCGCCTCCAGCATCTGTGGCCCGGCAGGGAACTCGACCCATGAGAATTTGGTCTCCGGGAAACGCTTCTCCAGCAACGCATGGCTTTTCGCCAGCACCATGCTGACGCTGCCTTTCTGATAACCGATACGCAGGCTCTCCGGCGCTTTCACCGTCGCCTGAGCCAGCGACGCCACTGCCAGCAGACCTGCCAGCCCGATACGGGTAACTGTTTTAAACATGCGCCACTCCTTGTGATTGATGAAATGCCGCCGCGTGGCGATCCCGACGGTTCAGGGCGTGCCAGAAGGTTTCAAGCGCGCTGTCGAGGCGGGTTTGCAGATTCGGCGTGAAATGCGGTTTATGCTGGTAGTCGATTACCTGTGAGTCGTCAGCGAAGACGCCATGCAGGATCTCCTGTGCTTTCAGCGCGTTCAGAACCGGCTTGAGGGCATAATCCACCGCCAGTAAATGGGCTACCGTACCGCCTGTGGCCAGCGGCAGGACGACCTTACCGTCCAGCGCACGTTCGGGCAGCAGATCGAGGAGCGTTTTCAGTGCGCCGGAAAAAGAAGCTTTATAAATCGGTGTCGCGACGACCAGCCCGTCAGCACTCTTAAGCTGTTCGATCAGGGTTTTCAGCGCCGGGCTGTCGAAACGGGCGTAGAGCAGATCTTCAGGCGCGAAATTGTGCAAATTCCAGTGACACACTTCGACATCCAGAGCATTAAGCTTTTCGCGAGCGTATTCCAGCAGTGCGCTGGAGCGAGAGGGGAAGCGGGGGCTTCCGGCCAGGGTAATGACGCGCATGGTTGCTCCTTATAACTAATTGTTTGCTTTTATCTAACATTCATAACAATTTTCAGGAGTGTGACATTGCGTGGTTATTCCACTAAATGATTTATCCTCAGGATGAATGCAGAAAAATGCATAAGAAGCGAACCGATAAGTAAACGATTGCGTTTTACGTGGCTTTTTTTGCCACAGGTCAATTCCCTTTCCGGGCGGGATCGCACATAATCCCCTCCCGGTTTGCACACCGGGAATCCAGGAGAGTTCATGTACTACCCCTTCGTTCGTAAAGCCCTTTTCCAGCTCGATCCTGAGCGCGCTCATGAATTTACATTTCAGCAGTTACGCCGTATTACAGGAACGCCTCTGGCCGCGCTGGTGCGTCAAAACGTGCCGGAAAAACCAGTTCAGTGCATGGGCCTGACTTTCAAAAATCCACTGGGCCTGGCGGCCGGTCTGGACAAAAATGGCGAATGCATTGATGCACTCGGTGCGATGGGCTTTGGCTCGATCGAAATCGGGACGGTAACGCCGCGTCCGCAGCCGGGAAATGACAAGCCACGTCTGTTTCGCCTGGTTGAAGCCGAAGGGCTGATCAACCGCATGGGCTTTAATAACCTTGGCGTCGATCATCTGGTTGAGAACGTTAAGAAAGCCCATTTTGATGGCGTGCTGGGTATAAATATTGGCAAAAATAAAGACACGCCGGTCGAGCAGGGTAAAGATGACTATCTGATTTGTATGGAAAAAGTCTATGCCTATGCCGGTTATATTGCGGTGAATATTTCCTCGCCTAACACCCCAGGGCTGCGTTCATTACAATATGGCGAAGCGCTCGACGATCTTCTTAGCGCCATTAAAAATAAACAAACGGCGCTACAGACGATCCACCATAAATATGTTCCGGTCGCGGTTAAGATCGCCCCGGATCTTTCGGCAGAAGAATTGATCCAGGTTGCCGACAGTTTAGTTCGCCATAATATTGATGGTGTGATTGCGACCAATACGACACTCGATCGCTCTCTCGTTCAGGGAATGAAAAACTGTGACGAAGCGGGTGGATTAAGTGGCCGTCCGGTACAATTAAAAAGCACCGAAATTATTCGCGCACTCTCCGCGGAATTAAAAGGCCAGCTGCCGATTATTGGCGTGGGTGGCATTGACTCCGTCATCGCTGCACGTGAGAAGATGGCGGCAGGCGCATCGCTGGTGCAAATTTATTCCGGCTTTATTTTTAAAGGGCCGCCGCTGATTAAAGAAATCGTCACGCATATCTAATCTTTTCTCTTAATCAGACAACCAGGGCTTTATTTCCAGCCCTGGTTGTTTTATATTCCGTCATTGTTGCTTATTTAGACATTATAGTCTTTTATTACTAGTGTTATAAGCGAAGCGGCAAACAGGACATTTTTAGTACAGGACGTTTAGGGGACGGGAGAGAAACATGCGAATTAAACCTGACGATAACTGGCGCTGGTATTTTTGTGAAGAGCATGACCGTATGATGCTCGACTTAGCCAATGGCATGTTGTTTCGCTCTCGTTTTGCGCGCCGAATGTTAACCCCAGACGCGTTTGCTCCCTCAGGCTTTTGCGTTGACGATGCTGCACTCTATTTCTCTTTCGAAGAAAAATGCCGCGAGTTCGATCTCTCCAAAGAACAGCGCGCTGAACTGGTATTAAACGCGCTGGTGGCAATCCGCTTCCTGAAACCGCAAATGCCGAAAAGCTGGCATTTCCTTGCGCACGGCATGAGCTGGACCCCGGCTATCGGCGATGCGGCGAGCGTCAATCTGAGCGATACCGAAGAGGAGGTGAATTTGCTGGTGGTTGAACCCGGTGAAAACGCTGCGCTCTGTTTGCTGGCCCAACCCGGCGTGACCATTGCCGGGCGAGTTATGCAGTTAGGTGATGCCATCAAAGTGATGAACGACAGGCTGAAGCCACAGCTGCGCGTTGATTCCTTCAGCCTCGAACAGGCGGTTTAAGCTTCCAGCTGTACGGATGTTTTCGGGACACAGCTACAGCACAGGATCGTGCCGTCACCGCCAATCGCAGATTTCTTCAGGGCACTCACTTCACCATCGACCAGTTTAATGCGACAGCATCCGCAAATCCCCGCGCGACAGGAATACGGTACGCGGATACCCGCCTGTTCCAGTTGTTCCAGTAGCACCTGCTGATTGTTACCACGGATAACTTTGCCTTCCCAGTGAATATCCACCGCGGAAGCGACGTTGGTTACCACGTCAACCATCTCTTCTTCCTGACCTGCGCCGTACACCCTGGCAGGCCCGCGGGTAAGGATCTCGATCTCGTCGCCCACGCGGATCACACCGCTGGAGCGGGGGATCAGGTTCTGGCCGAAGTCGACATCACCTTTATCCTGCGCGGTGCGAAATGACTGCAATGTTTTTAGCGGTTCACCGGAAGGATGCTTCTGGCCTTTCTCCGGGCTAATGGTGGTGAGAATACAGCGGCTGCACGGTTTCACCACGTCAAAAATAACGCTGCCGATGCGGATGACTTTCCAGGTATCTTCATCCCAGGCCTCCGCTCCGGTCACCACCAGATTCGGGCGAAACTGCTCCATCTGCACGCTGGCTTTGCAACGTTTTTGTAAATCTCGCAGCGAGGCCTCGCTGGTCAGCAGAAAGGGAAAACCATCCGCGAAGGAGAGGGGAACCGCATCGTGGCGCTTCACGCGACGGGTCAGCGCAGGCCCAACCCAGCGCAGCTGAACGTCACGGGAGAAAAAGCCGCTGAGCCACTGGTTAATGTTATCCGGCGCGATACGCGCGGTAAAATGATTGCCCCACACTTCCGTTGGCGCATCAAGCGGCGCAAAATCAGCAAAGCGGATCACGACGCTTGAACCGTCTGGCGCGGTCAAATGCAGCCCGTCATGAAGCGGGGAAGGCGTAAAGCGAACCATCTGCGGGAACTGACGTGCGGTGATAAACGTACCGTCAGGCTCGGTGACCATAAAAATACGATCGAAGGCGAATCCGCTCATATCGGCCAGCGCGTGAGTCACGCCGATACCGCGCATCGATTTCACCGGATGAATAAAAAGCCTGGATAACGTCGCCACTACACACTCCCGCTAAAGAAAATAAGCCTTCAACTTTATGACATACACGCCATATTAGCTATAATGCGCGACAATTTTCTATGAGTAAAAGTGACGATATGAATTCTCTGTTTGCCAGTACGGCCCGTGGGCTGGAAGAGCTGTTAAAAACTGAACTGGAAGCCCTGGGCGCGAAAGAGTGCCGGGTGGTTCAGGGTGGTGTCCATTTTGAGGGCGACACGCGGCTTATTTACCAGAGCCTGATGTGGAGCCGTCTGGCGTCGCGCATCATGCTGCCGATGAAAGAGTGCAAGGTCTACAGCGATCTTGATCTCTACACCGGCGTACAGATGATCGACTGGACAGAGATCTTCACCCCGGACGCCACCTTTGCGGTGCATTTCAACGGCGTCAACGATGAGATCCGCAACAGCCAGTACGGTGCCCTGCGCGTTAAGGATGCCATTGTGGACTGCTTCACGCGTCGTAATAAAGAACGTCCGAACGTTGACCGTGAAAACCCGGATCTGCGTATCAACGTCTGGCTGAACGGCGATACGGCCAGTATTTCCCTTGATCTGAGCGGCGCAGGCCTGCATCTGCGCGGTTATCGCGATCGCACCGGGATGGCGCCGATCAAAGAAACGCTGGCTGCCGCTATCGTGATGCGCTCCGGATGGCAGCCAGGTACGCCGCTGCTCGATCCGATGTGCGGTTCCGGTACGCTGCTGATTGAAGCCGCGATGCTGGCCACCGACCGTGCGCCAGGGCTGCACCGCGGCCACTGGGGCTTCAAAGGCTGGGCGCAGCACGATGAGGCCATCTGGAAAGAGGTCAAAGACGATGCGCAGACCCGCGCCCGTAAAGGGCTGGCGGAATACACCTCTCACTTTTACGGTTCGGACAGCGATGCACGGGTGATTGAACGTGCGCGCAGCAACGCCCGTCGTGCCGGTATCGGCGAGCTGGTCACCTTCGAGGTGAAAGACGTGGCGAACCTGACCAACCCGTTGCCAAAAGGCCCGTACGGTACGGTGATCAGCAACCCGCCGTATGGTGAGCGTCTGGACAGCGAGCCGGCGCTGATTGCACTGCACAGCCTGCTGGGCCGCAACATGAAAGCGCATTTCGGCGGCTGGAACCTCTCCCTGTTTAGCGCCTCGCCGGAGCTGCTGAGCTGCCTGCAATTGCGTGCCGATCGCCAGTTCAAGGCGAAAAACGGCCCGCTGGACTGCGTGCAGAAAAACTACCATCTGGCAGAGATAGCGGCGGATAGCAAACCGTCAGGCGTGGCGGAAGATTACGCCAACCGCCTGCGCAAAAACCTGAAGAAATTTGAGAAGTGGGCAAAGCAGGAAGGCATCGAATGTTATCGCCTGTACGACGCTGACCTGCCGGAATACAACGTGGCGGTTGACCGCTATGCGGACTGGGTAGTGGTTCAGGAATACGCCCCGCCGAAAACTATCGATGCGCAAAAAGCGCGTCAGCGTATGCTGGATGTGATTGCGGCCACCATCGCCGTACTCGGCATTTCGCCAAACAAGCTGGTGCTGAAAACCCGTGAGCGTCAGAAAGGCAAAAACCAGTATCAGAAGATGGGCGAGAAGGGTGACTTCATCGAAGTGGGCGAATATAACGCGCGCCTGTGGGTTAACCTGACCGACTACCTTGATACCGGTCTGTTCCTCGACCACCGTATCGCCCGCCGCATGCTGGGCCAGATGAGCAAGGGCAAAGACTTCCTGAACCTGTTCTCCTATACCGGTAGCGCCAGCGTTCATGCGGGGCTTGGCGGCGCGCGTAGCACCACCACGGTAGATATGTCACGAACTTATCTGGAGTGGGCAGAGCGCAACCTGCGTCTTAACGGCTTAACCGGTCGTCAGCATCGCCTGTTACAGGCCGACGTGCTGGGCTGGCTGCGCGATACCGACGAGCAGTTTGACCTGATCTTTATCGATCCGCCGACCTTCTCTAACTCCAAGCGTATGGAGGATAGCTTTGACGTTCAACGCGATCACCTGCGCCTGATGACCGACCTGAAGCGCCTGCTGCGTAAAGGCGGCACCATTATGTTCTCGAACAACAAGCGCGGATTCCGCATGGATCA
Organism: Enterobacter cloacae complex sp. IR5401; assembly: GCF_049238425.1. NCBI lineage: Bacteria > Pseudomonadati > Pseudomonadota > Gammaproteobacteria > Enterobacterales > Enterobacteriaceae > Enterobacter > Enterobacter cloacae complex sp. IR5401. The sequence continues at coordinate 157,182 of NZ_JBMKHN010000002.1, read as the reverse complement.
CGACGGCCTGGCCGAACTGGGACTGAAAGCACAAGAAATCAGCCAAAAAACGCTGTCTCAGGACTTTGCCCGTAACCGTCAAATCCACAACTGCTGGCTGATTTCCGCGGTCTGAAAGGAAAAATAAATGTCTTTAATTAGTATGCACGGCGCGTGGCTCTCTTTCAGCGACTCACCGCTTCTCGATAATGCAGAGCTGCATATCGAAGATAACGAGCGCGTCTGTCTGGTGGGCCGTAACGGCGCAGGTAAATCGACGCTGATGAAAATCCTCAACCGTGAGCAGGGGCTGGATGACGGCCGTATTGTTTACGAGCAGGATCTGATCGTCTCTCGTCTGCAACAGGATCCGCCGCGTAACGTCACCGGCAGCGTTTACGATTTTGTGGCCGAAGGGATTTCAGAGCAGGCGGAATACCTCAAGCGTTACCACGAGATTTCGCATCTGGTGATGACGGACCCGAGCGACAAGAATCTCAACGAGCTGGCAAAAGTGCAGGAGATGCTCGATCACCACGGTCTGTGGCAGCTGGAAAACCGCATTAATGAAGTGCTGGCCCAGCTTGGCCTGGAAGCGGATATGGAGCTGTCGGCGCTCTCCGGCGGCTGGCTGCGTAAAGCGGCGCTGGGCCGTGCCCTGGTGAGCGGGCCTAAGGTGCTGCTGCTGGACGAACCGACGAACCACCTGGATATCGAAGCGATTGACTGGCTGGAAGGGTTCCTGAAAACCTTTAACGGCACCATTATCTTCATCTCCCACGACCGTTCGTTCATCCGCAATATGGCCACGCGCATTGTCGACCTCGACCGCGGCAAGCTGGTGACTTACCCGGGCGATTACGATACCTATCTACTGGAGAAAGAAGAGAACCTGCGCGTCGAAGAGCTGCAAAACGCCGAGTTCGACCGCAAGCTGGCACAGGAAGAGGTCTGGATCCGTCAGGGCATCAAAGCCCGTCGTACCCGTAACGAAGGCCGCGTTCGCGCCCTGAAGGCGATGCGCCGCGAACGTAGCGAACGCCGTGAAGTCATGGGGAGCGCCAAAATGCAGGTTGAAGAGGCGTCCCGCTCGGGCAAGATTGTCTTCGAAATGGAGAACGTGAATTATTCGGTTGACGGCAAAGTGCTGGTGAACGATTTCTCCGCTCAGGTTCAGCGCGGCGACAAAATTGCGCTGATCGGCCCGAACGGGTGCGGTAAAACCACGCTGCTGAAACTGATGCTCGGTCAGCTCCAGGCCGACAGCGGTCGTATCCACTGCGGTACCAAACTGGAAGTGGCGTACTTCGACCAGCATCGCGCAGAGCTGGATCCAGACCGTACGGTGATGGATAACCTCGCTGAGGGCAAACAGGAGGTCATGGTTAACGGCAAGCCGCGTCACGTGCTGGGCTACCTTCAGGACTTCCTGTTCCACCCGAAACGCGCCATGACGCCGGTGCGCGCGCTGTCCGGCGGTGAGCGTAACCGTCTTTTGCTGGCGCGTTTGTTCCTGAAACCCAGTAACTTATTGATTCTCGATGAACCGACTAACGATCTGGATGTCGAAACGCTGGAACTGCTGGAAGAGTTGATTGATGGTTATCAGGGAACCGTGATGCTGGTCAGCCACGATCGTCAGTTTGTCGATAACACCGTGACCGAGTGCTGGATCTTCGAAGGCGAAGGACGCATCGGGCAATATGTAGGCGGCTATCATGACGCGCGTGGACAGCAATCGCAGTCGCTGGCGCAAAAACAGGCGAAGACCAAAAATGTCGCTGAACCTGTTGTTGCGAAAGCAGAAACTGTCAAAAAGTCTCCTGCTAAAATGAGTTATAACTTGCAGCGCGAGCTGGAGGGGCTGCCGCAGCGTCTGGAAGAGCTGGAAGCGGCACTGGAAGCACTGCAAATCCAGGTCGCTGATGCGTCATTCTTTACGCAGCCTCACGACTATACTCAGAAAGTATTGGCTGAACTCTCACAGGCTGAACAGGCGCTGGAAGAGGCATTTGAGCGCTGGGAGTACCTTGAGTCTCTGAAAAACGGCGCATAAACAGGGATAATCTATGTGTGACCAGCACCATGCCGATCGGCATATATTATGCTCGCAATGCGATATGCTCGTGGCGTTGCCAGAGCTTGGTCACGGACATAAGGCTGCCTGCCCGCGCTGCGGCGCTACGCTGACGACCGAGTGGGACGCGCCAAGGCAGCGTCCTACGGCTTATGCGCTGGCAGCCTTATTCATGTTACTGCTCTCCAATCTCTTCCCTTTCATCTATATGAAAGTGGGCGGGATGGTAAGCCAGGTGGAGTTACTGGAAATTCCTGGCGTGATGTTCTCGGAAGATTACGCCAGCCTTGGCACCTTCTTTCTTCTGTTCGTGCAGATCGTCCCGGCTTTTTGCCTGGTCGTCATTCTGCTATTGGTCAATCGCGTCAGGATGCCCACCGCCCTTAAAATCAAACTCGCGCGGATCCTTTTCCAGCTGAAAAGCTGGGGGATGGCGGAAATTTTTCTCGCGGGTATTCTGGTCAGCTTCGTGAAGCTGATGGCCTACGGCGATGTGGGGATTGGCAGCAGCTTTATTCCGTGGTGTCTGTACTGCGTGCTGCAACTGCGCGCGTTCCAGTGCGTGGACCGACGCTGGGCCTGGGACGATATTGCCCCGGCGCCGACGCTCTCGCAGACGGTAAAGGTGGGCGTACCGGGTATCCGTCAGGGGCTTCGCTCCTGCTCGTGCTGCACCGCCGTGCTGCCCGCGGATGTCGAGGTGTGTCCGCGCTGTGAAACAAAAGGTCACGTCCGGCGCAAAAATAGCCTGCAATGGACCATGGCGCTGCTGGTGACCTCTGTCATGCTCTATCTGCCCGCCAATATCTTGCCGATCATGATCACCGATTTGCTCGGCGACAGAATGCCCTCGACCATACTGGCCGGGGTGATTTTGCTGTGGAGCGAGGGATCTTACCCTGTAGCAGGCGTCATATTCCTCGCCAGTATTATGGTTCCGACCTTAAAGATGATTGCCATTGCCTGGCTTTGCTGGGATGCAAAAGGGCACGGTAAGCGAGACAGCGAGCGCATGCATCTGATTTATGAGGTCGTGGAATTTGTTGGCCGCTGGTCGATGATTGACGTGTTTGTGATTGCGGTTCTCTCAGCGCTGGTGCGTATGGGTGGGCTGATGAGTATTTATCCCGCTATGGGAGCGCTGATGTTTGCGTTGGTCGTCATTATGACCATGTTTGCGGCCATGACCTTCGACCCTCGTTTATCGTGGGATCGTGAGCCCGATTCAAGCCATGAGGAAGAGTAAGAGCATGGAAAATAAGAGTGGAGAGGCTAAAGTGCAGAAGGTCAGAAACTGGTCGCCGGTGTGGATTTTCCCCATCGTGACCGCGCTGATCGGTGCATGGATCCTGTTTTATCATTACAGCCATCAGGGACCGGAAGTCACGCTAATTACCACCAATGCAGAGGGGATTGAGGGCGGAAAAACCACCATCAAGAGCCGCAGCGTGGATGTGGGTGTCGTGGAAAGCGCGACCCTGACGGATGATTTAACCCATGTTGAAATCAAGGCCCGCCTGAATGCTGGCATGGAAAAACTGCTCCATGAAGATTCTGTTTTTTGGGTAGTGAAACCGCAGGTTGGGAGAGAAGGGATCAGCGGCTTAGGGACGCTATTGTCCGGGGCTTATATTGAACTCCAGCCCGGCAACAAAGGCGCCCAGCCAGCAAACTATCAGCTGCTGGATTCACCGCCGCTTGCGCCACCGGATGCAAAAGGGATCCGCGTTATTCTGGACAGTAAAAAAGCGGGCCAGCTCTCGCCGGGCGATCCGGTGCTGTTCCGTGGGTATCGCGTCGGTTCGGTTGAAACAAGCACCTTCGATCCGCAAAAACGGACCATCAGCTATCAGCTATTTATCAACGCGCCTAATGACCGCCTGGTGACCAGCAACGTTCGCTTCTGGAAAGACAGCGGGATCGCGGTAGATCTCACCTCTGCGGGGATGCGCGTTGAGATGGGTTCACTCACCACGCTGTTTGGTGGGGGCGTCAGTTTTGACGTGCCGGAAGGTATAGATCTGGGACAACCGGTGGCGGAGAAAACCGCCTTCAGACTGTTTGACGATCAAAAAAGCATTCAGGATGCGCTCTATACCGATCACATCGACTATCTGATGTTCTTTAAAGACTCTGTACGCGGCTTGCAGCCAGGAGCGCCAGTTGAGTTCCGCGGTATTCGTCTGGGGACAGTGGGACAAGTGCCTTACTTTGTTCCGGGACTGAAGCAGATGCTTGATGATGATTATCGTATTCCGGTGCTGATCCGCATTGAGCCTGAGCGTTTGATTAATCAGATAGGCGAGGACCAGGATATTGGGGAGCATATCAGCGACCTGCTGAATCGCGGGCTGCGCGGCTCGCTGAAAACCGGCAACCTGGTCACAGGGGCGTTGTATGTCGATATGGACTTCTATCCAAAAGCGCCACCAATGACGGGTATCCGTGAATTTGGTGGCTACAAAATCATTCCTACGGTCAGCAGTGGCCTGGCGCAGATCCAACAGCGCCTGATGGAAACGCTGGATAAGATCAACAATCTGCCGCTGAATCCAATGCTTGAAGCTGCGACGGGATCACTGCATCAGAGCCAGGCGACGATGCAACGTCTGCAAACCACCCTGGATAATATCAACAAGATCACGGCCAACCAGTCCATGCAGCAGCTGCCGCAGGATATGCAGAAAACGTTGCGCGAACTGAATCGTAGTATGCAGGGCTTCCAGCCGGGCTCAGCGGCCTACAACAAGATGGTGGCGGATATGCAACGTCTTGATCAGGTTTTACGCGAGCTACAGCCCGTTCTGAAAACGCTCAATGAAAAGAGCAACGCACTGGTGTTTGAAGCGAAAGACAAAAAGGATCCTGAGCCTAAGAGGGCGAAACAATGAAAAAATGGCCAATCATCGCAGGCGCACTGGTATTAACGGCCTGTAGCTCTGGAAGCGATAACAAAAGCTACTACCAGCTGCCGTTAAGCGCCCAGTCCGGTGCGCAGAGCAGCACCTCGCAGGGCAGCCGTCTGCTGTGGGTTGAACAGGTTGCCGTGCCAGATTACCTGGCGGGCAACGGGGTGGTCTACCAGACCAGCGATGTGCAGTACGTAATCGCCAACAATAACCTGTGGGCCAGCCCGCTGGATCAGCAGCTACGCAATACGCTGGTGGCGAATCTGAGCAGCCAGCTCCCCGGTTGGGTCGTTGCCTCGCAGCCTCTGGGAAGCGATCAGGACACTCTGAATGTTAACGTGACGGGATTCCATGGCCGCTATGATGGTGCCGTTGTTATCAGCGGGGAGTGGCTGCTGAATCACCGGGGTCAGCTGATTAAGCGTCCTTTCCATCTTGAACTCAAGCAGCAGAAAGATGGCTATGACGAAATGGTGAAAGTACTTGCGCAGGGATGGGCACAGGAGTCGGCTGCTATCGCAAGAGAGATTTCCCGCCTGCCATAAGTAAAATTCATCGACGAAAGCCGCACTCAGCTTCTTGCTGATTGCGGCTTTTTTTTCGTTTTGCGTTCAGGTTGTTACTTGTCCCGCGTCACATTTTTTGTACAAACGATCTTCCATGTAGCTCACAAATATGACACCCGTATGAATTTTGAACGTTGACGCTGACGTCGATTCGGGGTATTCGTTAACTGTGCTTGCACATATTGCAACCACTGTTTTCTTTCCACCAGACAAAAGAATGAGGGAAACGAGGCATGAAGAGACAGAAACGAGATCGCCTGGAAAGGGCTCATCAACGTGGTTATCAGGCTGGCATCGCCGGACGTTCAAAAGAAATGTGTCCCTATCAGGCCCTGAATCAAAGGTCCCAATGGCTAGGGGGCTGGCGAGAAGCCATCGGAGACAGGGCAGTACTTGCTTGATACCGTCTCTTTAAAAAGAAACCTCCGCAATGCGGAGGTTTCGCCTTTCTGGATGGGGCTAAAAGCCGTTATCAGAAAGCGGAGGTATCCTGGAACAGACCCACTTTCAGGTCGTTCGCGGTATAGATCAGGCGACCATCTACCAGCACTTCACCGTCCGCCAGGCCCATAATCAGGCGGCGGTTAACGATGCGTTTGAAATGGATACGGTAGGTGACTTTCTTCGCGGTAGGCAGAACCTGACCGGTGAATTTCACTTCGCCTACGCCCAGCGCACGGCCTTTGCCTTCACCGCCAAGCCAGCCCAGATAGAAGCCAACCAGCTGCCACATGGCATCGAGGCCCAGGCAGCCAGGCATTACCGGATCGCCAATAAAGTGGCAACCGAAGAACCACAGGTCCGGGTTGATATCGAGTTCTGCTTCTACGTAACCCTTATCAAAGTTGCCGCCGGTTTCGGTCATTTTCACGACACGGTCCATCATCAGCATATTTGGGGCTGGTAACTGCGGGCCTTTCGCGCCAAACAGTTCACCGCGACCAGAGGCAAGAAGGTCTTCTTTAGTATAGGATTCGCGTTTATCTACCATGTTCTCAGTAAGCCTTATTTTAGTGAAGGACGCAGGATAGCTAACACGTGTACGCTGAACAAGTCCGATCAGTTCGCACTAAACCAACTTAACCAGCGTAACGGCCACGGATAACGATGACGAGCATCCTGCTGTGTCGCCTGAGCTATACGTTCCTGAATGGTCTGCATCAGGGTTGTCTGGCCTTCGCCGTCCCAGACCAGGTTTGTCAGTAAGGGTAGTGCATCCTCAACCCCTTCGATGGCCCAGACGGTGAATTGTTCCTGCTCTACCGCATCCAGAATCGCCTGGCTCAGGCTCAAATGGCGAGCGTTAGGTGCCGGAATAATCACGCCCTGTTTGCCGTTTAAACCGCGCTGCTGGCAGATTGCGAAGAAGCCTTCGATTTTCTCATTCAGTCCGCCCACCGGTTGGGCACGGCCAAACTGATCCACGGACCCGGTAATCGCAATATTCTGGTTAATCGGCACGTCTGCAAGCGCGCTGATCACGGCACACAGCTCCGCCATTGAGGCGCTGTCGCCGTCGACTTCACTGTAGGACTGCTCAAAGGTCAACGAGGCAGAGAAGGGGATCTGCTGCTCGAGCTGAAGTTCAGACATCAGGAACGCCTGCATGATCATCATGCCTTTGGCATGAATGTTTCCGCCCAGTTCGGCCTTGCGTTCGATATCGGTAAATTCGCCGTCACCAATGTGTACGACACAGCTGATACGGGAAGGCTCACCAAAGGCGCGCGGGTGTCCGGGGAACTCGATGACGGACAAGGCGTTGATTTGCCCGATACGTTCGCCTTCGGTCTCCACCAGAATCTGTTCCAGCAGAATTTCATCCTGCATACGGTCAGCAAGATAACCTTCACGCCATTCACGCTGGGCCAGCATCTGGCTAAGCTGCTCACCGGTAAACGGACCGTTACCGCTGATAACCCCCACTTCACGCAGCTGTTTACCGATCCAGAGCGGGCAGAGCGGCAGGGTTTCCTGATCGCCAGTGTAGCGTACGGCCTCGCGGATTAAGCCCGGCCACGCATCCTCGGCAGGCGAGGGCAGTGCGAAACGTTCCGCCACGGCCATAACCCACTGACACCACTGCGCCATGTCATCGGCATCGGCGATCTGAATATTATCTTCAAATTCGCTATAGACAGCCTGCTCCGCGAGTTCTGGCTCCATTTCCTGGAAATCAGCCAGAGATTCACGGTCGCCCGTCAGCACGACGGTCAGCGACAGCGGCATAGACGGAATGGATACAGGCAGCGGACGCGAATCGTCGTAGCCTACCCAGTCAAAACGTTGCTGTGTCACCACCGTTTTCAGGCGCATCCACAGCAGAGGCTGCGCAAGCAGGGTGCGAAGGGAGATGAGCAACACGCCGCCATTCGCGCGGTGTACCAGCCCCGGTTGCAGTGACACATCGCCATTGAACTGACGAAGGCAGCCGAACAGCTGTTCTGCTTCCACCCAGTTGGCGGTGATCACCTCGCCTTTTGCAGCGAACTGTCCGTCTGCCTGCGTGGCAGGTTCGTACGTCACGTCACGTCCGGCAATATGATACTGGCCACCAAAAACGGCATTCGTTTTTGGCTGCAACTGGCGCATGGCATCACCGAGAAGCATCAGATACTCGGCTTCTTCCGGGGCTTTGAGCAGCATGAAAGGAGATGTAGCCCATGGGGATGACATCTGCTCCAGCGCGTAATGCAAACGCGGTTGTGTATCGCTAAGTATGAATTCGTGTTCTTTTGTGAGGTCTGGCTGTGCAAACAGCTCCTGATAGCTCTCGGTATCCGGAACCAGGTCACGCCATGCAAGTTTCGTAATGGTCAAAGTTGATGTTTTTTAGTCAGAAGTAAAACCGTGGAGTATACCGTAAGCGGCGCACTCTGCCCAATCAGGATTCGGGTTTTCGTCATGCGGATCGCCTGCGGCGTTTCACAGGATATGATTTCTTTTCAGCAGATTGCCAAAAAACTGATATTCTGAACAGAGTTACACGGTAACACTGAGATCGCAATGAAATATCAACAACTGGAAAACCTCGAAAGCGGCTGGAAATGGAAGTACCTGGTCAAAAAGCACCGTGAAGGGGAGCTGATCACCTGCTACATCGAAGCCAGCGCGGCGCAAGAAGCTGTGGATATGTTGCTGACCCTCGAAAACGAACCGGTACTGGTCAACGGCTGGATTGAGAAACACATTAATCCGGCCCTGTTAAACCGGATGAAGCAAACTATCCGTGCTCGTCGTAAACGGCATTTCAATGCCGAGCATCAGCACACCCGTAAGAAATCCATCGACCTGGAGTTTATGGTCTGGCAGCGTCTGGCCGGGCTTGCGCAACGGCGCGGGAAAACCCTGTCGGAAACGGTGGTGCAGCTGATTGAAGATGCCGAGCACAAAGAGAAGTATGCCAGCCAGATGTCGACGCTGAAGAACGATCTACAGGCACTGTTAGGTAAAAAATAAGCGTTTTGCTTTTCTTCAGATAATAAAAAACCCCGCATGGCGGGGTTTTTTTATAAGACGATAACTTATGCCGCAGGCTGAGTTACAACGTCTTTGATACCTTTAACTTCGATCTCTACGCGACGATCTGGTGCCAGGCAGTCGATCAGTGCAGCGCGTGGTTTCACGTTGTCACAGGTAGAACCGGTAACTGGGTTAGATTCGCCCATACCACGTGGGGAGATCTTGTTAGCTGGGATACCTTTAGATACCAGGTAATCAACTACAGACTGAGCACGTTTCTCAGACAGACCCTGGTTGTAAGCGTCAGAACCGATACGGTCGGTGAAGCCCAGAACCACTACAGAACCGTCTTTAGGATCCAGGTTGCTCAGCTGGGTGTACAGCTGATCCAGTGCCTGCTGACCTTCTGGTTTCAGGGTAGCTTTGTTGAAGTTGAACAGAACGTCAGACTTCAGAGTGAAGTGCTTGGTCTGTACTTCTGGCGCTGGAGCCGGAGCTGGAGCTACGACTGGCGCATCTTCCTGCTGACCGAAACGGTAAGAAACACCAACGCTCAGCATGCCGTTGTCTGGACGAACGCCAACGGTAGCACCGTCACCGATGTTGTTAACCCACTGGTATTCCAGACGGGTAGCGATGTCACGGGTCATTGCCCACTCAACGCCACCAGCGAATACTGGGGAAACACCCGTGTCGTGGTCGTCACCAGCACGGCTGTTGCTGGAGTCTGCACGCCATACCATGCCGCCCAGACGGGTGTACACGTCCAGATCGTCAGTTACTGGGTAACCCAGTTTAGCGGTCAGCTGTACGCCTTGAGCTTTGAAAGCGCCATTGGTTTCGTTGCCTTTGTAAGGCATACGACCTAACCAGTCGTAACCCATTTCGAAGCCAACATACGGGTTAACCTGATAGCCACCGAACGCACCTGCACCAAGCTGGCTCTCATGAGTTGGGCCATCATTGTTGTTTGCGCTGTCGTACCAACCGGTGTCATGGAACTGAGACCAACCCAGTTTACCACCTGCATACCAGGTATTATCTTTCGGAGCGGCCTGCGCTACGGTAGCGAAGCCAGCCAGTGCCACTGCAATCGCGATAGCTGTCTTTTTCATTTTTTGCGCCTCGTTATCATCCAAAATTTGCCATGAATATCTCCATCGGAGGAATCACGGTTAAATCCTTCACCGGGGGGCGTGGTCAAATATAAACCTACCGATATCTTCGGCTTAGGCCGAGCACCCCTGGCGATGTAAAGTCTACAACGTAGCTGAAAACTTACAAGTGTGAAGTCCGTCAGGCATATGAAAAAAAAAGTTCCGTATACCTAATATTTAACAATTTTTGAACGAATTTTGTGCAGTAAAATTAACGAGAACCGCGTCAGACAAGACTTGCCGCAGTTTTGGCGCGTTGAACTTTTTTTGCATACTGCGGTCGAAAAAAATTCCAGGAAAACTCTTAAAATCACTCAATGGTACACATTTGAGTGAATTTTTAGCCCGGGATGTTGTCCTCTGCGATAGGAATCTCCACGAACTGGCCGCATGATGAAACCCATCGCGTTACCTTCTTCAGCCGCTTCAGTCAGACGCAAATGTTCTTCTTGCGACAGATCCTCAGGCAACCACCCAATCACGACGCTATAGTTCCCGGTACGTAATGCCCGGACCATCGACTCGACCGTATCGCAAGGGGAGAGTTGATTAATCTGCATCACCTTCGCTAACGGCAGCCCAGCCGACTGAACCCATTCGCGACTTAATTTTTGCTGTGGCGTCAGCCAGAGCTGCCAGCGAGACTGTTGCCCGAGCTGCTGCAAAAGCGGCAGGAGTAAGAGTTGTGTCAACAGCGGCTGGTCTTCACGGTAAACCACTTCACTGATAAGCCCTGTCGATTCACGCCCGATAGAATTCTGCGCAGCATTGCCTGCGGCAGAAGTAGAAGGTGTTAAGTGATTTGCATAGCCTGAAGTGTACATAATCATTCCAGCCCTGTAGTTACTGTATGGATATACAGTAACCCCTGTATGCATAAAGATCAACCTCATTTTCGGAAAGCGACTCGCAAATTTCATCCATTCCTGGTGAACATGAAAAAATCATCTTGCCCAACGGCAATAAGTTGCCTATTTTCCTGCTAACGGATCCGTTAGTAAGAAATATCGTGGTTACTGTATGATTTTTAATGGAATTATCATGAAAAAGATATCTTATGAGCGGATTTATCAATCTCAAGAATACCTCTCTCCGCTGGGCGAAATTCATCATCGCGCCCTGTTTGGCGGTTATACCCTGGCCGTGGATGAAGCGGTGTTCGCGATGGTGTCTGACGGCGAGCTGTACCTTCGCGCCTGTGAGCAAAGTGCAAAATACTGTGTAAAAAACGCTTCCTCTTTTCTGACCCTGATGAAACGAGGACGCCCAGTGCTGCTTAATTACTACCGTGTGGACGAAGGTCTGTGGCAAAACAGGGAAAAACTGCTTCAGCTCTCCTCGTTTGCGCTCGATGCCGCCAGGAAAGAGCGCTACCAGCGCCATCAGCGTAACCGGCTTAAAGATCTGCCGAACCTGACCTTTCAGATTGAGGTCCTGCTTATGGAGGCGGGCATTACCAATGAAGAGACGCTACGACAGTTGGGGGCGAAGACGAGCTGGCTGAAAATGCGCTCGAAGAATAAAGCGCTGAGTATCCGGGTATTGTTCGCGCTTGAAGGCGCGATTGAAGGGTTACATGAAGCGGCACTCCCGGCGGATATTCGCCGGGAGCTTACGGAGTGGTTTAATGCGCTGCCTGAGTCGCAGGGCCATCATTCCGCCAGGTAGCGATCTGCTGTCGCAGCCGACAAATTTCCGGCAGCAAAGCGATAAGCAGGCCAATTTGCTGAAGGACCAGTGGAGCTTTGTTGTCGGTGCCTGGATCAAGGTGTGCGATACGTTGCACCAGTTCATCCAGTGCCTGGTGAACCCGTGGCTCATCCGCAGGTTGATGATGAAGCGCATCATCAACGTAGCAAACGGCGTCGTCCAGCAGCGCCAGGATGCCCGGATTCGTCAGTTTCTCTCGGTGGGCGCCAAGGGTAGAGATATAGCTGGTGAACGTGTGGTTCAGACACAGCAGGCGGAAGGCTGTCTCACGGATTTCTGCCGTAGCGCGCGGCTCAGTTGACATATTCGAGACAACGGAAGCCAGCTCTGCGTCAGTGTTATGCGCATCGCGACGGGCAATCCGATAGGCCAGACGGTTATCGCGACCCTGATGGTATTGCTCAAGAATAGCATCCAGGTAGCGGCAGTTGGCGTTCATTGCTCTGTCGGACACCCGCGGTAAATTTCGGAAACGCCAGTCAGGCCAGATAAAACTCACCGCCGCCCAGGCGATGGCGCAGCCGATTAGCGTGTCAATCACACGGGGGAGGGCCACCTCAAAGCCTTCACCCAGCAGATTGAAGCAGAGCAGCACCAGCAGCGTGATGAACATCGTGGCGTGGGCATACTGCACATTGCGGAAAGCGAAGAACAGTACACCGGTAATCACAATCAGGATCAGTTGCCCTTCTACGGATGGCACAAAGTAGAGCACCGGCAGCCCGATGGCGACCCCGACTAATGTCCCGACAATACGCAGCGCGAGCCGATGGCGGGTAGCGTTATAGTTCGGCTGGCAGACAAACAGGCTGGTCAACAGGATCCAGTAGCCGTGGTGCAATCCTGTTATCTGGATAAACGCGTAGCCGACGCACAGTACCAGCGACATCCTTACCGCATGGCGAAAGAGGGCGGATTCCGGCGTAAAATGACGGCTCAGGCGCAGCCACACATCGCTGAAACCGTTGAGACTGTCGTCGGCAAGCTGGTTGTCAGCGTCATTGCCCGGCATCGCCATCGCCTGTTCAGACTCAATGGTGGCGAGCTGAGCATCAATGGCTCTCAGGTTGTTGAGCAGGAATCCCAGGGCTTTGAACTGTTCCGGTGATGTCCCACTGGCCTGAACGCGATCGAGCGCCGCATCCAGGTGGCTGAATGCGCGTTCAAAGCGCGGATCGTGCTGATAGGGCGTGCGCAGCAGTATTGAGCGCGCAAGTTGCTGGCAGGCCTGAGACTGCATCGACAGCAGGCGCTGGAAACGGAACATCACGTCGCTATAGCGGAATTTCTCGCGCAGGTCAGCGTACTGCACATGCGAGGAGCTGGCGCGCTCGTGAATATCCTGGGCGACAAAATAGTAGTGCAGTGTGCGCCGTGTACCGCGCTGACCGCGATCGCCGCGCAGACGGGTGAGCAGAGACGCTTTGGTCTGATTCAGCGTGGCGACCAGCTGGCCATTTGCCAGCGCCAGATCGTACAGGGGCGCCTGACTGTCCTCTTCAATATCCGGATCAAACAGCCGGGATTTCAGCTCCAGATAGTGGGCCAGCTGTTCGTAACTGCGGGCAATGTTGTCCTGTAAGGCACGAACCGGAAAAATAAGATGCCCGGTTAAGGTCAGCAGGTTATACCAGATAGCACCCAACAGCAGCAGGACCGGTTGCTGATACCACTGCTCGTAAAGAGAGACGCCCAGCATGGTGTAAATGGCAATCAGCAGGGCGCCAAACGCGATAGTGGCGTAGCGTTGCCCGAGGCCGCCGAGCAAAATGAAGCCGCTGGTGGACACCGTCAGCCCTAAGGCAAACAGCCAGGGCCACGGGAAAAGCAGCTCAACGGAGGCGGAAGCAATAAAGAAGCAGACCAGCGTGATGACCAGATTACGCAAACGACCGGCCAGGCGGTCGTCGAGATCCGCCAGCGCACCGGCCACCACCCCAAGCGTGAGGGGGATGGTGAGCTTCACATCATTCAGCCACCACGGCAGAGCGACGGTGCCGCAGAGGGCGATAAAAATCCTGACGTTATACAGCCAGTTACTGTTCCATGTATAGCGACGAAGCAGGGGGCTTAGCATGAGAGCGGCCAGTCCTTATTACTGAAAACGACGACGGGCATTGGCTTCACGCGCGGCTTGCGCGACTTCGACCGGGACAACTCGGCGTCCTACCGGCCACAGGGCGATGGTGGCAATTTTGAAATTAGCGATGCCAACCGGAATGCCAATAATCGTAATGCACTGGGCGATGCCGGCGAAAATATGCATCAGACACAGCCACCAGCCAAAGAAGATCAGCCATAAAATATTCAGCAGCGTGCCGCCGGTATTCATCAGGGCATTTTTTCTTTCCGGCTCCAGCTCATCCACGTGCACGGCTTCATTTCCATAAGGAACGAGGGACAGTTTGGTGATTTCCCAGCAGGAGCGCGTCAGCGGAAGGGTGAAGATGAGCACAATGCTCACCAGGGTGGCAAAAAGCCAGGAAAGGGTGGTGGCAAAACCGCCAAGGACAAAATTCAACACATTCAGAACGGTACGCATAAACCCTCATTTCCTTCGATATGATTAACGCCCGGTGATTGTAACGTTTTTTTGGGCTGGAGCACCTTAAAACTGGCAGTTAAACTGTCTGACAAATTATGACCTCGTGGATCCGGCAGGATATGGAACTGAAAGCAACTTCAATGGGCAAACGCCTGGCGCAGCACCCTTACGACAAGGTTGTCCTTCTCAATGCGGGAGTGAAAGTCTCCGGGGAACGCCACGAATATCTTATTCCGTTTAATCAGCTACTGGCCATTCATTGTAAACGAGGGCTGGTATGGGGGGAGCTGGAGTTCGTCTTGCCGTCAGACAAAGTGGTGCGGCTTCACGGGACCGAGTGGGCGGAAACCCAACGCTTCCACTACCATCTGAATACGCGCTGGCAACAGTGGAGCCAGGAGATGAGCGTGATAGCCGCACAGGTGCTGCAACAGGTGCTGGACGATATCGCGCTAAGCAATACGCAGCAGAAGTGGCTGACGCGCCAGCAAACCGCCGGGCTTCAGCAAAAAATTGCCCAGGCGCTGACGGCATTGCCTTTACCGGTGGCGCGGCTTGAGGAATTTGATAACTGCCGCGACGCGTGGCGGAAGTGTCAGGCCTGGCTGAACGATATCGAGAAAAGCCGTCTGGCGCATAACCAGGCCTGGACTGAGGCGATGCTTACGCAATATGCCGATTTTTTCAGTACGGTGGAATCATCACCCCTCAATCCTGCCCAGGCGCGCGCCGTGGTGAATGGCGAGCAGTCTCTTTTAGTGCTGGCAGGCGCCGGGAGCGGCAAAACGTCGGTGCTGGTGGCACGCGCGGGCTGGCTTCTGACAACGGGCGAGGCGGTTGCCGACCAGATTTTGCTGCTGGCCTTTGGTCGCAAGGCGGCGCAGGAGATGGATGAGCGCATTCAGGCGCGTTTGCATACCCAGGATATCTCGGCGCGCACGTTCCACTCCCTCGCTTTACACATCATTCAACAGGGCAGCAAAAAAGTCCCTGTTGTCAGCAAGCTGGAGAACGACGCTCAGGCTCGCCAGACGCTGTTTATCAAGGCATGGCGTCAGCAGTGCAGTGAAAAAAAGGCGCAGGCGAAAGGCTGGCGTCAGTGGCTTGAAGAGGAACTCAACTGGGAGGTGCCGGAGGGCAGCTTCTGGCAGGATGAAAAGCTGGCGCGCCGGCTGGGCTCTCGTCTAGACCGGTGGGTAAGCCTGATGCGCATGCACGGCGGCTCTCAGGCGGAGATGATAGAAAGCGCACCGGAGTCGATCCGCGCCGTGTTTTCTAAGCGGGTTAAGCTGATGGCGCCGATGCTGAAAGCGTGGAAAACCGCGCTGAAAGACGAAAACGCGGTCGATTTTTCGGGGCTGATCCATCAGGCCATTATCATTCTGGAGAAAGGGCGCTTCGTCAGCCCGTGGAAACACATTCTGGTGGATGAGTTTCAGGATATCTCGCCGCAGCGCGCTGCGCTGCTTTCGGCGCTGCGGGCGCAGAATAAACACACGTCGCTGTTTGCCGTGGGCGATGACTGGCAGGCTATCTACCGTTTCAGCGGGGCGCAACTTTCTCTCACGACGGCCTTCCACCACTATTTTGGGGAAGGCGATCGCAGCGATCTGGACACCACCTACCGCTTCAACTCGCGGATTGGCGAAATAGCCAACCGTTTTATTCAGCAGAACCCGCATCAGCTGTCGAAACCGCTTAACAGCCTGAGGTCTGGGGATAAAAAGGCCGTCACGCTGCTGGCGGACGGTCAGCTGGAACCGCTGCTGGATAAACTGAGCGGCTATGCGAAACCGGATGAACGAATTCTGGTGCTGGCGCGTTACCACCACCTCAAGCCGACGGCGCTGGAAAAAGCGGCGACGCGCTGGCCAAAACTACAGCTCGATTTCATGACCATTCATGCCAGTAAAGGGCAGCAGGCCGACTACGTGATTGTGGTGGGGCTAAAAGAGGGGAGCGACGGTTTCCCGGCGCCGGCGCGGGAATCCGTGATGGAAGAGGCGTTATTACCTGTTCCGGAAGATTTTCCGGATGCAGAGGAGCGGCGCTTACTGTACGTGGCGATAACCCGCGCGCGCCATCGCGTGTGGCTCTTGTTCAACAAAGAGGAGCCGTCGGTGTTTGTCGATATTTTGAAGAGTATTGACGTGCCGGTGACGAGAAAGCCGTAACGCGCCGGGCAAATTCTGTAGGCCCGGTAAGCGCAGCGCCACCGGGCAAAAAACTACTTCAGTCTCTCCGCAAGATAACGCTGATAATCCGGGATCAAAATCTCCACCGGATCGTTAAACTGCGGCGATTCAATGATGAAATCTGCCGTTGAAAGATTGGTGGCTACCGGAATGTTCCACACCGTAGCCAGACGCAGCAGCGCTTTAACGTCCGGATCATGCGGAACCGCGTTCAGCGGATCCCAGAAGAAAATCAGAACGTCAATTTTACCTTCTGAAATCTGAGCGCCTACCTGCTGGTCACCCCCCATCGGGCCGCTCAGCATGGCATTCACTTCCAGACCAGTTTCGCGGTGGATCAGGTTGCCGGTTGTTCCCGTAGCAGAAAGGGCATGATGCTGTAAAAGAGGCTGATGGCGACGAACCCAGTTAAGCAGCATTTGTTTACAGTGATCGTGCGCAACCAGAGCAATGTGCTTGCGCGCCGGAAGTGTGCGTGTTGTCAGTTCCATAATCTTATCCGTGAGGTTACCTCGCTACACGATGACGGGAACTGACTGATGCTGCAAGAGAAAGGACAAAAAAATGTGGCTTACGACGAAGGTTGCTGTTTCGCCCATTGCAGAAAACGGGCGCGCGTGTCCGGATCGGCATTCTGGAACCAGAACTTGAGACGTTGCTCAGTAAGGGTCTGCGACTGAGGGGGGAGTACATCCAGCTCCGATACGCCCGAAAGCAGGGTACTGTCATCCGCCATCATGGTGGCGAACTGGGGCAGCGAGGCGCGCCTGCTGGCCCTGTTGTAGGTCTCGGTGTCCGCTTCATAGTCAGTTCCCTTTGGCCTTTTTGTCAGCGCCAGAATATCCAGCTTTACCGGGATGGGCATGGAATCCCCGTCCACCAGTTCAATGCGCGGCGAGGCATCAAATGCCAGTGACTCCTTTTCTGTCTCAAGGCGCGGGAGACGAAAATTGACCTGGCTGATACGCTGGGTATTAAAGCTGACCACCAGCGGAGGCGAAATGTACACCTGCTGTTCGTTGTCGGCGAGGCGAATGGTCTTTTCCACCCGAAAAACCACCTGGTGCGGGCCGTTATCCAGCTCGATGCTGTCTGCGCCCCGCAGCAGGGAGCTGGAGACTTTTTTCCCGTCCAGCACCAGCAGGTCAATGTCGGTTGTGAGTCTGAGAGTAGTTGCGAAAACACAAACCGGCATGATTAACGCAACCACAGCCCAGGCAATGCCGGTTTTCATAGCAGACTCCTGTAGACAAACTACCCGGTAAGAATGTATCAAAATTTTTCGATAAACACGTTTACTAACATATAGACATATTCTGCCGTTTTGCCCTCATACTTCTGTATGGGATGCGTGGTTGAGATGTTCGCTTTGACGTACACTTTGAAAAAAACCAGGAGGAACAGCATGAAAGAGAACGACATTGTCGAGATTCTGACGACCACGCGCACTATCGCGCTGGTCGGCGCGAGCGATAAACCGGATCGCCCAAGCTATCGGGTCATGAAATACCTTCTGGACCAGGGATATCACGTGATCCCGGTCTCGCCGAAGGTGGCGGGGAAAACGCTGCTGGGTCAGCAGGGTTATGCGACGCTCGCGGACGTGCCGGAAAAGGTGGATATGGTGGACGTTTTTCGTAATTCAGAAGCGGCCTGGGGCGTGGCGCAGGAAGCGATCGCCATTGGCGCGAAAACGCTGTGGATGCAACTGGGCGTGATTAATGAGCAGGCGGCCGTGCTGGCACGCGATGCCGGGCTGAAAGTGGTGATGGATCGCTGTCCGGCAATCGATATTCCCCGTCTGGGGCTGGCAAAATAAAAAAAGCCCGTTTGACGGGCTTTTTTACACCTTTAGTTACGCAGTCTTGGTGCCTGTAACTGTTTGCGGATGGTCTGAGCAAGCTCGTCCATAGTGGGTTGTTCCGGATGCTCATCCTGTAGTTCACCACTCAGCTGCGCTTCGGCAAGATAGGTATGGACAGGCTGACCATCGTCGCCCTCCATAACCACATGATACCAGGGCGAGGCGCGAAGCTCTGCGTCAACGGCCAGATCGTCTGCTGACGGTTCATCAAGGGAATACTCCGGGTCGATATCCACGACCACACCCAAATATCCGAGCAAGGTGTGGCGGACCTGCTGGCCGATACCGAATTTGCTGGCAATCATAGTCACCTCCCGGGAAACATTACATACACACTATGTGCGGGCAATATTTCTCTTTTCAAGTTACATGACGCGACAGGCAAACCCTTTCAGATACAGCCCTTCCGGGTAGGTAGCGATCACCGGGTGATCGGCGGCCTGACGGAACTGCTCTATAAATTGTACATCACGACCCGCATCTATTGCGGCATCGGCGATGATTTTTTGGAATAAATCTGTCGTCATCAGGCCAGAGCAGGAGAACGTCAGCAGTACGCCGCCCGGGTTCAGCAGCTGGATCGCCAGCATGTTAATGTCTTTATAGCCACGGCAAGCGCCCATCAGCTGGCTTTTATTTTCTACAAACTTAGGTGGGTCCATCACGATAACGTCAAATTTCTCGCCCTGGTCGCGGTATTTACGCAGTAGTTTGAACACGTCGTCGCGCACAAACTCCGCTTTGCTCAGATCCAGCTTGTTCAGCTCAACGTTCTGTTTCGCCACGTCCAGCGCTTCCTGTGAGGTGTCGACGCTCACAACCTGGGCACAGCCGCCCATCAGGGCAGAGACCGCAAAGCCGCCGGTATAAGAGAAGCAGTTCAGCACGCGCCTATCGGCAACGTACTGGCGCGTTGCCAGACGGCTGTCACGCTGGTCGAGGTAATAACCGGTCTTATGGCCGCCCTGGATATCCACCAGCAGCTTCATGCCATGCTCTTCAATAGGCAGCAGGGCAGGCGGCAGTTCGCCGGTGACCGGGCCTTGCGTCAGCTCCATGCCCTCTTTTTTACGTACCGCCACGTCGCTGCGGTCGTAAATGGCACATTCCGGGAACAGGGTTTGCAGGGCGCTAATCAGCGCGGCACGCTGGTATTCCGCCCCGGCGCTCAGCAGCTGCAACACCAGGAAATTGCCGAAGCGGTCAATGGTCACGCCCGGCAGCCCGTCGGACTCTCCGGCAATCAGACGATAGCTGTCCAGCCCGTCACGCTTTGCCAGCCACTCACGCCACTGCTGCGCCTGTTGCAGACGACGGACAAAGAAGTCGATATCGATGGCTTCTTCTTTATCGAACGTCCAGACGCGCGCGCGGATCTGAGATGCAGGCGAGTATGCGCCGCGTGCTAACCATTTCCCCTGATGGTCAACAATATCGATGGTTTCACCGAGGCTGGCTTTACCTTCCATGCGGGCAACCGCGCCGGAAAAGACCCAGGGATGACGGCGCAGTAATGACTTCTCGCGCCCTTTGGCTAACACTAAACGTACACTCATAATTTGCTATTCTGTCGATTCCAATGAAATGGCCGCCATTTTCCCGACTTCAGTGAGGAAATGCAACGCGCCAGTCGGATAAGGAGAAGGATGATGTCAAATGTTTGCACCATTGCCTGGGTCCATGGCCTTGTACAGGGCGTCGGATTCCGCTACAGCACCCAGCGCGAAGCCCTTCAGCTCGGGCTGACGGGGTATGCGCGTAACATGGATGATGGCAGCGTGGAGGTTGTGGCCTGCGGTGAGGCGGATCGGGTAGAGAAGCTGGTGGCGTGGCTGAAAGCGGGCGGACCGCGCACTGCGCGGGTTGATAAGGTGCTAACGGAACCGCATCAACCCGGCCGGGAATACGCTGACTTCAGTATTCGCTATTAAATGCATTTTACCGGCTTTGGCAGGCCAGCGATTTTTGTCGCCTGTTTAGCCGGGCCTTTCGGAAACAGGCGATACAGATAACGGCTGTTGCCTTTCTCTTCGCCAAATTTATTCGCCATGGCTTTGACCAGCATGCGGATAGCTGGCGACGTGTTGAATTCAAGGTAAAATTCTCGCACGAAGCGCACCACTTCCCAGTGTTCCGGGGAGAGGGTAATTCCTTCGTTTTCCGCAATTTTCTCCGCCAGCGCTTCGCTCCACTGGCTGCTCTCTTTCAGATAACCGTCGTTATCGGTTTCGATCTCTTTGCCTTCAAAACTCAACATATTCATTCACGCGTTAGTCAAAAACCGCCTCAGTCTACCAAAAAAACAAAGCCCCGCATAAGCGGGGCCCTGTTCACAGCACGGTGAGTTAATCGCGGCTGGCGAAGCCCAGGATGCTCAGCAGGCTGACAAAAATGTTGTACAGCGACACATACAGGCTCACGGTGGCGCGGATATAGTTCGTCTCACCGCCGTGAATGATGTTGCTGGTTTCATACAGGATTGCGCCGGATGAAATCAGGATAAACACCGCGCTGATTGCCAGATGCAGCGCAGGCAATTGCAGGAAGATGTTCGCCAGCATACCGACCAGTACAATCACGATACCCGCCATCAGCATACCGCCAAGGAAGGACATGTCCTTACGGGTGGTCAGCACGTAGGCCGAGCAGCAGAAGAACACCAGCGCGGTACCGCCCAGCGCCATACCAATCACGTCGCCCATTCCGGCAGACAGATAGGCATTCAGGATTGGCCCCAGAATGTAGCCCAGGAAGCCGGTAAAGGCGAACGCGGAGAGAATCCCCACCGGTTTATCCGCGGTTTTGTAGGTCAGGAACATCAGACCGTACATACCCACCAGCGTCAGGATCAGGCCTGGAGAAGGCAGCATCAGTACGGTGCTGGCCGTTGCGGTGATCGCCGAAAACGCCAGCGTCAGGCTGAGCATGAAATAGGTATTGCGCAGCACCTTATGGGTGCTGAGTAGCGATGTGCGGTCGCGTGAAGAAGTAATTATACGATCCATGAGTCACTCTCTTATGACAGATGTAATTAGCGCAAAGAATAGGAAACGGCGCGGCAGACGCAAAGTGGTTTTACCCATCTTTACTCAGCCCCTTAGGGATTATGCTGGTTTTTTATTCTGGCAAAGCCTTTGTACTCAGAATGAAGTGCGGTTTGTAGGGCGTATTCAGATCAACCTCTTATAGGTCACTGAAAAATATTGCGTTATTTCCCTAAGGCCGCTAAGAGTTATTTCCGGATCGTCATAAAAACAGACAATAAGGCGAAGGAAATGAAACCACAAACACGCACGCACTTTACACTCTCTTTGTTAACCGCAGGGATCCTGTGCGCCAGCACGGCAACCTGGGCGGCTAACGTGCCGGCAGGAACCCAGCTGGCAGATAAGCAGGAACTGGTCAGGAACAACGGCAGTGAACCCGCCTCGCTCGACCCGCATAAAGTCGAAAGCGATGTCGAATTCAATATTATCAGCGATTTATTCGACGGGCTGGTCAGCGTCTCTCCGGCAGGTGAAATCCAGCCGCGCCTGGCGGAGAAATGGGAAAATAAAGACAACACCGTCTGGACGTTCCATCTGCGCCCGGGCATTACCTGGAGCGATGGAACCCCCATCACCGCGGAAGATATTGTCTGGAGCTGGCAGCGGCTGGTCGACCCGAAAACCGCCTCTCCGTATGCCAGCTATCCCGGTAGTATGCGTATCGTCAACGGCACTGATATCGCAGAAGGCAAAAAAGCGCCCGAGTCGCTGGGGGTGAAAGCCATCAATGACACCACGCTGGAAGTGACGCTCACGCAACCTAACGCCGCTTTCCTGGCGATGCTGGCTCACCCGTCTCTGGTGCCAATTGATAAAGTCCTGGTAGGCCGTTTCGGTGATAAGTGGACCAAACCGGAGCACTTCGTCAGCAGCGGGGCCTATAAACTGTCACAGTGGGTGGTTAACGAACGCATTGTGGCGGTGCGTAACCCGAAATATTGGGATAACGAACATACCGTCATTAACAAGGTGACCTATCTGCCCATTTCCTCTGAAGCTGCTGACGTTAACCGCTACAAAGCGGGCGAAATCGACATTGTCTACACGGTGCCGATCAACCAGTTTGCTCAGCTGAAGAAAACGCTGGGGAGCGAGCTGGATGTATCGCCGCAGCTTGCCACCTATTATTACGAATTCAACACCACCCGGCCGCCGTTCAACGACGCCCGCGTGCGCAAGGCGCTGAACCTGGCGCTGGATAAAGACATTATCGCCGATAAAGTATTAGGGCAGGGTCAGCGCCCGGCATGGCTCATCAGCCAGCCGGATATTGGCGGCGTCAAGCTCCAGAACCCGGATTACGCCAGCTGGCCGATAGATAAACGCATTGCCGAGGCGAAAAAGCTGCTGGCCGAAGCCGGATTTAACGACAGCCATCCGCTCAGCTTTAATCTCCTCTATAACACCTCGGAATCGCACCAGCGTATTGCCATTGCCGCCAGCTCAATGTGGAAGAAGAACCTCGGCGTGGAGGCGAAGCTGCAAAATCAGGAGTGGAAAACCATGCTTGATACCATGCACACCCATAACTTTGACGCGGTACGCTACGCCTGGATTGCCGATTACGACGATGCGGCAACCTTCCTGAACAACTTCCGTACCGGGGACAGCCAAAACACCACTCAGTACAGCAATCCGGACTACGATCGGGCACTGGTGAACGCGGCGAAATCGCAAACGGCGGAGGAGCGCGGTAAATTCTACCAGCAGGCAGAAGATCTGCTGGGACGCGATGTCCCGGCGATCCCTGTTTATCATTACGTGCGCACGCACCTGGTGAAACCGTGGGTAGGGGGCTTCACGCCAGACAAGCTCGGGTACTACTACACCAAAGATATGTACATCAAAAAGCACTAACGATCCGCGGTGGATATTATGCTGTCAAAACGGCCAATCTGTCGTCTATTCAACCGATTAAACGCATTTTGGCTATTTTTAAAGCGAACGAATGCGCGCACTCTTTACAGCGCGCGGTGAGGTGTTTATAGTTCGCCTCACTTAGGAAGCGTGGCCGAGCGGTTGAAGGCACCGGTCTTGAAAACCGGCGACCCGAAAGGGTTCTAGAGTTCGAATCTCTACGCTTCCGCCAAATTCGAAACCCCTGCGATAGCAATATCGCAGGGGTTTTTGCTTTTGCGCCAGTCTTCCGTCATGCCACCATGTTGTAGCTTATCGTGATCCCGGCGTCGGCCTTGCAGACCTGAGCTTTTACGCACCAGGTGTCCTCGATGTTTGCCGGCGTCAGAACCGCTTCGGGCGCGCCCGTGGCGGCGATCTGCCCGGCCTTCAGGAGGATCAAACGCTGGCAATAATTGGCCGCAAGATTGAGATCGTGCAGTGCAACCACCACCGTAAGCGGCAGCTGTGAAACGAGCCGCATCAGCTCCAGCTGGTGCTGAATGTCCAGGTGGTTTGTCGGTTCATCGAGCAACAGCACCTGCGGCTGTTGGGCCAGCGCGCGGGCTATCTGGCTTCGCTGGCGCTCTCCGCCAGACAAAGAGTGCCATCGCCGCTGGCGTAAGCGGCATAACTGCATCAGGCCAATCGCCTGCTCAACCGCAGCCTCATCGTCGCGCGAGGTTTTCTGGAATGTTTTCCGGTAGGGCGTACGCCCCAGTCTGACAATGTCCTCAACGGTCAGTTCTCCGTCGACCTCAGCATGTTGCGGGACAAACGCCATGTGCTGCGCGCGTTTTTTCAGCGGCATCATGCCGAGCGTTGTGCCATTAAGCGCCACGCGTTCGCCGAGTCGTGGAAACAGCCCGGCGAGACAGCGCAGCAGCGTCGACTTGCCCGAGCCGTTTGGCCCTAACAGGCCGATAATCTGCCCGGATGGCAGGTCGAGATCGATACCCTTAAGCACCGTCTGCGCTTGTCGGGTTACGGTTAACCCGGCCACAGTAATATTCATGGATGCTCCTTTCGGTTTTGATAAAGCAACGCCACAAAGGCGGGGGCGCCCACCAGCGCAGTCACCACCCCGATGGGCAGAACCTGGTGCACAATCAGCGTGCGTGAGACGATATCGGCGAGGATCATAAAGTGGGCGCCGATAAGAAACGTCAGCGGGATCGAGCGACGATGGCCCGGCCCGCATAGCATGCGCGTCACATGGGGAATGACCAGCCCGACAAACCCCACTGCGCCGGTGGCGCTCACCAGCGTTGCGGTAACAATGGCACAGGTCAGCAATAAGACAATACGCACGGCGGTAACCGGGATCCCCAGCGTGGTGGAGACCTCATCCCCGAAGGTGAAGGTGTCCAGCGCCCGTGAAAAGAGCAATACCACCAGTAAACCCGCCAGCGTAACGGCCAGCGCCAGCAGCGCGTCAGGCCAGCGCACGCCGCTCAGACTTCCCAGCAGCCAGAACATGACGCTACGGGACTGCTCGGCATTGGCGGACGTGCTGACGACGTACGCGGTCATGGCGTTGAAGAGCTGGGTGCCCGCAATGCCAGCCAGCAAAATGCGCGACGGGCTTTCACTCATCCCGTTTGTTATCACCATGATGAGCGCAAAGGCGGCGCACGAGCCGACAAACGCACCGCTGCTCACGCCAATCACGCTTCCCCCCATGCCGAGAAGCATCACGCAGACGGCCCCCAGCGAGGCGCCCGCGGAAATCCCCAGCAGATAAGGCTCAGCCAGAGGGTTACGCAGGATCGACTGTAACACCAGCCCGCACAACGCCAGGCCGCCGCCGTTGCACGCGGCCATTACTGCCCGGCTCATGCGATATTGCCAGACGATACCTTCCTCCGTTTGCGGCAACGCATAAGAGGTCAAACCCAGTCCGTTGAGGATCGCTTTCCCGGTACTGGCATACGACACCGGCATATCCCCGATACTGGCGGCAAAGACCAGCATCAGCGGCAGCGCCATGGCACCTGCTGCCAGTAAACCCTGCTGGCGGCGGTCAAAAGCGAAATGACTCATTGTTCATCCTGGAAAGAAGCCAGCCGATCGCTGATAAGCTCAACCGCATCGACGTTACGCAATGAAGGGTTTAACGACATCGCTGGCACCACGATGATGTGGTTGTTCCTGACCGCAGGCATGTTCTTTGTCACCGGGTCACTGCGCAAGAACGCTTTTTTTACCTCAACCTCATCGGCAGGATAGAGCCTGCGCGACATCCCGGCGATAACAATCACGTCCGGCTGCGATCGGGCAATATGTTCCCACGTTACAGCGGGCCATTCGTCGTGAGAGTCAATAATGTTCTTCAACCCCAGCGTGCGGCTAATCCAGCCAGGCGCGCCGTAATTCCCCGCCACCCAGGGATCGCCATTCAGACGGCTGCTGGAGAACCAGAATACGACGCTAAGTTGTTTCGCGGAGGCGCGCGCCTGGGCCTTTTTAATACGCTCCGCCAGCGCACGATTGAGCTGCTCACCTCGCGCGGAAACATCAAAAATCGTCGCCAGATCTGTCACTTCCCGCGTAATTTCCGCCAGTGAAAACGGCGCGCTACGTGCTCCGTCTGCGTTTGAGGTTTCCGTTACCGTTTTATCCGTGCAGTCGGCAGGGGAGATCCACGTATTAATCCCCAGCGACGCAAACTGTTCACGGGTTCCCACTTCTCCCTGCGGACCAATGTGCCAGTGATACTGCGCGAGAACGAGTTCAGGTTTCTGCCCTACCACGGCCTCAAAGGAGGGGGAATTATCCGCAAGCCGGGGGAGGTTTTTCCCGGCATCCTCCAGCGTGGGTGGCAGCGTGCCGAACCAGACTGACGTCGCGGCGATCGTTTTCTCCAGCCCCAGTGCGAGCAGTAATTCTGTTTCATGCTGACCCACGGTCACGACGCGCTGAGGAGCCTGCGTAAAGGTCTGCTTTACGCCGCAATTTTCAATCGTGAGAGGCCAGGTGGTTGCGGCGAAAGCGGCAGGTGCCATGGAGAGCAGTGAAGCCAGAAATAACCCTTTTTTAAGTAACATAGAATGCAATCCGAAATTGTTATGTTATAACATAATACATGTATTGCGATTGAGAGCAACACGCTCACCGTCGCTTGTTGCAGAAACGAAAGGCTGGACTATTCTCAACATACCCACCTGGCATTCGCGGGTTGCCTGAAAAATAACAAGATTTCTGACCTGGGGGAGTGAGGATGAAAAAGATCCTGCTCGCGTTTGCGTTCTGTTTTGCCGCCCTGAGCGCCTTCTCATCGTATGCCGCAGAGCCCCGCCAGGCGCCTACGGAGCAGGAGCGCGCCCGAACGGTCTATATCTTCCATCAGCCCATCGTCATGCTACAGGCCAAATTTGGCCTGACCACGCCGGAAGAGCGCGTTTTACGCATCCGCAACACCCTGCGCAATTTTACCGAGGCGGATGTGCGTGAGCCGCTCAGCATCGTCCCCGTGACCCGCTATAACCAGCAGGGGCGGCTGATCGTGATGAGCGGTAAGCCCGTGATACTGCTGACGGAAGGGGATTTGGACGAAGGGGACGATCTTACCCTCGATCAGGCCGCGCAGCGCGTGCTGGCGCGCATGGAAGCTCAGAGAATGGCGCTGCGCGATCAATACGATACCGGCTGGCTGGCGCTGTCGACGGTAAAAGCTGCCGCTGGCCTGCTGGCGCTTTTGCTGCTCTGCTATGGCGCCTGGCGATCCTGGCGCTGGTTCCGGCGCGTCTACCGTCGGCGTATTGTGGAGAATCGCAGCCGGGTGCCGCAAAGCTGGCGGCGGTACATTGGCGCCATTGAGATTCGGCTTTACGCCTTGCTGATGTTCCTGCTGGGGATGATCGGCTTTTACGTCTGGCTGAGCTGGGCATTCAGTCTGTTTCCGTGGACGCGGGTGTGGGGCACGTCGCTGGGAGACTGGTCGCTTCGCGTGGTGCAGCAAATTGCCCTGGCGATTGTCTCGGCTTTGCCGGGGCTGACGATTGTGCTGATCATTTTCCTCATTACCGCATTTATTCTGAAGCTTCTCAGGATGGTGCTCAATCAGGTGGAGGCTGGTCGTCTGCAACTTCCCGGCGTACATCCGGAAACCGTGGGGGCTACCCGTAAGCTCATTTCCGTTGCCGTCTGGCTATTTGCTCTCTCCGCCGCCTGGCCGTTTCTTCCCGGTGCAAACTCGCTGGCGTTTAAAGGTATTAGCGTCTTCTTTGGCCTGATGTTAACGCTGGGCTCGGCAGGGGTGATGAACCATGCCATGAGCGGTCTGGTCCTGATTTACTCCCGCGCGCTGCGCAAAGGCGATGTCATTCGGGTGGCGGATAACGAAGGCAAGGTCAGTGAAATTGGCATGCTGGCGACCAAAATTATTACCCGGGAAAATTATGTCGTTACCGTGCCCAACGCGGTGGTGGTGAGCGGTAAGATCACCAATCTGAGCGCGCTACAGCCCGATGGCAGCCTCAATCTGACGGTCAGCGTCACGATCGGTTATGACACCCCATGGCGTCAGGTGCATGCCATGCTGGAGCTGGCCGCGAAACGGGCAAAAGGGATTGACCTTTCCGAGCCGCCGCTGGTACGCCAGTTAGGGTTAATGGACTGGTATATCGCTTACGAATTGCAGGTCCGTCTGCTGCCCGAACAGTCCCTCGCGGTTGCCCGCAATGAACTGCATAGCCAGATACAGGATGTGTTTAACGAATTTAACGTGCAGATCATGTCCCCGAATTTTGTTATGCAGCCAGAGGGCAGCGTAATGGTTGCCAAAGAGAACTGGTATACCGCGCCAGCCAAACCCCCTCAGGGCGAAACGTGACGGCCCGGTTTTTTTGTGGCAAGGCAAAATGTTACAGCTTTTAATCGACGATCGCCGATTTTACACGGGTCATCGCCAGAATGTTTTTTGAGCGCATATTTAATTTCTCGAGGATCCTCACGCGGTAGGCGCTGGTCGTTTTTTGTGACAGTTGCAGCTTTTTCGCGATCTCATGGTTTTCCAAATGAAACAGCTTCAGCACGTCATATTCGCGTCGCGTAAAGGAGTGTGTCCTGAGCGCCCGGTAAAAGCGCATCAGCTGCTGAAAAGGGTGAGCAGTAAAATGCATCGACGAATAGATAATATTATCGATTCTCACTGCGCGGTTGGCTTCTATCTCATGCATCAGGACAATGTAATCACGCTTAACTTTTTTGACCTGCCGAATGGTTTTATTGCGTAACTTATCCTGTTCAATCGCAATGATAAAATCCATCGCCTGATCGACCCCATCAAGATCGTGAATATCCGCGTCATCGCGAATCAAATGGGTTGATGTCAGGGAGCTTGATACACCATGGCAAAGGTAATAGTTATCACTGATAAATAAAAAATTCATAATCGTCGTTAAATAAAGTCATGGCTAATCTCTTATCGCAGTGATCCACGGTTAATGGGTGTTGTGCGAAAAAGAGTCTAAATGACCACCCGCGAATCTAATAAACGTTATGAATGTAAAAATAAATGTTTACATTTTAGCCAGTCGATGGCGAAGAAATCAGCGGGACGGAAGGGGAGGACGGAAGACGTGTAATGTTATGCAATTTCGTGCTTTACATCATGCTCAGAGATGTTTATAGTGCGCCTCACTTTGGAAGCGTGGCCGAGCGGTTGAAGGCACCGGTCTTGAAAACCGGCGACCCGAAAGGGTTCTAGAGTTCGAATCTCTACGCTTCCGCCAAATTCGAAAACCCTGCGATAGCAATATCGCAGGGTTTTTTCGTTATTCCAGCCCCAGCGTATACTGCGCGATTTTGAAGTAGATAATCAGCCCGGTCCCGTCGATTAGCGTGGCGATAAACGGTGCGGAGACCACCGCCGGATCGATTTTGCAGCGTTTCAGTACCATCGGGATCACCGACGAGACGATGGCGCTCCACAGCGTAATGCAGACCAGCGTCAGGCTGACGATGAGCGTGATTTCCATCCCAATACCCATCATCCAGGCGCGAACGCAGCCCGCCAGACCCAGCGTGGCGGCAATCATTAACGAGGTGCTGATCTCTTTGCGCAGCACGCGACCCACATCGCGAAGGTGGACTTCACCCAGCGCCATGGCGCGCACCAGCGTCGAGGTGATCTGCGTCCCGCTGTTTCCGCCGGTGCCAATCAGCAGCGGAATAAAGAACGCCAGCGCGATGGCAGATTCCAGCGCCTCTTCAAAATGCTGGATCACCGAACTGGTATACGCTTCCGCAACAAACAGCAGCAGCAGCCAGACGGAGCGTTTCTTCCACAGGCTGAAGGCGCTGGTTTCCAGATAGGGCTTCTCCAGCGGCAGCGTCGCCCCCTGAAGCTGGGCATCTTCAGTAACGTCATCTTCCAGCAGATGGGCGATTTCACGCTCGGTAAGGCAGCCCACCAGCTTGCCGTGGGTCACCACCGGCACTACATCCGCACCCGCATGCGCCAGCAGCCCGGCGACATCCGCCCGCTCATCTTCCGGTTTGAGCTGAATAAAATCCGATATCATCAACCCCTTAACGGGCTGCACGGTGTCGGTGGCCTGCAACAATTTGCGTACGGCGATCAAACCCGCGAGGCGACCGTTATCTTCGATAAAAATATGCGACGGAATATCATCATCTTTTAATTTTTCAAAGAACTGCTCGCGTGCCAGAGCCACGCATAATGAAATATCAATAACGATAAAATCGGTATTCATATATTGCGCGATGGCGCTGTCGTTAAAAGCCAGGTTTTGGTTATGAATAGCGTAAGACATAGTAAATTCCCTTTGAATAATAAAATCTCTCAGGGGCGAGCAAGACAGGGCATGTCGGAAAGGAGATCCCCACGTCCTGGGTTCAGCACTGTACACCGTATCCCGCAAGGGAAGTTATACTGACAAAGCCTTGATTCGACAGTGCCTGTTTTACCCTGTGCCGGTTCTCTCGAACCCACCAGAGCGATAACGTGTATTTGTACAGGAGCCTCGCCATAACGAGATCGTTGTAAAACGAGAGGGATAATACGCTTATTTAAAACTGCTGCTGAGGAATTTTAATAATGTTGAAGAACGGTTTAAATGAATAGTATTAAACGCATGTTGAGGTTTTATTTAACTGCTTTCTTTTTAAATGGAGAATTCATTTGTTACCGGAGAGAGTAAAATGGCATGGCTGGACACGCTGCTGGATCATTTTGCGCATTATCCGACGCATCTGTTCGCGCTGCTCGTTGTTATGGCGTTGAGTAAATCGACGGTGCTGGTCTCCTCGGTGCTGCCGCCCGCATCGGTCATGCTGATGGCGGGGATCGCCGTCAGCCAGTCGAGTCTGCATCCCGGAATGACGTGGCTGGCGGTGGTGATGGGCGCTACGGCAGGTTCGGTGCTGAATTACCATATCGGCCAGCTGATGGGGCATACCCGGCTGGTGTCACGCCTCACCGCAAAACATGCCGATAAGTTTCTGCGGGTACAGCATCAGCTGCAAAAGCACGGCGTAGTCGCGCTGTTCACGTCGCGTTTCCTGGCGGTGCTGCGTTATATCGTGCCGCTGGCGGCCGGCATGCTCAGGATGAGCGCGATGAAGGTTTACGTCGTTAGCCTGCTGTCAGCCTGCGCATGGGCGGCGCTGTATGTCGGCATCGTCACCGGCATCAGCATCTGAACGTATTCATCAGTTTGAGAAATGCTTCCCGAAAAAACGGTCACCAGTCTGTCACACTCAGCGTAACGATAAAAACGCATGAGGAAAAAGGGATGAGAAAAGCACTACTCGCTGTCGCCGTGGCAGGAACGTTTTCAGTGACGTTTGGGGCGCAGGCACAGGACACGCCGGATGGCTATCAGCTGGAACAGGTGCTCATCATGAGCCGCCACAACCTGCGCGCGCCGCTTGCCAATAACGGCAGCGTGCTGGAGCAGTCCACGCCCAAGCAGTGGCCGGAGTGGGACGTCCCGGGTGGACAGCTCACCACCAAAGGCGGCGTACTGGAAGTGTATATGGGTCACTATATGCGCGAGTGGCTGGCAGAGCAGGGAATGGTGAAGACGGGTGAATGCCCGCCAGCGGATACCGTCTATGCCTACGCCAACAGCCTCCAGCGCACCGTGGCGACCGCGCAGTTCTTTATCACCGGCGCGTTCCCCGGGTGCGATGTTCCTGTGCATCATCAGGAAAAAATGGGCACCATGGACCCCACCTTCAATCCGGTCATTACCGATAACTCCCCTGAGTTTCGCGAGAAAGCGCTGAAAGCGATGGAGACGGAACGGCAGAAAATGCATCTGGATGAAAGCTACAAACTGCTGGAACAGCTGACAAACTACAGCGACTCGCCGTCCTGCAAGGAGAAAAAAGTCTGCTCCCTGACGGAGGCGAAAGATACCTTCAGCGCCGATTATGAAAAAGAGCCGGGCGTCTCCGGGCCGCTGAAGGTGGGTAACTCGCTGGTGGATGCGTTCACGCTACAGTATTACGAAGGCTTCCCGACAGACCAGGTGGCCTGGGGGGAAATCAAAACCGATCAGCAGTGGCGCGTGCTGTCGAAGCTGAAAAACGGCTATCAGGACTCGCTGTTTACGTCGACGGAGGTGGCGCAGAACGTGGCTAAACCGCTGGTGAAGTACATTGATAAAGCGCTGGTGACCGACCAGGCAAAAGCGCCAAAAATCACCCTGCTGGTAGGGCACGACTCTAACATCGCCTCGCTGCTGACCGCGCTGGACTTCAGGCCTTATCAGCTGCACGACCAGCAGGAAAGAACCCCGATTGGCGGTAAAATTGTCTTCCAGCGCTGGCATGATAAAAACACTAACCAGGAGCTGATGAAAATTGAGTATGTTTACCAGAGTTCAGATCAGCTGCGTAACGCCAGCGTACTGTCGCTGCAATCCCCTGCGCAGCGCGTGACGCTGGAGCTGAAGGGCTGTCCGGTGGATGGCAACGGCTTCTGTCCTGTCGATAAATTCAATGCGGTGATGGATAACGCGGCGAAATAGAAAATAACCCCCCGCGTGGGCGGGGGGAACGTTCAGACGTTTTTACGTTCGATGGTTTGCTCGCCCCAGAACAGCGAGTCTTTGTCGGTTTTTTCGAAGGCGCGAACCAGCACTTCATCGTTGCCTTCTTCCCAAATCTGCTCAGCCAGCTTTTCGTCATAATTGGCGACTTCAAAGATGGCTTCGGCAATCTCCGGAGAGGTATTGCGTAAACTTGCCCATTCGCCCACGTGGTGAGCTTTGGATTCTTGAGTTGGCATACTTGTCCTCCTGTTGGGTTAGCCGTTCAGTTTTTTGGCAAGACCCGCGACGTATTCACCCTGATAGCGGGCGATTGAAAGTTCTTCATTGCTTGGCTGACGTGAACCATCCCCACCGGCAATCGTTGTTGCGCCATAGGGCGTACCACCACGGACCTGGGAGACATCAAACAGTTCCTGCGCGCCGTAGCCAATCGGCACAATGACCATCCCATGATGCGCAAGCGTTGTCCAGGTGGAAGTGATCGTCTGCTCCTGGCCGCCGCCCGTGCCGGTAGAGCTGAACACGCTGGCCAGCTTGCCGTATAACGCGCCGGAGGCCCAGAGCCCGCCCGTCTGGTCGAGGAAGGTGCGCATCTGGCCGGACATATTGCCGAAGCGGGTCGGGGTGCCGAAGATAATGGCATCATAGTCCGCGAGCTCCTGCGGGGTGGCGACCGGGGCGTTTTGTGTTTTCCCCCCGGCTTTGGCGAAGGCTTCCGCCTGCATGGTTTCCGGTACGCGTTTAACCACGACCTCAACGCCGTCTACTCTGTTTGCGCCTTCTGCTACTGCGTGAGCCATGGTTTCAATGTGTCCATACATGGAATAATAGAGCACCAGAACTTTTGCCATTTTGCATCACTCCTCGTTGGTTTTTCTTACAGCGGATCGCTGCGTTCCTTTAAAGATATGACATCACAGCCAGACTGCAAAAATGAACGGCATTTCTTTGATATATAACAATATCTTTTCGTTACGTGCTTTGTAGCAAAATGAAACAACTTTCGCGGCGCGGATTTTTCAAAATATAAGAATGGCTTATGAATGACTTCCTCAATATTTCATACGAAAGGCTGAGATCATGTTGCAGAATATTACCTCTCGCTTGCCGGATAGCCGCATTACACTAAGCTTAGTTTCACGCGGCACAGATAAAGGCACTGTCCTTGAGCCGCGAGGTGAAAGAATCCTCTTTTACTGAATGCAATATGATGTCTAATGTTTCACACTCTGGAGGTTAGAGATGGCAAACCATCGTGGTGGTTCAGGTAATTTCGCTGAAGACCGTGAAAGAGCATCAGAAGCAGGTCGTAAAGGTGGCCAGTCTAGCGGGGGCAACTTTAAAAACGACCCTCAGCGCGCATCAGAGGCTGGTAAAAAAGGGGGTAAAAATAGCCACGGCAGCAACAAGTAGTACGCCGGGTTAACTCTCTGCCGCCGGGTTTCCCGGCGGTTTTTTTATGTCTGCTACATTGAACTGTCATCAAAGGCATCGCACACTACAGGATTGATTCTTCGTGCTGGTGTCCCATGTCCGTTTCCCGTTTTACCTTCTCCATTAAGCCTCAGGAAGCCATCCTGATTTTGATCACCATGTTCTGGGGCGGAACCTTTCTTGCCGTTCAGTACGCGGTCACGATGAGCGATCCGTTTTTCTTTGTAGGGCTGCGTTTTGCAACCGCTGCGGTTGCCGTGGCGCTTATTTCACTGAAAACCCTGCGCGGATTGACCCTGAGAGAGCTTAAAGCGGGTGTCGCCATTGGCGTGGCGATTGCCATGGGTTACAGCCTGCAAACGTGGGGGCTCCAGTCTATCTCCAGCAGTAAATCCGCCTTCATCACCGCCATGTACGTACCGCTGGTGCCGCTGTTGCAGTGGCTGTGCCTCGGCAGAATGCCGGGCCTGATGTCGTGCATTGGCATCGTGCTGGCGTTCATCGGCCTTATTTTATTAGCCGGGCCGGAAAATAATCTGCTGGCGCTGGGGCCGGGGGAGATCATCACTCTGGTGGGGGCCGTCGCCATTGCGGCAGAAATTATTCTGATTAGCGCCTGGGCAGGAAAAGTGGACCTCAAGCGGGTGACGGTGGTGCAGCTTGCCACCGCGTCGCTGGTGGCGTTCGCGACGATGGTGCCGGCAGGGGAGTCCGTCCCGCCGATGTCTACCGGGCTTATCGTCGTGGCGCTGGGGCTGGGTATTTTCAGCGCCATTATCCAGGTTACCATGAACTGGGCGCAGCGCAGCGTATCCCCGACACGGGCGACGGTCATTTACACCGGTGAACCGGTGTGGGCGGGTATTTTCGGGCGACTCGCCGGGGAGCGTCTGCCGCTGCTGGCGCTGGTGGGCGCGGCATTTATTATCGCCGGGGTGCTGGTGAGCGAGTTGAAGTTAAAAAAACGACGTAAGGCGACTGCCGGATTGAGCGCTGAACAAAGGGCAGATAGCTAACAACGCGCACCCTGTCCGTTTAGCCCGGCGGCGCTTCGCTTGCTCGGGCCTACTTGCCAATTGTAGGCCGGGTAAGCGTAGCGTCACCCGGCAAGAATGCGGCACGTATTTCAGGTGGAAGGGGTGATGGCTTTTCCTTGCGGTACATCCCTTTTCCGGCGGCTCAGCAGGGCGTTGAGCAGGATCGCGCCGAAGGTCGCCGTGCCAATCCCGCCTACCGTAAACCCGCCCAGCGTCAGGGCGAAATCACCCGCCCCCAGCACCAGTGTCACCGCCACCATGATCAGGTTACCATTCTGGCTCAGATCAACATGATTCTGCACCCAGATACGTGCCCCCGCGACGGCAATAAGACCAAATACCACAATCGAGGCGCCGCCAATCACAGGTGCCGGGATGGTGTGGATCAATGCGCCGAATTTTGGGGAAAAGCCGAGCAGCATCGCCATCACCGCCGCCGCCACGAAGACCAGCGTCGAGTAGACTTTGGTCACTGCCATCACGCCGATGTTTTCCGCGTAGGTCGTCACGCCGCTGCCGCCGACCGAGCCGGAGAGCATGGTCGCCAGACCGTCTCCCACAAACGCCCGTCCCATATACGGGTCCATATTGCGGCCGGTCATTCCCGCTACGGCTTTCAAATGGCCCAGGTTTTCAGCCACCAGAATTACCGCGACAGGCGCGATGAGCATCATCGCCTGAGCGTTAAAGGTGGGCGAGGTTATGTGCGGCATGCCGAACCAGGCGGCCTGATGAATCAGTGTGAAATCAACCGGTTTGCCGAGGCCGAACACGTTCGCCAGCAGCGCGTAGACCAGACAGGCCGCAATCAGCCCGACCAGGCTCAGCAGCCGCTGGATCATGCCGCGCGTAAAGACCGCCACCACGCCGATGCACAGCACCGTTATCACCGCCATCCAGCTTTCAAACGGCGAGCCGGATACGCTCTTCACCGCAATCGGCGCGAGGTTCAGGCCTATCGCCATCACCACCGCCCCGGTGACGACGGGGGGCATCATTCGCTCGATCCAGCGCGTGCCGACTTTCATCACCACCAGACCGGTCAGGGTGTAGACCAGCCCACAGGCGATAATGCCTCCGAGGGCCACGCTCAGGTTGGGATTAATACCCTGACCGTTAAACCCGGTCGCTGCAATGACCACTCCAACGAAGGCGGCGCTGGAGCCCAGA
This sequence comes from Enterobacter cloacae complex sp. IR5401, assembly GCF_049238425.1. Classification (NCBI taxonomy): domain Bacteria; kingdom Pseudomonadati; phylum Pseudomonadota; class Gammaproteobacteria; order Enterobacterales; family Enterobacteriaceae; genus Enterobacter; species Enterobacter cloacae complex sp. IR5401. The sequence continues at coordinate 121,108 of NZ_JBMKHN010000002.1, read as the reverse complement.
TAGCTGGGCACACGCCCGCCGGTGACAAAAAAGAACAGCAGGGTACCCATACCCGACATCAAAATGGCGAGGTTAGGATCCAGCCCCATCAGCATGGGCATCAGCACCGTCGCACCAAACATCGCGACCGCATGCTGCACGCCCATCACCATTGTCTGCCCGAGCGGGAGCCTTTCATCCGGCGCGACCACGCCTGCTTCTGTGGAGGTCGATTTCAACTGCCAGTGGGGAAGTCCGAACATGATCTGTCTCCTGAATGCGGATTAACAGGCGGGTCGCATAAGTGCGTGATAGCCGCGGTCGAACCACACCAGCCCTTGCTGCGCCGGGTGGCGTACGATGGATACGATGTCGCAAAACAGAATGTCGTGAGTGCCAACGCTCACCACCTGGCTGATGCGGCAGTCGAACGAGGCCAGCGCATTTTCCAGACGCGGGCAGCCCGTGTCGCCTGTCTGCCAGCGGGCAGCGGCAAAGCGGTCCGCCATCGGCGTTTTCCCGCCAAACAGGTTGGATAAAGGCTCCTGTCCGGCACTCAGCGTGTTAACGCACAGGGTGCGGTTCTCGCTGAAAATCGGCCAGACCGACGCGCCGCGGTTGAGGCACACCAGCAGAGTGGGCGGGGTATCGGTTACGCTGCATACCGCGCTTGCGGTAAAGCCCGCCATTCCCGCCGGGCCGTCGGTGGTGATGATATTGACCGCCGCACCGACGCAGGCCATGGCATCACGGAACGTTTGTTGATCGGGTGTCGTCATGATGGCTCCTTACGCCAGCCCGCAGGCATCGTCAAAGGCCAGACGCGGCAGGCGTCCGTACAGTTTGGTCGTATCGCCGTAGCCGATGTTGATCAGCAGATTGCTTTTAAGCAGCGTGCCCGTGAAAAAGGCCGCGTCCACTTTTTCCCGGTCAAAACCGGACATCGGCCCGGTGTCGAGCCCGAGCGCGCGGCAGGCGAAAATCAGGAACGCGGCCTGCATTGAGCTGTTGCGAAAGGCGGTTTCTTCCGCCAGCGCGGGGCTTGCGGTAAACCAGCTTCTGGCATCGCCGTGCGGGAACAGTTCAGGCAGGCGCCCATAAAACTCGCTGTCCCAGGCGACAATCGCCGTGACCGGGGCAGTGAGCGTTTTCTCAAGGTTGCCGCTGGAGAGCGCCGGGCGCAGCTTTTCTTTTCCTTCCGGGCTTCGCACAAACACAATGCGCGCCGGGGAGCAGTTGGCGGACGTCGGCCCCCATTTCATCAGGTCATAAATCTCGTGCAGCGTCTCGTCACTGACCGGTATATCCAGCCAGCCGTTATGGGTACGTGCGCCGGTAAACAGCGTTTCCAGCGCGGCGGGCGTGATGGCTTCGCTCATTCAAACTCCTTACAAAGCGGATTCTGGGCTGTGCAGCAGGCTGGCAAGCCCGTTCAGCAGCAGAGTGTTAAAGATGTCCGGCGCGGTCACGTTGCAGGCATGCCCGCCCTGGCGCATGACCGTTTTGCGGGCGTGCGGGAGTGCGGCGTGCAGTTCATCAGAACAGACGGACGGCACCAGCAGATCGTCGGTGGAACAGATAATCTGCACGGGGCAGCGAACGCGTGCAGCGTGGCGGCTGAAATCGGCCTGTTTCAGGGCATGCAGCCTGCGCAGCAGATTGGCTTTGCCCTGAAAATGGGCCAGCGCCAGCGCGTGCTCGGCCTCCAGCCGCGGGGCGCGGGCGGCCATCCAGTCTGCCGGGTAGAGGAACAACGGCTGTGCCTCTACCCACGCCTGCGCGCCGCCCGCATGCAGCAGACGTTCGCGAACGTCAAAACAGCGTCGGGTATGGGCATTGAGCGTCAGCCAGCCGTTGACGCAGACCAGCGCGGTAAGGGCGTCGGGCTTATCGATGGCCAGCCGCAGGCCCACCAGCGCCCCCAGCGCGTGGCCGACCACGCAGTAACGGGCGATCCCTGCCCCGGCTAACGCCAGTGCGAGCTCGTCGGCCATGTGTGCGAGGGTGTAGTCTTCCGGCAGGGTATCCGGGTTATTCCCCGTGCCCCGCTGGTCGTAGCACACCACCTGATACTCCTGCCCCAGCACGGCGAGCTGAGGCAGCCAGTAGCTCCCGCTGCCGCCGAGCCCGGCAATCAGTACCACCACGGGCGCGCCCGCAAAGGGGGGCGGGGAAATGGACAGTTTCATGGCGGCCTCACTTCGCGATGTGCGCAACGGTGGCAATTTCAACCAGCGCTTCGGGCTTTACCAGCCCGCACTGGATGCAAAACCGCGCCGGTTTATCGCCGGGGAAAAACTCCGCGTAAATCTCGTTAATCGCGGCGTAGTTTTTCCAGTCGGTGATAAAGATGCTGTTGAAGGTCACGTCCTCCATCGTGCCACCCGCCGTTTCGATCACGGTTTTGATCGTCTCCAGCACGTGGCGGGTTTGCCCCTTTGGGTCGTTGATAAACACCACGTTGTTGTCTTTATCAAATGGCAGCGTGCCCGAGACATACACCACGCCGTCGGCGAGGGTGCCGGGAACGAAGGGGGCAATCGGAGTGCTGGTGCCCGGCGGAATAATCACGGATTTCGGCATAGCGGTTCTCCTCAGGCGATACGGGCGAGCGGGGGATCCAGCGCGTCGCAGAAATCATTGACGTTACTGACCCAGCCAAAAAAGGTTTCGATATTGAACAGGGCGGCTTTCTGGGCAAAATCCGGCCCGGCCTGATGGGTAGCGTCTTCCAGCACCACGCCAAAATACTCGAGGAAAAAGCCGTCGCGCAGGGTCGACTCCACGCAGACGTTGGTGGCAATGCCCGTAAAGACCAGATGACGAATGCCCCGGCTGCGCAGCAGGCTGTCGAGCGGGGTATTGAAAAAGCCGCTGTAGCGCGGTTTCGGCAGTACGATATCGCTGGCTTCCGGTACCAGCTCATCCACCAGCTGATAATCCCAGCCGCCTTTCGCCAGCAGCGTGCCCTGGAGTTCGGGCCGTTGGCGCATGGTTTTCAGGGCGTTGGATTTGTGAAAGTTGGGTGAGCCGGGACCGCCAGCCTCGACGTACTGGTCGTCCCAGCCGTTCTGGAACCAGACGATGAGCATGCCCGCAGCGCGCGCAGCGTGCACGGCGGTTTTAATGTTCTCGATCACCGGCTGCGTGGTGGAGACGTCAAACCCGGCCAGATCCAGATACCCGCCTTTACTGGCATAGGCGTTTTGCATATCCACCACGATCAGCGCGCTGCGCTGCGCGTCAAAGGTAATGGCTTCCGGGCGAGCGTTGAGGGTCGTCATTACGCCACCTCCTTCGTCACGGCAGGGATGTGGGCGCGGCACTGCATCAGCGGCTGAATGCGCTCGCCGAAGGTTTCCACGCCGGTGAGAAAATCATCGAAGGTCAGCAGCACGCCTTCGGCGCCGGGCACGGCAGCCACTTCGTCGAGCATTCTGGCGACGCTGGCATACGAGCCAACCAGGGTGCCCATGTTGATATTGACGGCAGACGTCGGGTCGGCCATCTGGCGAACGTTGGTGTCCGCGCCGGAGCGGGTATCCTTCTGGCTCTGCTCGGTCAGCCAGCTCAGTGCTTCGTCATCCGCGCCGTCCTTGTATCGTTCCCATTTGGCGCGCGCGGCGTCATCGGTTTCGTCGGCAATCACCATAAACAGCACGTAGGAGCCCACGTCGCGCCCGGTTTTATCGGCGGCCGCTTTCATGCGTGCCGCAGTGGGCGCGAAGGCGGCCGGGGTGTTAACGCCTTTGCCGAAGCAGAAGTTGAAGTCGGCGTATTTCGCGGAAAATTCCATTCCCGCGTCGCTCTGCCCGGCGCAGATAACCTTCATCGGCACCGACGGCTGCGGGCTGACGCGGCAGTCGTTCATGGTGAAGAAATCGCCTTTGAAATCGCTTTTGCCGGTGCCCCACAGATCGCGCAGCACCTGCACATATTCAGTCAGGTAGTCGTAGCGACGGGAGAAGTAATCGTCCCCCGGCCAGATCCCCATCTGCTCGTACTCCGGCTTTTGCCAGCCGGTGATCAGGTTAACGCCAAAGCGCCCGCCGGAGATGGAGTCGATGGTGGAGGCCATCCGCGCCACGATCGCCGGGGGCAGGGTAAGGGTGGCGGCGGTGGCGTAGATCTGGATCCGCGAGGTGACCGCCGCCAGGCCCGCCATCAGGGTAAAGGACTCCAGGTTGTGGTCCCAGAATTCGGTCTTACCGCCGAAACCGCGCAGCTTGATCATCGAGAGCGCAAAGTCGAAATGGTAATGCTCCGCTTTCTGCACGATGGCTTTATTCAGCTCAAAGGTCGGCATGTATTGCGGGGCAGTGGTCGAGATAAGCCAGCCGTTGTTGCCGATCGGTACAAATACGCCAATTTTCATCACAAACCTCTCTTCATTACGTCGTAGGTGTCACGATGTTTTTGCAAAGGCAGTGCCAGTTTTGAAAATCACTTTGTTATTAATGTGTTAAATTATGGTTGTTAAAATTAACAGCGAAAATGTGGACTGGATGGTCAAAATCATTGCACAGAAAACAGGCACTCATGCGCGCTGAGGGTGCAGAAGGTCGTGGCGAGACGGGGGTTTTGCTATGCTGAGCGCAGGACAGAAAATGGAGAGCGAAAATGACACAAGGCGCAGTGAAAACACCCGGTAAACGTTCGCAGGCGGTGAGCGCCAAGAAACAGGCGATCCTCAGCGCTGCGCTGGAGACATTTTCGCAGTTTGGTATTCACGGTACGCGCCTTGAGCAGGTAGCGGAGCAGGCCGGGGTGTCCAAGACCAATCTGCTCTACTACTACCCGTCGAAAGAGGCGCTGTATGTGGCGGTGATGCAGCAAATCCTCGATATCTGGCTCGCACCACTTAAAGCATTTCGCGAAGAGCTGGCCCCGCTGGTGGCGATAGAGGAGTACATACGCCTGAAGCTGGAGGTATCGCGTGATTACCCGCAGGCATCAAGGCTGTTCTGCCTGGAGATGTTGCAGGGCGCGCCGCTGTTGCAGGCGGAGCTGACGGGAGATCTAAAGCAGCTGGTGGACGATAAATCGGCCATTATTGCCGGATGGGTCGCCAGCGGAAAACTGGCGCCCGTCGACCCGCAGCATCTGATCTTTATGATCTGGGCCGCTACCCAGCATTACGCTGACTTCGCGGCCCAGGTCGAGGCGGTGACCGGTAAAACGCTCCAGGACGAGGCGTTTTTCCAGAGCACCCTGGAAAACGTACAGCGGATGATTATCGAAGGGATCCGCGTGCGCTAGTTTCCCGGTGGAAGAGGGCAGCTTAAGTCGCCCTCTTCACACTGCATCAGCGTGGCCAGAAACGCTTCGCGCTCCGCGGTTTTCTCCGTCAGGCACTGGTTGATAATCATCGGCTGAATAGTGCCACCTTCGGTTCCTGAACCCATCAATTTACAGTCTGCGTCACGCAGGGCGATCCACGCCTGCTGCGCCTTTTTCAGCAGGTCGCGCTGAGGGGCTGCCGCGCGTTTGATGGCGGCCTGGTACGTCTGGTTGAGCTTTTTATCCGCAGCCTGGTACTGCTCTGCCGCACAGGCACTGAGTTCTGTCTGGGTGGTCGCTTTGTCGCACTCGTCGGCCAGCGCGCTGGCGCTGAGCAGCAGTGCTGCGCCTGCGATAAGATATCGTTTCATACACTCCCCAATAAATTAAGGCTCCGTCTCCGGAGCCTTATTAGCACAGCGTTAGCCGATTGTCATCAGGCTGGCGTTACCCCCCGCCGCCGCGGTGTTGACGCTGAGCGAGCGCTCAACGTACAGACGCTCCAGCAGCAGGTTGGTTTCCCCGCGCGCAAAGCCCTGCACGGAAACGATGGCACCGCTGCGGGCCGCAACCTGCTCGCACAGTTCGCGCAGCTGGTCGGAATCACCGTGGTAGATCACCGCGTCAAACGGCTGGGTCAGCAGGGCATCGGCCTTCGCAAAGCGAATGCGGGCCGAAACCGCTTTTGGCAACTGTTTGGCGAGGTCGCGATGCAGGGCATCTTCCGGCCACAGCACCTCACAGCCCGTTGCCGTTGCGGCTGCCAGCTGCACCAGCGCATCCTGCTCGTTATCCGCCACGCACAGCACACGCTCGCGCGGCATCAGCGTCCAGGTGTTGCGCTCGCCGGTTGGACCCGGCAGCAGACGCTGTGTTCCCGCCTGCGCCAGCTCGCCGTACTGCTGTGCAATCGCATGCAGCTCGGGACGATTTTCAGCCCACTTAATCAGCGCGTCCAGCGGCTGGGTCAGCACGGCTTTCACCTGCGCATCCACCGGATATTCCGCGTCCTGACGCGCCAGCGTCACGCCCAGCGCATTTTCCGGACGGTTTGCCAGCAGACGGTACAGATAGAGCGGACCGCCCGCTTTCGGGCCGGTGCCGGAGAGACCTTCACCGCCGAATGGCTGCACGCCCACGACCGCGCCAACCATGTTGCGGTTGACGTACAGGTTGCCAACTTTAGCATTGCCGGTCACCTGGGCAATGGTTTCGTCGATACGGGTATGCACGCCAAGCGTCAGGCCGTAACCCGAGGCGTTGATCTGATCGATCAGCTCGTTGAGGTTGTTACGGTTGTAGCGCACCACGTGCAGTACCGGGCCGAAGACCTCTTTTTTCAGCTCGTCGAAGCTTGCCAGCTCAATCAGCGTTGGCGGCACGAAGGTGCCGGTCTGCCACTCGCGGGCATCTTCGCTGTTCTCGCGCACCGCCTGGAACACCGGACGGCCTTTTGCACGCATGGTCTGAATGTGGTTTTCAATGTTGGCTTTGGCTTCCGCGTCGATCACCGGCCCGATGTCGGTAGTGAGACGGCCCGGGTTGCCCATGCGGCATTCCGCCATCGCACCGCGCAGCATCTTCAGCGTGTGGTCAGCCACGTCATCCTGTAAGCACAGTACGCGCAGGGCGGAACAGCGTTGGCCCGCGCTGTCGAAGGCAGAAGCCAGCACGTCAACGACGACCTGCTCGGTGAGTGCGGAGGAGTCCACGATCATGGCGTTCATGCCGCCGGTTTCAGCGATCAGCGGGGTAGGACGGCCCTGCGCATCCAGACGGGTGGCGATGTTGCGTTGTAGCAGGGAGGCCACTTCGGTAGAACCGGTAAACATCACGCCGCGTACGCGGTTATCGGAGGTCAGTTTGGCCCCGACCGTTTCACCGCGCCCTGGCAGCAGCTGCACCACGCCCGCCGGTACGCCCGCTTCCAGCAGAATGTTAATGCCCTGGGCGGCAATCAGCGGGGTCTGCTCTGCCGGTTTCGCCAGCACGCTGTTGCCTGCGGCCAGCGCCGCGGCAATCTGGCCGGTGAAGATCGCCAGCGGGAAGTTCCACGGGCTGATACACACCACCGGGCCGAGCGGACGGTGGGTTTCGTTGTCGAAATCATCGCGCACCTGACCGGCGTAGTAGTGCAGGAAGTCTACCGCCTCGCGCACTTCGGCGATGGCGTTGCTGAAGGTTTTACCCGCTTCACGCACCAGAATGCCGATCAGCTGCTGCATCTGATCTTCCATCAGCACCGCCGCGCGTTCCAGAATGGCGGCACGCTCCTGCGGCGGGGTGGCAAACCAGATTGGCGCGTTGTTCACCGCGCTCTCCAGGGCCTGCTCCACTTCCGCTTCCGTGGCTTCGCGCACGTAGCCGACGATATCCTTCGGCTCTGCCGGGTTAATCACCGGCTGCATTTCACCGTCCTCAACGGATTGCTCAAGGATCGGCCTGGCCTGCCACTTCTGCAATGCGCTGTTAAGCAGGGCGGAAGAGAGCGACGCCAGACGGTGTTCGTTGGCGAGATCCAGACCCGCCGAGTTGACGCGGCCTGCACCATACAGCTCGCGCGGCAGGGCAATCTTCGGATGCGGCAGGCCAATCTGGCCTTCCTGCGCCGCCATCTTCTCAACGGCCTGTACCGGGTCGGCCACCAGCTCGTCCAGCGGCAGGGTGGTGTCGGCGATGCGGTTAACGAAGGAGGTGTTCGCCCCGTTCTCCAGCAGACGGCGCACCAGGTAGGCCAGCAGGGTTTCGTGGGTACCTACCGGGGCATAGATTCGGCACGGACGGTTCAGCTTGCCGTCGGCCACTTTACCGGTCACCTGCTCGTACAGCGGTTCACCCATGCCGTGCAGGCACTGGAACTCGTACTGGCCCGGATAGTAGTTCTGACCCGCCAGGCTGTAGATCGCCGCCAGGGTGTGGGCGTTGTGGGTGGCGAACTGCGGATAAATCAGGTTCGGCACGCCGAGCAGTTTTTTCGCGCAGGCGAGGTAGGAGACGTCGGTGTAGACCTTGCGGGTATAGACCGGATAGCCTTCCAGACCTTCCATCTGGGCGCGTTTGATTTCGCTGTCCCAGTAGGCGCCCTTCACCAGACGGATCATCAGGCGGCGACGGCTGCGGCTGGCCAGGTCAATCAGGTAGTCAATGACGAACGGGCAGCGTTTCTGGTAGGCCTGGATAACGAAACCAATTCCGTTCCAGCCCGCCAGCTCCGGCTCGAAGCACAGTTTTTCCAGCAGATCGAGGGAGATCTCCAGACGGTCCGCCTCTTCGGCGTCGATGTTAATGCCGATATCATACTGGCGCGCCAGCAGGGTCAGGGACTTCAGGCGCGGGTAGAGTTCTTCCATCACCCGGTCGTACTGCGCGCGGCTGTAGCGCGGGTGCAGGGCGGAAAGCTTGATAGAGATGCCCGGACCTTCATAAATACCGCGACCGTTGGACGCTTTACCGATGGCGTGGATCGCCTGCTGGTAAGAGACCATGTAGGCCTGCGCGTCGGCGGCGGTCAGCGCCGCTTCACCCAGCATGTCGTAGGAGTAGCGGAAGCCTTTGTCTTCCAGCTTGCGGGCGTTCGCCAGCGCTTCGGCAATGGTTTCCCCGGTGACGAACTGCTCGCCCATCAGGCGCATCGCCATGTCCACGCCCTTGCGGATCAGCGGCTCGCCGCTCTTGCCGATGATGCGGTTCAGGGAGCGCGACAGGTTGGCTTCGTTATGGGTGGAGACCAGCTTGCCGGTAAACAGCAGGCCCCAGGTGGCGGCGTTAACGAACAGCGACGGACTGCGGCCAATGTGGGAGTGCCAGTTGCCGTTGCTGATTTTGTCGCGGATCAGGGCATCGCGGGTGGCTTTATCCGGAATACGCAGCAGCGCTTCCGCCAGACACATCAGCGCCACGCCTTCCTGTGAGGAGAGGGAAAACTCCTGCAGCAGACCCTGAACCATACCGGCGCGTCCGCTGGCGGTTTTCTGGTTACGCAGCTTGTCGGCGAGCTGATACGCCAGGCTGTGCGCCTGAGCGGCAACGGCTTCCGGCAGGCGCGCCTGCTCCAGCAGCATCGGCACGGCGTCGGTTTCGGCACGGCGGTAGGCGCCGGTAATGGCGGCGCGGCTGACGGACTGCGGCAGGATCTGCTCGGCAAATTCGAGGAACGGCTGGTGGTTCTCCTCAACGGCCGTCGCGGCTTCTTCGCTTTCGTTCGCTGCGCCCGCCAGCAGGGCAGGCAGCTCCGGCAGACCTTCTTCACTCTCCAGTCTTTCCAGATAGTTAAAAATCGCCTGCTTGATTAACCAGTGCGGTGTGCGGTCGATGCGGGTCGCAGCGGTTTTAATCCGTTCGCGGGTAGCGTCATCCAGCTTAACCCCCATGGTGGTCATCCCCATGCCAAAACTCCTGTTGTTCTGTAATAGCGTTCTGTTGATAGCGTGAAATATCCACCATGTTGCAACTTTGTGCAACCGTGTTAAATGTGACCTGGTCTGCAAGCTGGAAAATGAATGGATTGTTAACGATTAGTTAGCTGTGAAAAAGAACGTGCGGCCGTTTCTGAGCCCAGTTTTTATGCGGTGCTTAACACTTTTTAAAGGTGCAACCCGTAAAAGCGTGAGCGAGTGCAACCTATAGGAAAGACGTATAAAACCAGTGATGAAATTCATGTAAATGCAGTGTTAAATCGTTTGTCAGTGGGATGCGTATACGGCAGGATAGCGCGCCCAACGGAAACACATACACACATCACTACGTTCCGGTGATGACATAACAAGGCAACCCGGACGGTTGTCGCTCGACATTTTGGAGAATTTGAATGGCTATTAGCACACCGATGCTGGTGACATTTCTCGTTTATATTTTTGGCATGATCCTGATAGGGTTTTTGGCATGGCGTTCCACTAAAAACTTTGACGACTACATCCTCGGCGGGCGCAGCTTAGGCCCGATGGTCACCGCACTCTCTGCGGGCGCTTCCGACATGAGCGGCTGGCTGCTGATGGGGCTGCCGGGCGCGATTTTCATCTCCGGTATCTCCGAAAGCTGGATCGCCATCGGCCTGACCGTTGGCGCATGGATCAACTGGAAGCTGGTAGCAGGCCGTCTGCGTGTGCATACCGAAGCCAACAACAACGCCCTGACGCTGCCGGATTACTTCACCGGACGCTTTGAAGATAACAGCCGTATCCTGCGCATTATCTCTGCGGTGGTGATCCTGCTGTTCTTCACCATCTACTGTGCTTCCGGCATCGTGGCGGGCGCGCGTCTGTTCGAAAGTACCTTCGGCATGAGCTATGAAACCGCCCTGTGGGCCGGTGCGGCCGCGACCATCCTCTATACCTTCGTGGGCGGATTCCTGGCGGTAAGCTGGACCGACACCGTGCAGGCGAGCCTGATGATTTTCGCCCTGATCCTGACCCCGGTGATTGTCATTTTCACCGTCGGCGGCTTTGGCGAATCGCTGGAAGTGATCAAGCAGAAGAGCATTGAAAACGTCGATATGCTGAAAGGGCTGAACTTTGTCGCCATCGTCTCCCTGATGGGCTGGGGCCTGGGCTACTTCGGTCAGCCGCACATTCTGGCGCGCTTTATGGCGGCGGATTCTCACCATACCATCGTTCACGCGCGTCGCATCAGCATGACGTGGATGATCCTGTGTCTGGCGGGCGCGTGCGCGGTTGGCTTCTTCGGCATTGCGTACTTTAACAACAACCCGGCGCAGGCGGGCGCGGTGAACCAGAACGCCGAGCGCGTGTTCATCGAACTGGCGCAGATTCTGTTTAACCCTTGGATTGCCGGTATTCTGCTCTCCGCGATCCTGGCTGCGGTGATGTCCACCCTGAGCTGTCAGCTGCTGGTGTGCTCCAGCGCCATCACCGAAGACCTCTACAAAGCGTTCCTGCGTAAGGGCGCGAGCCAGAAAGAGCTGGTGTGGGTAGGGCGTTTTATGGTGCTGCTGGTTGCGCTGGTGGCGATTGCGCTGGCAGCAAACCCGGAAAACCGCGTGCTGGGGCTGGTGAGCTACGCGTGGGCGGGCTTCGGTGCCGCGTTTGGGCCGGTAGTCCTGTTCTCCGTCATGTGGTCACGCATGACCCGCAACGGCGCGCTGGCGGGGATGATTATTGGTGCGGTGACCGTTATCGTCTGGAAACAGTTCGCCTGGCTGGGCCTGTACGAAATCATTCCTGGCTTCATCTTCGGCAGCATCGGTATCGTGGTCTTCAGCCTGCTGGGTAAAGCACCGTCTGCCTCCATGCAGAAACGCTTTGCGGAAGCCGACGCGCACTACCACACTGCGCCGCCGACTAAGCTTCAGGCTGAGTAATCTCCCCTCACCCTAACCCTCTCCCCGGTGGGGAGAGGGGATAGTCCTTTCACCTATGTGAGTCTTCATCAATGAGAATTAAAACAGGGTTAATGGTGGCAGCATTCGTGATGCTGGCGGGCTGTAACGCACCCGCGCAGCACGTGCCGGTGGAAACCTGCAAAGCGGATAACCAGATGCAGCAGACCACGCTCTATTTTGGCTTGAATCGCCCGGCAGGGGCGCAGATTACCGGCAGCGAGTGGCAGCAGTTTGTTGACCAGGACGTGACGCCGCGTTTTCGCGATGGCTTAACGGTGTTTGATGCCCGTGGTCAGTGGCTGGGTAACGACGGCAAGGTGGCGCGCGAGCCGAGCAAGGCGCTGATGCTGATCCACGGGAAAGATGCGCAGAGTGAGAAGAATATTGAAGCGTTGCGCGGGATCTATAAGTCACGCTTCGCGCAGGAGTCGGTGATGCGGGTTGACCAGCCGGTGTGCGTGCAGTTTTAATGAAAAACGGCGGGAAATCCCGCCGTTGTAGTATCGTAGGCCCGTGCAAGCGAAGCGCCGCCGGGCATTAACCGCACAAAACTTACAACACCAACCCCGCAAAGCTCGCCGAAAGCAGGCTCACCAGCGTCGCGCCGTACACCAGACGCAAACCAAACCGCGACACCACGTTGCCCTGCTGCTCGTTCAGACCTTTTATTGCCCCCGCCACAATGCCAATGGAAGCAAAGTTAGCGAACGACACCAGGAACACGGACAAAATACCCAGCCCGCGAGGTGACATTTGATGGGCAATTTTTTGCAGCTCGATCATCGCCACAAATTCATTCGCCACCAGTTTAGTTGCCATAATGCTCCCCGCGTTTAAGGCATCGCTCAACGGAATACCAATAAGCCACGCCAGCGGATAAAACACATAACCCAGAATCTGCTGGAAGCTCATGCCAAATATGCTGGAGAAGAGGGCGTTAACGGCGCTAATAAGGGCGATAAAACCAATCAGCATCGCCAGAATAATCATTGCCACCTTAAAACCGGCCAGAATATACTCGCCCAGCATTTCAAAGAAGCTCTGGGATTCGTGCAGTTTTTCCAGCTTGATATCCGGCTCCGCTTCCGGGCGGGTCGGGTTAATGACCGAAAGAATAATAAAGGTGCTGAACATGTTCAGGATCAGCGCCGCGACGACAAATTTGGCGTCGAGCATGGTCATATAGGCCCCGACAATCGACAGCGACACCGTCGACATAGCCGTGGCAGCCATCGTAAACAGACGACGTGAGGAGAGATCCCCGAGTACGCCCTTGTAGGCAATAAAGTTTTCCGACTGACCGAGGATCAGCGAGCTCACCGCGTTGAAGGATTCCAGCTTGCCCATGCCGTTCAGTTTTGACAGCAGCGTCCCGATCACCCGAATAAAGATCGGCAGAATGCGCCAGTGCTGAAGAATACCGATCAACGCTGAGATAAAAATAATGGGGCAGAGCACGCCAAGGAAAATAAACGCCAGCCCTTTTTCACCCATCCCGCCAAAGACAAAATTCGTCCCTTCGGCAGCGAATTTAAGCAGCGACTCAAAGAAACCGGAGACGTATTTAATAATAAACAGACCGCTTTCTGCATGCAGGAAAAAGAACGCCAGCGCAATTTCAATCACGATCAGCTGTAAAACGAAACGAATACGAACTTTTCGGCGGTCGAAACTCACCAGCCAGGCAAGCGCAAGAATAATCACCAGCGCCAGCAGGAAATGGACAATTTTAAACATGGTTTATTTTCAGTTGGTTTTCGAGGTGGACATTTAGCCACAGCCCCGGTTAACCGTAAATGGGCATTTTCGTTATACCTTATAAACGCAACGGTTACTCAGGCAATTATTACTCCGCAATGCGTTTACATCTGGTCATCAAAACGCAACACATTTCGCTTGTTTTTCTTGTTGCTGTAATGATAATCACTATCACAAGAATTTACCTTTCTTTGCATCAGTTGACCGCGATAAACATTTAAGGTGTCGGCATGTTTGTTCCTTTTCTCATTATGTTACGTGAAGGCCTTGAAGCGGCCCTGATTGTTAGCCTTATCGCCAGTTATCTGAAGCGTACCCAGCGCGGACGCTGGATTGGCGTGATGTGGGTTGGCGTTTTCCTTGCCGCGGCGCTCTGCCTGGGGCTGGGTATTCTTATCAACGAAACCACCGGTGAATTTCCGCAGAAAGAGCAGGAGCTGTTTGAAGGCATTGTTGCCGTAATAGCGGTGGTGATCCTCACCTGGATGGTGTTCTGGATGCGCAAAGTTTCCCGTAACGTGAAGGTACAGCTTGAGCAGGCGGTGGATAACGCTCTGCAAAAAGGCAACCACCACGGCTGGGCGCTGATCATGATGGTCTTTTTCGCCGTGGCGCGTGAAGGCCTGGAGTCCGTGTTCTTCCTGCTCGCGGCTTTTCAGCAGGACGTGGGCATCTGGCCGCCGCTGGGCGCGATGCTCGGGCTGGCCACGGCGGTTGTGCTTGGCTTCCTGCTCTACTGGGGCGGCATTCGTCTTAACCTGGGCGCGTTCTTCAAGTGGACCAGCCTGTTTATTCTGCTGGTGGCCGCGGGACTGGCGGCAGGGGCGATCCGCGCCTTCCACGAAGCGGGCCTGTGGAACCACTTCCAGGACGTGGCGTTCGATCTCAGCAACGTCCTGTCGACCCATTCACTGACCGGTACCCTGCTCGAAGGGATCTTCGGCTACCAGGAAACGCCGAGCGTCAGCGAAGTGGCGATGTACTTTATCTATCTGGTTCCGGCGCTGATCCTGTTCGCTATGCCGCCACGTACCGGCTCGCAGACGTCGCGCGTTGCGCCGTAAGTGCTGTTTTAGTTACAACATACTTTTAAAGGGAAGAGTCATGGCCATTCAGTTCCGTCGTAGTGCGTTATGCGCAGGCATCGCCGCGCTGCTCGTGTCTGCCTTCGCCGCTCAGGCAGCAGATATTCCGCAGGTCAAAGTCACCGTCAACGATAAACAGTGTGAGCCGATGACCATCACGGTTAACAGCGGTAAAACCCAGTTTATTATTCAGAACCACAGCCAGAAGGCGCTGGAGTGGGAGATCCTGAAAGGCGTGATGGTGGTGGAAGAGCGCGAGAATATCGCGCCGGGCTTCAGCCAGAAGATGACCGCAAATCTTCAGCCCGGGGAATATGACATGACCTGCGGCCTGCTGACTAACCCGAAAGGTAAGCTGATCGTCAAAGGCGCAGCGACGGCGGACGCGGCCAAAGGCACGGCGCTGCTGAGTCTCGGCGACGCTATTACCGCCTATAAAGCCTACGTCACCAAAGAGACGGCGGACCTGGTGGCAGGCACCAAAGCCTTTACCGACGCGGTGAAAGCGGGCGATATCGAAAAAGCGAAATCCCTGTATGCGCCTACACGTCAGCACTACGAGCGCATCGAGCCGATTGCCGAGCTGTTCTCTGACCTCGATGGCAGCATTGACGCCCGTGAAGACGACTACGAGCAGAAGGCCGCCGATCCGAAATTCACCGGCTTCCACCGTCTGGAAAAAGCCCTGTTTGGCGATAACTCCACCAGGGGGATGGAGAAATACGCCGAGCAGCTCAACAGCGACGTGCTGGAGCTGCAAAAACGCATCAGCGAGCTGGCATTCCCACCGTCGAAAGTGGTGGGTGGCGCAGCGGGTCTGATTGAAGAAGTAGCCGCCAGCAAAATCAGCGGTGAAGAAGATCGTTACAGCCACACCGACCTGTGGGACTTCCAGGCAAACGTCGACGGCGCACAGAAAATTGTCGATCTGCTGCGGCCACAGTTGCAAAAAGAGAACGGCGAACTGCTGGCGAAAGTGGATGCCAATTTTAAGAAAGTTGACGCTATCCTGGCGAAATACCGCACCAAAGACGGGTTCGAAACCTACGACAAGCTGACCGATGCTGATCGTAACGCGCTGAAAGGCCCGATTACGACGCTGGCGGAAGATCTCTCCCTGCTGCGTGGCGTACTGGGTCTGGATTAAGCGATGAACGAGCATGACGAGTACGACGTGGCGGAACCTTCCCGACGTCGGTTGTTAAAAGGGGTAGGGGCGCTGGGCGGCGCGTTTGCCCTGGCGGGCGGCTGTCCGGTGGCGCATGCGGCAAAACCGCAAAGCGCCCCCGGCACGCTCTCCCCGGACGCGCGTATGGAAACGCAGCCGTTTTATGGTGAGCACCAGGCGGGGATCCTGACGCCGCAGCAGGCCTCGATGATGCTGGTGGCTTTCGATTCGTTGGCGAGTGATAAGGCCGACCTTGAGCGTCTGTTCAGGCTATTAACCACGCGCATTGCCTTCCTCACCGCCGGAGGTCCGGCACCGGAAACACCGAATCCGCGCCTGCCGCCGATGGATTCCGGGATCCTCGGGGCGTTTATCGCTCCCGATAATCTGACCATCACCGTGTCGGTGGGGGAATCACTATTTGATGATCGCTACAGTCTGGCGAAGCAGAAGCCGAAAGCGCTGCAAAAAATGACGCGATTCCCGAATGATTCTCTCGACGCGGCGCTGTGCCACGGCGATCTGCTGTTGCAGATCTGCGCTAATACCCAGGATACGGTGATCCACGCCCTGCGCGATATTATCAAGCACACCCCGGATCTGCTGAGCGTGCGCTGGAAGCGGGAAGGTTTTATCTCTGACCACGCCGCGCGCAGTAAAGGGAAAGAGACGCCGGTCAACCTGCTGGGCTTCAAAGACGGTACCGCCAACCCGGACAGCAGCAATACCGCGTTGATGAACAAGGTGGTCTGGGTTACGGCGGATCAGGGCGAACCGGCCTGGGCGGTGGGCGGCAGCTATCAGGCGGTGCGTATCATTCAGTTTCACGTGGAGTTCTGGGACCGCACGCCGCTGAAAGAGCAGCAGACTATCTTCGGCCGCGATAAGCAAACCGGCGCACCGCTCGGCATGAAGCTCGAGCACGATGAACCCGACTACGCCCGCGATCCGAACGGGGATGTCATCGCGCTGGACAGCCATATTCGCCTCGCCAATCCTCGCACCAAAGAGACGCAATCCAGCCTGATGATGCGCAGGGGTTACAGCTACTCGCTGGGGGTGACCAACTCCGGGCAGCTTGATATGGGACTGCTGTTTGTCTGCTATCAGCACGATCTGGAGAAGGGATTCCTCACCGTGCAGAAGCGGCTCAACGGCGAAGCGCTGGAAGAGTACATTAAGCCCATCGGCGGCGGCTATTTCTTTGCCCTGCCCGGCACGCGTGACGCGAACGCCTGGCTCGCTCAGGGTCTCATAGAAGCCTGATAATCGTCCCCGCGACAGTTCGCGGGGACATTATTTTTTTCCCAGACTATCTTATTGTTATATTTCTGTAATATTTCTATATAAGACTGATTTTCCATGTAGGGGCAGTCCGAAAAGTTGCATTCAGGTAAAATAAATGTTGCATTTATGATAATTCCTGATGTACTTAAGAGAAGACAGCGGTAGTTCCCGGCAGTGATGTTAACTCACTATGGAGATCGCGAATGGTTGCGTCCTGTACTGGACAAGGTAAACACATCAACCGCAGTACCCGGCGCGGAGGCTCAGACTCCGGCAGCGATTTCTTCACCACCAAATTCTCTCCTTCACCTCAACAACCTTTTTCTACCGACGTGCATAACGGTGCGCGTAGCCGTTGTATATCGTCATCCGGTAATGCAAGCAATGGCTTACAAGGAAGCCAACCCTCTGATGTTCGTGCGCATAATCGTGCCGATGCTGGCGCGTGTGATGAATACCAACAACTCAAGGTGCTATCCATGGGAAGACAGAAAGCAGTGATCAAAGCTCGTCGCGAAGCAAAACGTGTGCTGAGACGGGATTCACGTAGTCATAAACAGCGTGAAGAAGAATCGGTCACCTCGCTTGTGCAGATGAGCGGCGTAGAATCCATTGGCATGGCGCGGGACAGCCGCGATGCATCGCCAATTGTGGCGCGAAATGAAGCTCAGGCGCACTACCTGAATGCTATCGAGAGTAAACAGCTCATCTTTGCAACCGGGGAAGCCGGATGCGGGAAAACCTGGATCAGCGCCGCCAAAGCGGCGGAGGCGCTGATTCATAAGGACGTGGAAAGGATCATCGTTACCCGTCCGGTACTGCAAGCGGATGAAGATCTGGGCTTCCTGCCCGGCGATATTTCCGAGAAGTTTGCCCCGTACTTCAGGCCCGTCTATGACGTGCTGGTGAAGCGGTTGGGCGCTTCCTTTATGCAGTACTGCCTGCGACCAGAGATTGGCAAGGTGGAAATCGCGCCGTTCGCCTATATGCGCGGACGTACATTTGAAAATGCGGTCGTTATTCTTGACGAGGCTCAGAACGTGACCGCTGCGCAAATGAAGATGTTTTTAACGCGCCTCGGGGAGAACGTGACGGTGATCGTCAATGGCGATATTACCCAGTGTGACCTGCCGTCGGGCGTTAAGTCTGGCCTGAGCGATGCCATGTCACGTTTTGAGGAAGATGAGATGATAGGGGTGGTACGCTTCACAAAAGAGGATTGCGTCCGCTCGGCGCTCTGCCAGCGCACGCTACAAGCGTATTATTGAATATGCTGTTGTGTTCAAGGCCCGGGAAACCGGGCTTTGTTTTTTGTGCATTTTATCCCCTCTTCCCAGGGGAGAGGGTTAGGGTGAGGGGCTCAGGCCGCACCGAGCTGCATATAGCACCGGGGGGATTGACTCGCTGCGCTCGCCCTGCGGGCAGCCTGTTCGCTACGCTCTCAGTCTGTCCAACTGGCTGCGCCAGTTGTCGAACCCCGGTCGGGGGCTCTCATTCCCCCCAAAGGCGTACAACATGCGAAAAAAAAGCCCGTATTTTCATGCGAGCTCTTCTTCAAATATGGCGGTGAGGGGGGGATTCGAACCCCCGATACGTTGCCGTATACACACTTTCCAGGCGTGCTCCTTCAGCCACTCGGACACCTCACCATATTGTTTTGCTGCCTGACCGCTTGGGGGGCAACGGGGCGCTACTATAGGGAGTTGCGCTAAAACGGTCAAGCAGATTTTCAGCATTCGTGCTTGTTCGGTTAAGCCTTAATCAGCTTATGTCGCAGCGCGCAGGGTTAACGCTGCGAATCGAGCACTTCGCTATTTTTCACCACGTCCTGCGCTTTGCTGTAGCTTTCGATCAGCAGCTGATAGGCCGGGAAGATGTGTGTGTACACCTCAGCCCATTCACCCGCATCTTCACGGTTCCACGTGCGCTGAATTTCGGAAGCAACGGCTGCCGTGTCCATCGGCACCACGCCTGCCTGCACCACGCGCGCCAGGGTGATCTCCTGCGCCATTTTGCTGTAGGTGCCAGAGGCATCAATCACCGCAAATACTTTATATCCGTCCGCCACCGCACTGATGGACGGGAAGGCCATGCAGACGCTTGTGATCGTCCCCGCGATAATCAGCGTTTTGCGCCCGGTGGCTTTCACCGCCGCCACGAACTCCGGGTTATCCCAGGCGTTGATCTCACCCTTGCGTGCGACATATTGTGCGTGCGGCGCGTTGGCGTGGATCTCCGGGATAAGCGGGCCGTTTGGTCCCTGTGGAACCGACGCCGTGGTGATCACCGGGATCTTCGCCAGCGAGGCGATTTTTGCCAGCGCCGCTGCACGGGCGCGCAGCTCAGGCATTGGCATGTCTCCAACGGTCTGGAAAAGCCCGCTCTGGTGATCGATAAGCAGCATAACGGCATCGTTTACGTCAATAACGGGACGTGCACCGTTGAAGTTTGCAGGGGTAGACATAATGCGCTCCTTATTACGTTTAGATTTGGCCAAAGCGGCCGGAGTTGAAATCGCGAATAGCCTCGGCGATTTCGGTTTTACTGTTCATCACAAACGGGCCATAGCCCACGATGGGTTCATTCAGCGGCTCCCCGGCCATCAGCAGCACTTTGGCATCGCTGCTGGCTTCGAGATGCAGTTTGTCACCGCTCTGGCTCAGCACGACCAGTTGCGCCTCACCGGCAGGCGTGGTGCCGTTCACCGTCACGCTGCCTTCAACGACAACCAGCGCCGTGCTCCAGCCTTCGGGCTGATTAAGCGTCAGGTGGCTACCCTGATGCAGCGCGAGATCCCACACGTTCAGCGGTGAGAAGGCATGCGCCGGGCCGGTTACCTCTCCAAAGCGGCCAGCAATCACGCGCAATGTTCCGCTGTTATCCGGCAGGGTGACCACCGGGATATCCGCCTGAGTGATGCTCTGGTAGCCAGGCGTCGCCATTTTGTCTTTGGCGGGCAGGTTGACCCACAGCTGCATCATTTTCAGTTCACCGCCTTTCTGCGAAAACGCGCTGGAGTGGCACTCCTCGTGCAAAATGCCTGCGCCCGCCGTCATCCACTGCACGTCACCTGGACCAATAACGCCGCCTCTGCCGGTTGAATTACGGTGCTCCACTTCGCCTGAGTAGACGATGGTCACCGTTTCAAAACCGCGATGAGGATGCTCGCCCACGCCGCGTTTCGCGCCATCCGCCGGGAAGGTATGCGGTCCGGCGTAGTCCAGCAGCAGGAACGGGCTCAGGGGCTCGCCATGCGTCTGGTAAGAAAACATCGAACGAACCGGAAAACCGTCACCGACCCAGTGCGGACGAGGTGCGGTATACACGCCTGTTACGTTTTTCATGATTAACTCCTGATGTCCTGTTGATGGAATTAGCTTATATTCAGGGTTAATATCCCGGTAGATAGCAAAAATGACATTCACTGTTCCTTAAATGGAACAATGGGGGCGTATGCAGGACCTCAATGATTTCGTATGGTTTGTGAAGGTGGTGGAGCATGGCGGCTTTGCAGCGGCGGGTCGGGCGCTCGATCAGCCTAAGTCGAAACTGAGCCGTCGGATTGCGCAGCTGGAGGAACGCCTGGGTGTTCGGTTGATACAACGTACCACGCGGCAGTTTGCGGTGACGGAGGTGGGGCAGACATTCTATCAGCACTGTAAAGCTATGCTGGTGGAGGCTGAAGCTGCGGAGGAGGCGGTGGCTGCTTTACAGGCTGAGCCGCGTGGTATGGTCCGGATCACCTGTCCTGTCACCTTGCTGCACGTTCACGTGGGGCCCATGCTGGCGCGGTTTATGGCGCGCTATCCGGGGATCAACCTTCAGCTCGAAGCCACCAACCGCCGGGTCGATCTGGTGGCGGAGGGGGTGGATGTGGCGATCCGCGTTCGTCCGCGCCCGTTTGATGACAGCGATCTGGTATTAAGGGTGCTGGCGGACAGGGGACACTGTCTGGTTGCCGGGCCGGCACTGATTGAACGGATGGGCAACCCGGCGATGCCCTCTGAACTCAGCGAGTGGCCGGGGTTAAGTATGGGGGCGGGCAAGCACCTGCATAAGTGGGAATTGAACGGGCCGGAGGGCGCAAAGGCAGAAATTCACTTCACGCCGCGCCTGGTGACTACCGACATGTTGGCGCTGCGGGAGGCGGCGATGGCGGGCGTGGGCGTGGTACAGCTGCCCATTTTGATGGTGAAGGATCAGCTGGCTTCAGGTGAACTTGTTCGGGTGCTGAATGCCTGGGAACCCAGACGGGAAGTGATCCATGCGGTGTATCCTTCCCGGCGCGGCCTGCTGCCATCGGTCAGGACGCTGGTGGATTTTCTCACCGAAGAGTATGCAAAGATGGTTGAAGACTAGCTTTTTGTAGGTCGGGTAAGCGTAGCGCCACCCGACACAATTACCGCAGGGGCTGCAAAGTTCGAATCCCCCACAGGCGTGCAACATGTGAAAAAAAAGCCCGCATTTTCATGCGAGCTCTTTTTCAAATATGGCAGTGAGGGGGGGATTGACTCGCTTCGCTCGCCCTTCGGGCAGCCTGTTCGCTACGCTCTCAGTCTGTCCAACTGGCTGTCGCCAGTTGCCGAACCCCGGTCGGGGGGTCTCATCCCCCCTTACGAGAATATAAAAGAAAAAAGCCCGTACTTTCGTACGAGCTCTCATCATGAATATGGCGGTGAGGGGGGGATTCGAACCCCCGATACGTTGCCGTATACACACTTTCCAGGCGTGCTCCTTCAGCCACTCGGACACCTCACCATATTGTCATCCCGTTGTTGTCGGGACGGGCGCTAATGTAAGTAAAAGCCGTACTGCCGTCAACCCACTTTTTCAGTAATTTAGCGTGTTTAGACAAACTTCAGGCAACCTGATTCCGAAATGTGCGAAATGCGCCTCTTTTATCAGCAACGCGGTTTAGCGATAAATTTGTTATGCTGGCAAGCCAGTTGAAAATGAAAATAAAACAGTGCAATAAAAGGCAATGACTATGGATATTATCTTCTATCACCCCACTTTTGATACGGCTTACTGGATTAATGCGCTTACGGCGGCACTGCCTGGCTCACGCGTTCGCGAATGGAAACAGGGCGATAATGAACATGCCGACTACGCGCTGGTCTGGCATCCCCCGGTCGAAATGCTTCAGGGACGCCGTTTGAAGGCGGTATTTGCTCTTGGTGCGGGGGTGGATTCCATTCTCAGTAAGCTGAAGGCACACCCTGAAATGCTGCCGGAAGATATTCCCCTGTTTCGTCTGGAAGATACCGGTATGGGGCAGCAGATGCAGGAATATGCCGTGAGCCAGGTGCTGCACTGGTTCCGCCGTTTCGACGATTATCAGGCGTTTAAACAGCAATCCCACTGGGAACCGCTTCCGGATTATCAGCGTGAAGATTTCACCATCGGCATCCTCGGCGCGGGTGTACTGGGTTCGAAAGTCGCCGAAGCGCTCGCACCGTGGGGCTTCCCACTGCGCTGCTGGAGCCGGAGCCGTAAGGAGTATCCGGGCGTCGAGAGCTTTGCCGGAACGGACGAACTCCCGGCGTTCCTGAAAGGGACTCGCGTCCTCATTAACCTGCTGCCGAATACGGCGGAAACGGTCGGCATTATCAATGGCACGCTCCTCAACCAGTTGGCAGAAGACAGCTACTTAATGAACCTGGCGCGCGGGGTACACGTTGTGGAAGACGATCTGCTGAAAGCGCTGGATAGCGGTAAACTGAAAGGCGCAATGCTGGATGTGTATAGCCGCGAACCGCTGCCAAAAGACAGCCCGCTCTGGGCACATCCGCGCGTGGCGATGACGCCCCATATTGCGGCCGTGACGCGACCGGCGGAGGCCGTGGCGTACATCTCGCATACCATCAGCGAAATAGAGAAGGGCAACGCGGTGTCCGGACAGGTCGACAGACAGCGAGGCTACTGAGAGAAACCCGGCGTTCGCCGGGTTTTTGCTAATATTCGCCGCTGATAACTGCTATCCTTTGGAAAAACCGCAGAGGAGAGAAAGATGTATCCCGTTGACCTGCATATGCACACCGTCGCCAGTACCCACGCTTACAGTAACCTCCATGATTATATCGCTCAGGCGAAGCTGAAAGGCATCAAACTGTTTGCGATAACCGATCACGGTCCGGATATGGCGGATGCGCCGCACTACTGGCATTTTGTGAATATGCGTATCTGGCCACGCCTGGTGGACGGTATTGGGATACTGCGCGGCATCGAAGCGAACATCAAAAATACCGACGGTGAAATTGACTGCACCGGCCCGATGCTGACCTCTTTAGATCTGATCCTCGCTGGCTTCCATGAGCCGGTCTTTGCGCCCCAGGATAAAGAGACCAACACCGCAGCGATGATTGCCACTATTGCCAGCGGCAACGTGCACATTATCAGCCACCCGGGAAATCCGAAATACCCGATTGATATTCAGGCCGTGGCGCAGGCGGCAGCGAAGCACCGCGTGGCGCTGGAGATTAACAACTCCTCCTTTGTTCACTCGCGTAAGGGCAGTGAAGCCAACTGCCGCGAAGTGGCGGCGGCCGTGCGTGACGCGGGCGGCATGGTGGCGCTGGGCTCTGATTCACACACGGCCTTCACGCTGGGGGATTTCAGCGAGTGCCTGAAAATATTGCGGGACGTGAATTTCCCGGAAGAACAGATCCTGAACGTCACGCCGCGTCGTATGCTCGACTTCCTTGAGTCGCGCGGCATGGCGCCGATTGATGAATTTGCCGATCTTTAATTAATAACGGAATAAAAACATGAATGAGTTTTCCATCCTTTGCCGCGTGCTGGGCACCTTATATTACCGCCAGCCGCAGGATCCGCTGCTGGTTCCGCTGTTTACCCTGATTCGTGAAGGTAAACTGGCGCAGAGCTGGCCGCTGGAACAGGATGAATTGCTGGAACGCTTGCAAAAAAGCTGCGATATGCAGCAGATTTCAACGGATTACAACGCGCTGTTTGTGGGGGAAGAGTGTCGCGTGTCGCCGTATCGTTCTGCCTGGCAGGAAGGTGCGACCGAAGCGGAAGTTCGGGCGTTTCTTTCAGAACGCGGCATGCCGCTGACGGATATGCCTGCCGATCATATCGGTACCCTGCTGCTGGCGGCCTCCTGGATTGAAGATAATGCAGGTGATGATGAGAACGAGGCGATTGAAACCCTGTTCGAAACGTATCTGCTACCGTGGGTTGGCACCTTCCTGGGTAAAGTGGAAGCCCACGCCACCTCGCCGTTCTGGAGAACGCTGGCTCCGCTGACGCGTGACGCTATCGCTGCTATGTGGGACGAGCTGGAAGAAGAGAATGAAGAGTGACTTGAATCACAAAAATCCTGCAACGATACATTTCAACTTGCACGTAATGTGCTTCTGATCTCATTTATATGGTGCGCATCTGCTAAGATGCGCACCATGAACATATTACTTTGTATTGCAATCACGACTGGCATCCTCTCCGGCCTCTGGGGTTGGGTGGCTGTCTCTCTCGGCTTGTTGAGCTGGGCTGGTTTTCTTGGCTGCACGGCCTATTTCGCCTGCCCGCAGGGTGGTCTCAAGGGGCTCTTTATTTCAGGCTGCACGTTACTGAGTGGCGTGGTCTGGGCGCTGGTCATTATGAAAGGCAGCGCGCTGGCGCCGCATGTGGAAATCCTGGGGTACGCCATGACCGGCATTGTGGCCTTCCTGATGTGCGTTCAGGCAAAACATCTGCTGTTGTCCTTTGTGCCCGGCACATTCATGGGTGCCTGCGCGACCTTTGCAGGGCAGGGGGACTGGAAGCTGGTGGTCCCTTCGCTCATGCTGGGGTTACTGTTTGGCTACGCAATGAAGAACAGCGGCCTCTGGCTTGCGGCCCGACGCGAGAAGAGCCAGAGCGTTCCTGCGGTAAGTAAATAAAAAAAGGCGAGACGGAAATCTCGCCTTTTTTAAGCGCCGCCGATTATGACTCTGGCGGCACCGACATCTCACGATATTTCACCAGCACCGCATTACTCACGTCACTTTTATTCTGAAGATCCCACAAGCCGCGATCGATACCGTCATTAATGAGGAAAATCACGCCGGTTTCGATGGCCGACATCAGACACAGCATGACTGGCTCGTTAGAGGTATAGCCAATTTCACCCTCCAGCAGACGCTGGTAATCGATAAAGCGGAATACCCCGGCCTGCACTTCATAAGAGAGAATCGTTTTGCTGGTGGTCACCGAGGATAATATCTCACCCGTGCTCACGTTAACCACGCGCAGGTTGACGGCAATCTGGTCCAGCTGATACTGCGTGTCGGCCCCGATGCCAAAGTAACGCGCACCCGCGCCACCCGATTTCACGTTACTTTCGTAGCCGATAATCGAGCCTTCCACCATGATATTGGCTGCGGTGAGAGACTGTAGCGGCATGCGGTTATTGACGCCAACGGTACCATTCTCCTGCGCGGCACGAATGATTTTTCGTTCGTTAAGCAGGTTTTGCAGCCCCTGACGTTCCAGCGGGATAAACCAGCGAGAATCTTTCAGGGCGGTAACCAGCATCGCGGTGGCGCTCTGCGGTACGGCTGTCGAGAAGTTACTGGCCGGATACGGTTTGAACTGACCCGTCTCATCCTGAATGTTATACACCGAGACGAATATCTTTCCGGTTGGGACCGGCAGATGCGTCAGATCCCGATAGCTCTGGGCACGAGGCATCAGGGTGGGTTTAGCGGCTTCTTTTGGCGGGGCAGTTAAACAACCGCTTAATAAGCACACTGCAACTAAAATAAAAAAGCGCTGCATAATAATTGTCCTTATTTCGGGGTTGTTTAGAAATCAGTTGAACTGGTCTGCAAACCGGAAACCTGGATTGTCGACGTTTTACCGGTTTTTCGGTCTGTCACATTTAACTGAAGCTGCCCGTCTTTATTGGCAATATCGACGATAAAGTCGTTGGTGACCATCCGGCCGGGTTTTCCGGTATTAATGTTAGTTAATAAGCCACCTAATATTTGCGACTGGATGGCCTGAGTAAAATTATCCAGGGCTGACGGGGTCTCGATACCGAAATCATCGTCATAGCTGGGGTCTTTATAGGAGTTTTGAGCCTGAGCCTGGTTAAGCATAAAGGCTCCGTTATTCGGGTTGCCGCCAAAATTAGGGTTGCGGAACTGGAATGTCATATTTCCGGCCCAGCTCAACGGCGCAATGAGCATTAACGAAATCACTGTGTGTGCGAGACGCATTACAGCCTCCGAAATTGGTATCGTTGTTAGAACTCATCTTTTGCTAAATCGCCTGTGCTCAAAAGGGCTTTGTCTAACTGTAGGCGGTTAATAGCTTCTTCTGTTTGTGCCAGCGCGAAAGCGACGTTCTGATCGAAGTCTCTTTTCGTTGGGAATAAAAAAGTCTGGTAAATAACGTCCTGATTAGCGGTTATTGTGATCCAGCTTCCCCACCGCGCACTGGGCCGTTCGTTGATGGTTAAGTTACCCGGATAATCGCTTTCCCACTTATCGCTGAAGGCACGATAAAAATCGTGTCCGACAGAGGTGACGGTGTGGTCGGTTAACAGTCCGGGAACTTCTACCTCAACAGCCTGAAGGTTTCCGGCAGCAAGCATAATGCCTGCGGCGGCAATCCAACTTAAGGTGCGTTTCATGCTATTAACGCCTGAGGTTATCGTTTGCCCACGACACCGCCTGCGTGCGATTTTTAACAGCTATCTTTTTGAAAAGATTATAAAGATGCGTCTTAACCGTATTTTCGCTGATAAATAACGAACGGGCGATTTCAATATTTGAAGCACCAATACGCAGTTTGTTCAGGATCTCTTTCTCACGGTGCGTCAGAAGGGCTGATTCCGAACTGTTATAGCGATAATTTCCGGAGTGGGTAATGAGGTAGCTGGCCAGTTTCTGCGAGAAATAACACTCCCCCCGCAATATGCCCTGCAAACCCTCCACGACACGGTTTTCTTCTTCAGTGACGTAAAACACGCCGTTAATATGCGGCCAGCTCTCAATTTCGCGGAAAGGATACTCATCAGGCGTATTTAATAACAATACGCGGATATTATTGTTTTTCCTGCTTAAATTATCTTGCCAGTAATGAATGAGTTTTTTATCCGCTTCCATCATATCGAGAAGAATGATGCTGCCAGAAGCGATATCATCAAAAGAACGTTGAATATTATGCAGTTTCCCGTTAAGAGACAGGCATTGCTTTAAATGCTGCAATAACGCTGTCGCTTGTAAGGAAGGTTTTGTGATCAACAATAATGTATGACCGGGTAAGCTATGGACTTCATTAAACATGATGAAACCCCACGTTATTTATGACACCCGGCAGTTGCCCTCGTATTATTGAAAAGGGCACCAGAGGTACTGACAGGTGTGGCACTGCTGTGTGTAGTTAAAAAACCTTCCTCCAAAGGAGGCGGTAAAATTAAAAACAAATAACGTACTGCTGTTTTCAATCTAGCTATTGCAAACTTTAAAGCAAGTGTTAATCGTGTAACGGAATGTAAAATTCGATATTAATTTGTGTATATTTCAGGGCTAATAGATTTTAAGATAAGGGGAAAGTTGTACATGTGTATAAACGTGCACAGATTTTAAAAACCATAAAGTATATTATAACGGGTTGAATTATTTGGCTTTGTATTATTCTAAGCCAGCCGGTAAAAAGTATGATCTCTGCTAAAAACATAAGACTTCCCTAAGCCAGAATTTTTTCTTAAGAAAACTTGCTTCGTGTCACGCGCGTGGCAAAGGGCATTGTCTTTTTTGTCTGAAGAAGCCGGTGCAGGTTGGACAGTCTGTCTCGCTGTTGTACAAGCGCAGGAAGACATTTTTGGTTTCTGCTTTAGGCGTGTATCCCGTCGTTTCAGGCGAGATTTACGACTTTGAGGTGAAGGAGAATATAAAAATAAGGCGCACGGGTGAGATATTAAACATGTTTCGGCAGACATACTCTTTTCCGTAACGCGGCGTTAACAAAACGAATCGCGTTAACGGAGCAAGAAATACTTTTTTATAGCCAGGTCCAGGGTGACAGCATGAAAAACAAAACGTTGTTTATGATGTTTACATTACTGGGTGCGCCTGGGTTTGTAATCGCAGGTGATTCAGATTTAGCCAGTTCTGAATATAATTTTGCGATAAATGAATTAAGTAAAGCTTCATACAATCAGGCAGCCATTATTGGTCAACAGGGTTCAGGAAATAATTCTGATGTACGCCAGGGCGGTTCTAAATTGCTGTCCGTTATTTCTCAGGAGGGCGGGAATAACCGCGCGAATGTTGATCAGTCAGGGACGTATAACCTTGCTTATATCGATCAGACCGGCAACGGCAACGATGCGAGTATTAAGCAGGGCGCTTTTGGCAACACCGCCATGATTATCCAGAAAGGCTCGGGTAACAGGGCGAATATAACGCAGTATGGTACGCAGAAAACAGCAGTTGTAGTACAGAGACAGTCGCAAATGGCTATTCGCGTTATTCAACGCTAGCGATGTGTGACGCCTTAATCAATCCGATGGGGGTTTACCATGAAACTTTTCAAAGTGGCAGTTATTGCAGCAATCGTAGTTTCTGGCAGTGCTTTCGCAGGTGCGGTACCACAATTTGGCGGCGGCCACGGTGGTGGCTGGGGTGGCGGCAATAACGGCCCTGACTCAACCCTGAGCATTTACCAGTACGGCGGCGGTAACTCCGCGCTTGCTTTGCAGACGGACGCCCGAGATTCTGAATTGACCATTACCCAGCATGGTGGTGGTAACGGCGCAGATGTTGGCCAGGGCTCTGATGACAGTTCTATCGATCTGCTGCAAAAAGGCTTTGGTAACAGCGCCACCATCGACCAGTGGAATAGCAAAGACTCTGTTATCAACGTGAAACAGTTCGGCGGCGGCAACGGCGCGGCGGTAGACCAGACAGCGTCCGGCTCAACGGTGACTGTGCACCAGGTTGGCTTTGGCAACAACGCGACCGCACACCAGTACTGATTCATTTCTGTACCAAAAAACAGGGCATGCGCCCTGTTTTTTTTCGGGAGGATCTCATGAGCACCTTCATTCTCCTTGCCGCGCTTGCCAGCCAGATAACGTTCAGCACCTCACAGCAGGCAAATATGACAACCATTATTCCTCAGGTCACGCTGGCAGACGCTTGCGAATGTCAGGTTGAGGTGTTATCTGTCCGACAGGGGCAGGGGGGACAAAGTACATCGCGGCAGAAAAATACTCTTTTTATACCCGCTAATCAGCCGATTGATTTAACGCGAATCAGTTTAAATATTCGCTCAGGGGATGCGGTAAAAATAATCGTCACCGTTTCCGATGGAAAATCGCTTCATTTATCACAGCAGTGGAACGCACCGGTAAGTGCGCTTTAATAATTCATGAAATCAATGATTTAATAAAGTGGCGGCGCTGCACAGGTAAGCTATGCTGATATCAAGAACCCAGTCATCGGGTTGCTTAAATTGATACGTCATAACGGAGCGTTTTTACCCCTCAAGGACGAATTTCATTGAGGAGTACAAATAATGTTCAAATCCGCAGCGTGTATTATTTCTGGTCTGGGACTGATCCTGTCCTCTTTTTTTTCTCCGGCTTATTCAGCAACTATAGAAAATGGTGGGGTGATTCATTTTCGTGGCGCGGTGGTCGCTGACCCGTGCGAAGTCACGCCCCGGCATCAGCAGTTTGCGATCTCCTGTCCGGAAAATAACCGTATGAAAACGCATACCATCAGTTATGACGAGGCGCTCCGGGGCCATCATCCTCATTCAGCTCTGGCCGCTGTCAGCATGAAATACCTGAATGAACAGAAAACGCTTGCGGTCGTTCAGGTGGATTACCGCTAACCGACGTTTTTTTCGCGGCAGTTTTTCTCCTTCTCCCTCTGCGATACACTGGTGAAAAAGGCGGGTTGCAGAGGGTGTTTATGAGACCGCAAATCGACGTTATTCATGGCGATATCACGACGGTGCGCGTTGACGTGATCGTCAACGCAGCCAATTCCTCCCTGATGGGTGGTGGCGGGGTGGACGGTGCCATTCACCGGGCCGCAGGCCCTCAACTCCTTGAAGCATGCAAAACCGTGCGTCAGCAGCAGGGAGAGTGCCCGCCGGGGCATGCTGTTATTACGCTTGCGGGCGATCTCCCGGCCAAAGCGGTGATCCATACCGTTGGACCCGTCTGGCACGGTGGCGACCGCCATGAGGCTGAGATTCTGGAGCAGGCGTATCGTAACTGCCTGCGGCTTGCGGCGGATAACGGGTATAAGATCATGGCGTTCCCCGCCATTAGCACCGGGGTGTTCGGCTATCCAAAGGAAGCGGCAGCTACGATCGCCGTGAATACCGTTTATCACTACCTTTCCCTCAAACCC
Organism: Enterobacter cloacae complex sp. IR5401; assembly: GCF_049238425.1. Lineage (NCBI taxonomy): Bacteria > Pseudomonadati > Pseudomonadota > Gammaproteobacteria > Enterobacterales > Enterobacteriaceae > Enterobacter > Enterobacter cloacae complex sp. IR5401. Next base: position 90,838 of record NZ_JBMKHN010000002.1, on the reverse strand, counting down.
ATGCCGGAAAAAGTCATTTTTGTCTGTTTCGATGAGCACACCGCCGACCTGTATCAGCGGATTTTGACCGCGCGCAGCCAGGCATTTTGATGTCTGAAGTGCAAAAACGGCGCCCTGGAGGCGCCGTTTTGTTATCCCGCTTTAACCTGAGGTTTGCCTGAGAACAGGAAACGCAAAAGCGGGATCCGCATGTGGATTTCATACAACACGATGGCAATGCCAACCACAAAGACCAGGCCGGTGAAGAAGCCCAGCGCATTCGAGGCGATATGCGGCGTAATGTACGCCCCGAAAAACAGCGTCAGCGGATGGTGAACCAGGTAGATAAACAGCGAAGCATTAACGAAATAGGTGACGCGACTGGATTTAAAATTCAGCAGACGATGGCCAAGGGCGAACACCACGTTCACCATCCACAGGCCCATCAGCATCGTTATAACGCTCTCTGTTTCATACATCCACGCGTCCCCGCTGCCATAGCGCTGATTGAGAAGATAGGCGGCAAAGGCCAGCGCAGCACCCACCGCACACCAGGGGGAGGGGGTGGTAAACAGCGCTTTAAGCCGGGGATGAATAAATGCCAGCGCCCCAATCAGGAAGAAGGGAATGTAGAACAGGGTCTGCATCACCACGAAATTAAACAGCCCATCGCTCAGAATGGGAGGGTAGACAATGAGCAGGGTACGCCTGATGGCGGCATACGCGACCCCCAGCGCAAGAAACAGCAGCGACAGCTTGCCCAGGGTGATGTTGGCGAAGAAGGTCGAGGATGTGGTGCTCGCGCGCTGACGCAGCTGGCTGAAGATCAGCAAACTCACCGTGGTTAGCACCACCAGTACCAGCAGGAACCAGAGGTGGGAAATAAGCTCCCAGACCAGGGTGTTGTATTTCTCATAGAAGGAGAGATTCGGCCAGTTTTCCGCCTTGCCTTTAACATGCTGCAACATGATGAACTGCGGCAGCGTCAGCAGCGGAATGGCCGTCAACATCGGTATGCCCACGCGCTCCACGCGCACTTTCCACCATCGCTTGAGGGGATAGCGCAAGAAGAGCATGTAAGAGAAATAACCGGAAATAACAAAAAACACCTGCATGCGGAAGGCATGGATAAAATCATTAAACAGCGTCAGCCACCAGGAGGGCATCTGGCTGTTCACGTGCCAGGTGTGGCTGGAATAGATCAGTGAAATATGAAAAGGGATCCCCAATAGCATGAGCCATGCGCGGATCGAGTCGAGGAAATATTCACGTTGTACAGGGGTTGTGCTCATATAACTTTGCGCATTCTCAGACTTTTCGCCTTATCCCTAAGGCTCATAATGGTTACATTCGGAGCCAACCCTACACCAAGACCGACACCCTGTCTCCAGGATAAGCACGCAAAGTGAAAAGCGGGTTCTTTCATTTGCTTAATCCATGAGCCAGCGAGCTGAACAAAGCAGTGATAATGTTGTCGGATTGCCTGAGTTTCCATTAAAATGGATCGGATCGATATAAGCACACAAAGGGGGAAGTGCTTACTTATTATGAAACATAAACCACAAATGATGAAAATGCGTTGGTTGGGTGTAGCAGTGCTGTTGTCACTGTATACCTCATCTGCACTGGCCTTTAACATCGATGATGTCGCAAAACAGGCAAAATCGATGGCGGGCAAGAGCTACGAAGCGCCAAAAAGTAACCTGCCCTCCGTTTTCCGCGACATGAAATACGCGGACTATCAGCAGATCCAGTTCAATCACGATAAAGCGTACTGGAACAATATTAAAACCCCGTTCAAGCTTGAATTTTACCACCAGGGTATGTACTTCGACACGCCAGTTGCCATCAATGAAGTAACGGCGACCGCGGTACGCAAAATCAAGTACAGCCCGGATTACTTCAATTTTGGCGATGTGCAACACGATAAAGACACGGTGAAAGACCTCGGCTTCGCAGGCTTCAAGGTGCTTTATCCGATTAACAGCAAAGATAAAAACGATGAAATCGTCAGCATGCTTGGCGCCAGCTACTTCCGCGTGATTGGCGCGGGGCAGGTGTACGGGCTTTCTGCGCGCGGTCTGGCAATTGATACCGCGCTGCCATCAGGTGAAGAATTTCCACGTTTTCGCGAGTTCTGGATCGAACGTCCAAAACCAACCGACAAACGTCTGACAATTTATGCGCTGCTGGACTCCCCTCGTGCGACCGGCGCTTATCGCTTCGTGATCATGCCAGGGCGTGACACGGTGGTTGACGTGCAGTCTAAAGTTTACCTGCGCGATAAAGTGGGCAAACTGGGCGTCGCACCGCTGACCAGTATGTTCCTGTTTGGGCCGAACCAGCCATCTCCGGCGACCAATTTCCGTCCTGAACTGCATGATTCCAATGGCCTCTCCATCCATGCCGGTAACGGCGAGTGGATCTGGCGTCCGCTGAACAACCCGAAACACCTCGCGGTCAGCAGCTTTGCGATGGAAAACCCGCAGGGCTTTGGTCTGCTGCAACGTGGCCGTCAGTTCTCCCGCTTTGAAGATCTGGATGACCGCTACGATCTGCGCCCAAGCGCCTGGGTTACGCCGAAAGGCGACTGGGGTAAAGGTAAGGTTGAGCTGGTTGAAATTCCAACCAACGATGAAACCAACGATAACATCGTGGCGTACTGGACACCGGATCAGCTGCCTGAAGCCGGTAAAGAGATGAACTTCAAGTATGCGATTACCTTCAGCCGTGACGAAGACAAGCTGCACGCACCGGATAACGCGTATGTGATGCAGACGCGTCGTTCAACGGGTGACGTGAAGCAGTCCAACCTGATTCGTCAGCCGGATGGCACGCTGGCATTTATCGTGGACTTCACCGGGCAGGATATGAAAAAACTGGCGCCGGATACTGCCGTGACGGCACAGGCCAGCATTGGCGATAACGGTGAAATCGTTGAAAACGCCGTGCGGTACAACCCGGTCACCAAAGGGTGGCGTTTGACCCTGCGCGTGAAGGTGAAGGATCCGAAACAGACCACTGAAATGCGCGCCGCGCTGGTCAGTAACGATAAGCCGCTGAGTGAAACCTGGAGCTATCAGCTACCTGCCAATGAATAATACATCTGAATATATTGATGCCATGCCGCTGACGGACATTGAAAAAGCGGCGCTCCCTGCGAGCGACATCCGCGCGGTTCACACCGCGCTGGATGGTGAACATCGTCATTTTTCCCGTGATGATGATACGCCGCTGGGGTCAGTGAAGGCACGTCTGGAGCAGGCATGGCCGGACTCGCTGGCAGAAGGGCAGTTAATCAAGGATGACGAAGGGCGTGACCAGCTACAGGCGATGCCGAAGGCCACGCGTTCCTCCATGTTCCCCGATCCGTGGCGCACCAACCCGGTGGGCCGCTTCTGGGATCGTCTGCGTGGGCGTGACGTGACACCGCGCTATCTGTCACGTCTGACCAAAGAACAGCAGGCCTCCGAGCAGAAATGGCGTACCGTAGGAACGATTCGTCGTTACATTCTGCTACTGCTGACGCTGGCGCAGACGGTTGTCGCCACCTGGTACATGAAAACCATTCTGCCGTACCAGGGCTGGGCGTTGATTAACCCTGCTGACATGATTGGCCAGGATATCTGGGTCTCCTTCATGCAGCTGCTGCCGTATATTTTACAGAGCGGCATTCTTCTGCTGTTCGCCGTGCTGTTCTGTTGGGTCTCCGCCGGGTTCTGGACGGCGCTGATGGGCTTCCTGCAACTGCTGATGGGGCGTGACAAATACAGCATTTCCGCGTCGACGGTCGGGGATGAACCCCTCAATCCTGAGCACCGTACCGCGCTGATCATGCCTATCTGTAACGAAGACGTTGACCGCGTATTCGCCGGGCTGCGTGCCACCTGGGAGTCCGTGAAGGCGACCGGTAACGCGGCGCATTTCGACGTCTATATCCTGAGCGACAGCTACAACCCGGATATTTGCGTGGCAGAGCAAAAAGCCTGGATGGAGCTGATTGCCGAGGTGCAGGGGGAAGGGCAGATCTTCTACCGCCGTCGTCGTCGTCGTGTTAAGCGTAAGAGCGGGAACATTGATGACTTCTGTCGTCGCTGGGGTAACCAGTACAGCTACATGGTGGTACTGGATGCGGACTCCGTGATGAGCGGCGACTGCCTGAGCGGGCTGGTCCGTCTGATGGAAGCCAACCCGAACGCGGGTATTATTCAGTCCTCGCCAAAAGCGTCAGGTATGGACACGCTGTATGCGCGCTGCCAGCAGTTTGCGACCCGCGTCTACGGGCCGCTGTTTACTGCCGGTCTGCACTTCTGGCAGCTGGGTGAATCTCACTACTGGGGCCACAACGCCATTATCCGCGTGAAGCCATTCATCGAGCACTGTGCCCTGGCGCCGCTGCCGGGTGAAGGGTCGTTTGCCGGGTCCATTCTGTCGCATGACTTTGTGGAAGCTGCTCTGATGCGTCGTGCAGGGTGGGGCGTCTGGATTGCCTACGATCTGCCTGGCTCGTATGAAGAGCTGCCGCCGAACCTGCTGGATGAGCTCAAACGCGACCGCCGCTGGTGTCACGGTAACCTGATGAACTTCCGCCTGTTCCTGGTGAAAGGGATGCACCCTGTTCACCGTGCGGTGTTCCTGACGGGCGTTATGTCCTATCTGTCTGCGCCGCTGTGGTTTATGTTCCTGGCACTCTCGACCGCGTTGCAGGTTGTGCATGCTCTGACGGAGCCGCAATACTTCCTGCAACCGCGCCAGCTGTTCCCGGTGTGGCCGCAGTGGCGTCCGGAGCTGGCGATTGCGCTGTTCGCGTCGACCATGGTGCTGCTGTTCCTGCCTAAGCTGCTCAGTATCATTCTGATCTGGTGCAAAGGTTCGAAGGAGTACGGTGGTTTCTGCCGCGTGACCCTTTCACTGCTGCTGGAAGTGCTGTTCTCGGTCCTGCTGGCGCCGGTGCGTATGCTGTTCCATACGGTGTTTGTGGTGAGCGCGTTCCTGGGATGGGAAGTGGTGTGGAATTCACCGCAGCGTGACGATGACTCTACGCCGTGGAGTGAGGCCTTTATGCGCCACGGCTCTCAGCTGCTGCTGGGCCTGGTGTGGGCCGTTGGTATGGCCTGGCTGGATCTGCGTTTCCTGTTCTGGCTGGCGCCAATCGTCTTCTCGCTGATCCTGTCGCCGTTTGTGTCGGTGATCTCCAGCCGTTCCACGGTTGGCCTGCGTACCAAACGCTGGAAGCTGTTCCTGATCCCGGAAGAGTATTCTCCGCCGCAGGTGCTGGTGGATACCGATACCTATCTGGAGCAGAACCGCAAACGCACGCTGGATGATGGCTTTATGCACGCCGTGTTTAACCCGTCATTCAACGCGCTGGCAACCGCGATGGCGACGGCGCGTCACCGCGCCAGCCAGGTGCTGGAGATCGCCCGCGATCGCCACGTTGAGCAGGCGCTGAACGAGACGCCAGAAAAGCTTAACCGCGACCGTCGTCTGGTGCTGTTGAGCGATCCGGTGACGATGGCACGGCTTCACTACCGCGTGTGGTCTTCTCCGGAGAGATACTCTTCGTGGGTGAACTACTATAAGGACGTTAAGCTGAATCCGTTGGCACTGAAGGCGAAGTAAGTTGTTAAGTAGGGCGGGTAAGCGAAGCGCTACCTGCCAAATGAAATACCGGCTTAATCGCCGGTATTTTTTTAGAGGTCAGACATGAAAGTAATCATTGTCGTCATGATGGCATGCCTGCTCAGCGGCTGCGGCAGCATTATCAGCCGCACCATCCCCGGGCAGGGCCACGGGAATCAATACTACCCCGGCGTACAGTGGGACGTTCGCGATTCTGCATGGCGCTATCTCACCGTACTCGATCTGCCGTTTTCGCTGATTTTCGACACGCTGCTGCTGCCCATTGATGCCAGTCACGGCCCTTACGAGTAACGGGAGCTCATCGCTCGTCCCATTCGTCCGCTGCGGCCTGACCCTCTTCGGTATCCAGCGGCGGTTCGAGCTGAAACTCGCCTTCGTCCCATTCGTGCAGCGTATTTTCTTCCAGCCACTCCTGACGTAACTCAATTTCGTCATAGTCGCCGTCGAATACCGCCTGTGCACCTTCACCACTCAGTATCGGCAGACATTCACCATCTTCACCTTCATCAGCAAAGAATTCGGCCTGCCACATAATATCGCCGTCCTGTAGGACGTATTTTTGGATATTGAGTTGTTGCACGTCAGCATCTTCTTCCTCAATGCCGGGATTATCGGCGAGGAACTCTTCGCGAGCGGCATCAATTGCTTCTTCCAGCGTGGCGTACATGGTCATTGGTGTCTCCCTGTTTTTCGTGAAGGTATTCAGGGAAAGAATAGCTGATTATGTGATTTTGCAAGTATGAATGCGAAAATTAGCCGTCACGATGTTGTCTTATTCGCCCCGGGCGTAGCGCCCGGGATAAGCTGAGCCACGAATAAACGGCGTTGAACAGCACGACGCCTGCCGTCACGATAAAGACCGCCCGGAAACCGAAACTGGCTGAAATCCCCGCACCGACCAGCGGCCCGGTGACGTTACCCAGATCGCGAAACGACTGGTTATAGCTGAAAATACGACCGGCTATCTGGTTGGTGGAATTATAGACCAGCAGCGTCTGCACGGCCGGGAGCAGTGCGCCATCGGCAGCCCCCAGCAGGAAGCGCAGGACGCCGAGCTGCCAGGGAGACTGCACCATCGCCATGGGGATCAGCAGCAGGACGGAGACGATCAGGGCGCAGATCAGGATCTTTTCCGGGCCGATACGGTCTCCCAGCTTGCCGAGCCGCGGCGCGCTCAGTAGCGCCGCCACGCCGGGAACAGAGGCGATCAGGCCGCTGATAAAGGCGATATTGCTGACGTTTCCCGCCAGATCGCGGACATAGAGCGTCAGAATAGGCGCGATTGAACCGGTGGCCACCTGGATAATCATGGTAGTCACAAACAGACTCAGCACCAGCTTTGGGTTTTTCAGCGAGGCCAGCACATCCCGGGCGTGCAGCATCTCTTTTATGGCTACCGGCGTGAAATTCTCCCGGATACAGATAAGCGTCACCAGGAAGCAGAGGAACAGCACGCTGGCGGTAATGAAGAATACCGGCCGCAGTCCGTAGTGGTCGGCCAGCAGCCCGCCCGCCAGCGGGCCCAGCAGTGCGCCACTTACGCCGCCAGTGGAGAGCGTGCCCAACGCCCAGCCGCTTTTCTGGCGCGGGATTTGGGTGGCGATCAGGGCGTTGGCGTTAGGGATAAATCCCCCGAGCAGACCCAGGAGTGCGCGTAATATCAGGAACTGCCAGACGTTCTGCGCCATCCCCATCAGCAGCATAATGATCGCCATGCCGAGCGCGGAGCGCAGCAGCATAATTTTGCGGCCTTTGCGATCCGCCAGCCCACCCCAGAAAGGCGACGCAATGGCGGAGAACAGGAACGTAATGCTGAACACCAGGCCGGACCACATATTCAGGGCGCTATGTCCGGTGACGCCGAGCTGCTCAACGTAGAGGGGCAGGAAAGGCATCACCAGGCTAAAGGCGGCGCCAGTAAGAAAACAACCCAGCCACGCAACCGTCAGGTTACGTTTCCAGTTTATGGGAGCATCTGTGGGGGACATAACTATCCGCATAATGAGGTGCAGGGCACCGTGACCAGTGAGGTAATAAGCCTGCTAATTATGCGCCCGGGGTATGATTGCCGCAATGACGGGGAGCTTTTAAAGCTAAAACAACATGCGGCCCGGAAGGCCGCATGCAGATTAATACCGGGAAGGGACGCCCTGAGGCCGGGTTTTAAAGCGGCGATGCAGCCACATGTACTGCTCCGGGGCGAGCATAATGCATTTCTCTACAACGCCGTTCATCCAGCGGGCGGTGGTTTCCGCATCAATCAGCGGTGGCGCGAGCTCCGGCTCCAGCATGATGAGCTGATAGCCTGAACCGTCTGGTTTACGGCGCGGTACAAACGGCACGATAGCCGCTTTGGACATTCGCGCCAGCATCCAGGTCCCGGTGGTCGTCGCTGCATCTTCCACCGCAAAGAACGGAACAAACACGCTGGATTGCGGGCCATAGTCATGATCCGGGGCGTACCAGACCACCTCACCTGATTTCAGGGCGCGGATCATCCCTTTCAGGTCTTTTCGGTCGATCATGCTTTTATTGGAGCGCATGCGTCCGTTGGTCTGGATCAAATCGATCACCGGATTATCGTTAGGACGATAAACGCCAATACCGGGCGCCTGCATGCCGAACATGCGTGCGCCAATTTCGAGCGTCAGAAAATGAACGCCAATCAGCAGGACGCCAGTCTGGTTGGCCTGAAGAGTATGCACTGGCTCCATGCCGGTCCCAGCCACTTCCGTCCAGCGCGCCATGCGCTTATCCGACCAGAACCAGGCCATACCGGTCTCCATCAGCCCCATGCCGACAGATTCGAAGTTTTTAACCACCATGTCGTGGCGCTCAGATTCACTCATCTGAGGAAAGCAAAGCTCAAGGTTGCGATACGCGATCCTGGCGCGACGCTTCATAAACTGCTGAGCAATGCGACCCAGCCCTTTACCCATGCGGAAAATGACGGGATAAGGCAGCTGTACAATTAGCCACAACAAGCCAATGCCTGACCATGTTAACCAATAGCGGGGATGCAAAAGCGCGGCAGTAAATTTCGGTAACTGGGTCATGTCTGTCCTGTGTTCTAACGTCCTGAAAGGCTATTGTCTCATTTTTTAAGGCATAGCCAAAATGTCTGTCATCGAAACATGAAAGAATATGCAAATGTTAAGTCTGATTAATCAGATTGACTGAAATGTAGCGTAAATTGTGTGGATGTAAATTGTCTTTGTTTGCTATATCATGCCGACCGATTTTTATTTCTCAACGATTGCAGGACTTGTACACCATGCCAGTGTTACACAACCGCGTTTCGAATGAGATGTTGAAAGCGCGTATGTTGGCCGAAACCGAACCGCGCACAACGATCTCTTTCTATAAGTATTTCACCATCGACGATCCACAGGCGACCCGCGATGCGCTTTACCAGGCTTTCACCGCCCTGAACGTGTTTGGTCGCGTCTATCTGGCGCGTGAGGGGATTAACGCGCAGATCAGCGTGCCGGAAAGCAAGGTCAGCGCCTTCCGCGATCTCCTTTACGGGTTTGATCCGGCGCTTAACGGCTTACGCCTGAATATTGCGTTGGATGATGACGGTAAATCATTCTGGGTGCTGCGCATGAAGGTGCGCGAGCGTATTGTGGCGGATGGCATTGACGATCCGAGCTTCAATGCTGCTAATGTGGGGGAATACCTGAAGGCCGCTGAAGTGAACGCGATGCTCGACGATCCGGATGCGGTGTTCATCGATATGCGTAACCACTACGAATATGAAGTGGGGCACTTCGAAAATGCGATGGAAATTCCTGCCGACACCTTCCGCGAGCAACTGCCGAAAGCGGTTGAGATGATGCAGGAGCATAAAGACAAAAAGATCGTGATGTACTGTACCGGGGGGATCCGCTGTGAAAAAGCCAGCGCCTGGATGAAGCACAACGGGTTTAATAAAGTCTGGCACATTGAGGGTGGGATTATCGAGTATGCCCGCCGCGCCCGTGAGCAGGGTTTACCGGTGCGTTTTATCGGTAAGAACTTTGTGTTTGATGAGCGTATGGGCGAGCGAATTTCAGAGGACGTGATCGCGCACTGCCACCAGTGCGGAACACCGTGCGATACGCATACCAACTGCAAAAACGACGGGTGTCATCTGCTGTTTATTCAGTGCCCTGCATGCGCCGAGAAGTTTAATGGCTGCTGTAGCGAGCTGTGCAGCGAAGAGAGTATGTTGCCTGAAGAAGAGCAACGTCGTCGCCGTGCCGGACGCGAGAACGGGAATAAGATCTTTAATAAATCCCGGGGCCGACTGAATACCAAACTGGGTATTCCGGACCCGGAGTAAAACACTGCCCGGCGGCTCACAAGCCTGCCGGGCCTGTTTTATGACTTCTGCTGAACGCCTTCCACCGAAATAATCAGCTCTACATCCTGCGATGCCGGGCCTAAATCCGTGGTGATATTAAAATCTTTCAGATGAATTTTGCCTGCGGCTTCAAAGCCAGCACGTTTTCCGCCCCATGGATCGTCACCCTGTCCAATTAATTTGGCATCCAGTGTGACAGGTTTTGTTACGCCGTTCAGCGTGAGATTACCGGTAATAGCGAGTTTATCACTGTCTTTCTTCACCTCTGTCGACGCGAAAGTAGCTTGCGGGAATTTGCCCACGTTCAGGAATTCAGCGCTGCGCAGATGTTTATCACGCTCGGCGTGATTAGTGTCGACGCTGTTGGTATTAATGGTGACGTTCACTTTATCGGCAGCAGGGTTTTTCTCGTCGAAAGTAAATGTGCCATCGAAATCATTGAACGTGCCATATAACCAGCTGTAACCCAGATGCTGAATACGGAAATTGACGAAGGCATGCTGGCCCTCTTTATCAATTTTATAGTCGGCGGCCAGGGCCGAACCGGTAGTAAATAACAGCGAACCTAATGCGATACCCAACAGGCGTTTTTTCATTTTATGCTCCAGAGTCAACTGACGAACGGCCAAGCATGCGCTTCAGCGTATCGTCTTTATCAATAAAGTGGTGTTTCAGGGCCGCAAGGCCATGCAGGACAGACAGGATCACTACGCTCCATGCCAGCCACAAATGAACCACACCTGCGGTGTCAGCCTGTGAACCGGCGTCAGCCAGCGTGGCTGGGACATCAAAAAGCCCAAATACGCTGATCGGTTTGCCGTCTGCGGTAGAAATGAGATAGCCGCTGATCAGAATGGCGAACAGCAGGGCATAGAGTGCGATATGCGCGCCAACAGCGCTTATGCGGGTAAGTCGGCCATGGCTTTTGGGCGCAGGAGGGGGCGGAGAGATATGTCGCCAGATCACGCGAAAAACCAGACCCATCATCAGCAGAACCCCAATGCTTTTATGCAATTCGGGGGCTTGATGATACCAACCGTCATAATAGCTTAATGTCACCATCCAGAGGCCGAGACCAAACATGGCATAGACGGCAATTGCAAATAGCCAGTGTAAACACATGGATATTATTCCGTAGCGACGGGAGGAGTTACGCCATTGCATATGAATTTCCGTTCTCAAATGACTGAGCAATAAAAATGGACGGGTTAAATAAATAATGCAACTGAAAAAAATGAATAATGTATTTTATTTAATTTATTTCAGCGAATTTGAATGTGTTTCCGCAATGTATTTCAATCGCTTCGTTCAATAAATTTGAGGCGACGTTTTTTAAAAAATATTAGTTAAATAAATTTAAAGGAGTGTCAATAAACGTCAGCGAGAATGTTCAGAAGAATACAATATAGATAACGACAATGATCGCCAGTAGCGACCAAAGAACAATGTAGAGCATGAAATGCTCGCGGATGTTATTGATAAGGTAATTCACCAGTCTGCGCATCATGCCCCTCTCGCTAAACAGGCCCCGGTTACTCGGAGCCTGAAGAGGTATTATCGATCAAAGCGCGAGAGCGCGAAGGGCTTGAGATCAAACGAAGGCGCTATCCCCTGAGCAAACTGGGCGGCGATTTCACCTAACACAGAGGCAAATTTAAACCCGTGACCGCTGAGCCCGGTTACGAGCAGGGTGTTGTCGTGCCCCGGCAGGGTGTCGATGATAAAGTCTTCATCCGGGGTGTTGTCGTAGGTGCACGCTGCGCCGTAAAGCAACCCGCCTACACCCGGCAGGATATTACGCAGGAACGTGAAGGCTTCGGAACCATCCTGCGGATAAGCTCCGTACGGTTTGCGTTCTTCCGCAGAGGAAATTACCTGCCCGCCGTTATGTTTGCCAATCTTGAGCGCGTCTTTTTCCGAGGGGAAACCGTAGAACTGGTCGCCATTGGGTAACTCGCCTGTAAACGCCGGGAATTTGTTCTGGCTGCTGTAACGCCCGTCAGACTGGAACCAGGAGAAGACTTTTCGCACCGGCTGGATGGGCAGGTCCGGCAGCAGTTTCGTCACCCACGTTCCCGTACTCACCAGCAGACGCGTGGCGGTATATTCACCTTCAGAGGTGGTGACGGTTGAACCCTCTGCATGGTGGGTGATGCCCGTGACCGGACAGTTGAACAACTGCGCGCAGCCCGCTTTGGCGGCGAGATCAATCCAGGTCTTAATGGCCGTTTCGCTGTGCAGTACGCCAGAGTTGGCTTCAAACAACCCAATGTAGTCTTCAGGGACAGAAATTTCCGGCCAGCGCGCCATGATGCCGTTCGCATCCAGACGCTCGACGTCCAGGCGGTAGGCTTTCGCGCTCTCCTCGACGGTCGCCAGAAACGTGGAGCTTGCTGGCCCCAGGTTAACGACCCCGGTGCGCTCAAAAATGCGTTCTTCGGTGAGGGCGGCCAGCTCATCCCACAGCGTCTGAGCCCGAAGCACCAGCGGTACATAGCGCTCACCTTCGCCATAAGCGTGACGGATCAGACGGGTATCGCCGTGATGGCTTCCTTCAGAGTGGGGAGGACGATGGGCGTCAATCATCAGCACATTCAGACCCGCCTGCGTGGCGTAATAACCGGCGGCAGATCCTACGGAGCCGCTTCCGATAATGATCAAATCGTATTTCATAGGCTTCTCTTTACTAACGCTTTGTTAGCAGAGTAATTAACTATGTAGGCTTATACAAGAACGAAATAAATAAGGCACCGCGAGGGTGCCTGTTGAGTGAAGAGGCGTTAGATTAATGCCGTTTATACTCATTTTCCTGGTAGTCGCCAGATTCTATTTTTGCGATGCCTGCTTCCAAAATAGAGATAAACTGACGGGCGACGTCTGTTGTAAGCCACAGCGTCTGTCCAACTTCCGCTTCATCACGGTTTAGCTGATTTGGGGTCTGGTAGTGCAAACGCAGCATCAGCGCATCGTAGCTGTCTACGGTGCTGATATCCCAGCCAACAAGCGGATGGGTCTGGATCACTTCACTATTCTTTTCCATTATAACCCCCTTAATGCGTGTTAGAAGACAACGACTTTGAGGTTCAATGCATGTTTTTCTGAAAGCAATTTCAGTATATCAATTAATAAGGGTTCAGCAGGAAAAAATAAACGGGTAGCAACACATTTTTCTGCTTTTTAGGATTGTTCGAACAATAAAACGCCATCTTGTTCACGATTTTCTAAGAAGATGCTGAAATATTTTGAACTTTCAGGAGACGAAACGAAAAAAAGCCGGGGCGACCCGGCAAAAAACACAATGAGGGAGCAAATTTTAATCAGTGATGAACCAGTCGTCGGCGCTTTCCCATGTTTCCTGCAAAATTTCGCTGATGCGTTCTTTGTCTTCTTTCGCACCGCCGATGACGGAAAGATGGTTTGCTGTCGCATAACGTACCGTTACGGCGCCATCGTTTTCAGGAAAAGTGCTGTTAATACGTCGGGATAGTTCACCCGCCAGAGCGTCGAGTGCGCCAGCAGGCAGGACGGTGGATTTGGCAATGGTGACTTCAATACGCATAAATGCCCCCTGTGTAATATACTGTTTATTTATACAGTTATATTGTCGGTTTGACAACAGGGGGCGACAGTTTTTTAGCGTTTTACCGTCCAGTTTACGGTTTCACCGGCCAGGAAGGGGATCAGCGTATCGTCGGTGAGCGCAATCGACGCTTCAACCTGGCTTTCTTTGCGCTCCAGCTCAATGAACGTGTCATTGATCGGCAGACCGTAGAAACGCGGGCCGTTAAGGGAGCAGAAGGCTTCGAAATGGTCTAACGCATTCATCTCTTCAAACACGGTTGCGTAACTTGCCAGGGCGGTCGGGGCGTTAAAGCAGCCTGCACAGCCGCAACTCGCCTCTTTACGGTGACGGGCATGCGGGGCGGAATCCGTGCCGAGGAACGCGCGCGGGAAGCCGCTGGCGACCAGCTCACGTAGCGCCTGCTGGTGGATGTTGCGCTTGAGGATCGGCAGACAATACAGATGTGGGCGAACGCCGCCCACCAGCATGTGGTTACGGTTAAACATCAGGTGCTGCGGGGTGATGGTGGCGGCAATCAGCTCGTTTCCATCCCGGACATACTCTGCGGCATCTTTAGTCGTAATGTGTTCAAACACCACTTTCAGCCCCGGAAGACGCTGGCGCAGCGGCTCCATGACCGTTTCGATAAAACGTGCTTCGCGATCGAAAATATCAATGTCAGCGTGGGTCACTTCCCCGTGCACCAGCAGCGGCATGCCCAGTTTTTGCATACGCTCCAGAACGGGCATGATGGCGTCGATACTGGTCACCCCATGGCTGGAGTTGGTGGTGGCATTCGCCGGGTAGAGCTTCGCGGCGGTGAACACACCTTCGTTAAACCCGCGCTCAACCTCATTGGGATCCAGCGAGTCCGTCAGGTAGCAGGTCATCAACGGGGTAAAATCGTGCCCGGCCGGAACGGCGTCAAGGATACGCTGGCGATAGGCAATCGCGGCCTCGACGGTAGTGACTGGCGGAACCAGGTTAGGCATAACAATCGCACGGCCATAAATTTCGCTGGTATACGGCACGACGGTTTTCAGCATGTCGCCATCACGAAGATGGATATGCCAGTCGTCTGGGCGGCGGATTTTGAGAACCTGGGATTGTACAGTCATGGAAGCTCCGGCTTGTAAGAGATCAGTCATAAGATGGCTGTTTTTGCCGGACACAAATCATAAGCGGAAACGTTTTCGTTTGCACACTATTCCGTTAAAAAAAACGGGCGCCTGAGCGCCCGGAGTATTTAGTCGGTGAAAGGGATGATGATTTCACCCGGTTTCACCTCTATCCCTTTGGCATATTTTTTCGCCAGAGATTCACCTTTGCTTTTGTCTTCGCTCAGAACATAGGCAGGCTGTTGGTTAAAGTAGTTCTGCAACGACTGGTTGAGATACGGCATCAGCGTTTGCAGCACCGGTTTCATTTTATCCGGCGTCACAACCGCATCGACGATTTCCATCTCTTGCAGGAAAATTGCCCCTTTCTCTTTATTAAAGACCGGCAGCGCCTTGAGCTTCAGCTTGATATCCGCTTTCTGATTGCCGAAGAGCGAGGTCATATCGAGGCTGGCATCGCCGGAAAGGGTGACTTTGTTAGGCTCCTCGCGACCAATCTGGCTGGCGAGATTCGTCAGGACGATATGCGCATCCGCAAGGCCGGGCACGCCGATATCTTTTGAAAAGTTATTATGTTTTTCCAGCGCCTGATTAATTTCCTGCTCACTGACGGTGTACTGCGTAAGCTGGTTACATCCCACCAGCAGACCACTGACAATTAACGCAGCGGCAATAACGATCTTTTTCATGGCGTTCCTCAACATAAAATCGGCGCATCTGTCCTGATACGCCAGTATGTCAGGGTGATCCTACAGAAACCAGCAGAAAAAACTGATAATGCAAGAGGTCAGGCGCCAGGCTCCAGCATCCTGCGGGTGCTGCGTTTATCACTGAACTGCCACCAGAGGGCAATCAGCGTCATAAAGCCGACCATGCCGAGCATGACCCACGGCAGCTCCGGCTGATGGAGCGCTTTTCCGGCATCAAACAGCCAGCCGCCACCGGTGTAACCCAGCGCGCCGCCAAGCGCCAGCCCGAGACGGCTGAAGCCCATGTAGCTGCCCCGGGCCCGGGCGTCGGCAAGTGACGCGCTCAGCGTTTCACGGGCTGGCTCGGCAATGATTGAGCCAATATAGAAGGTGCAGATCAGCATAAACAGCTGCTGAAGCGAACTTACCAGACCGATGGGCATCATGCTCAGCGTCATCAGCAACAGCCCGGCCATCAGACGGTGCTCAAGCCGGAAACGGTGCTCGCTCCAGCGGGCAATTGGATAGAGCAGAGTCAGTGAGAGGCAGGCCTCTATGGCATACATCCATTTCACCGCCGCTGGCGTGCCGGCAATATCATTAACCATAATGGGCAGCATCAGCATGACCTGCACGGCGAGCATGTAGTAGCCGGTCAGGGTTAACACATAGGTGACGAAGCGTTTATCGCTCAACACACGGTCAAGCCCTTCCCGCACAGGCGCTTTCACCGTCGACAGCTTCCATGCGGGCAGAAACAGACCGTTAAACAGCGCGCAGAGAATAAACAACACCGCGCCGGTGGCGCAAACCAGGCGGAAATCGTATTGCAGCAGCCAGCTTCCCAGCAGGGCGCCCACCACCGCGCCTGCGCTGTCCTGCATCATCAAAATCGAGAAGAAGCGCCCCCGATGTTGCGGACGGATAAGCTTAACCACCAGCGCGGTACGCGGTGGGTCGAAAAGGGTGCCGCCAATCCCGGAAAGGAAACAGGAGAACCACAGCAGCCAGGGTTCATGAGCGATTGCCATGGTGGCGAATCCCGCCGCACGTAACAGCATGCCGGTGACGATCATCGGTTTCGCGCCGAAGCGGTCAGCTATTGCGCCGCCAAACACGCCCAGACCCTGTTGTACAAACTGGCGTAGACCCAGCGCGATCCCGACCATCAATGCCGCCCAGCCCATTTGATCGACAAAACGAATTGATATAAGCGGAAAAACGACAAAAAAGCCGAGCACGACCAGCATGTTATCGACGAGCAGGAAATATTTACCCAGGCTCCTGGCCTGTGATACGCGGGACATTTTCCCTCCAGGGAAAATAAAAGGTGAGCACGCTAACATTCTGCGGTGTCGCCGCGCTTTTTCCCATACCCGCTGGCGACAATATTTTTTTATCAAAAAGGTGCTTTGATAGAGAGTTCTCATCGAAAAATGTGAAAAGCGATCAAAATGGTATGTCACTGTTTTCACAGAAGGCGCAGGCACAGGTATAGTAAAGCTAACAGGCAGAGCAGAAGCGACGGGAAGGAGTGGTAACGATGTTTGGCTATCGCAGTAATGTGCCAAAAGTGCGTCTGACGACGGACAGGCTGGTCGTTCGTCTGGTGCATGAGCGTGATGCCTGGCGTCTGGCGGATTATTACGCCGAGAATCGCCAGTTTTTAAAACCCTGGGAACCCGTTCGGGACGAGAGCCACTGCTACCCCTCTGGCTGGCAGGCGCGCCTCAGTATGATTGCGGAATTTCATAAACAGGGAAGTGCGTTTTATTTCGCGCTTCTCGATCCGGAAGAGAAAGAGATCGTTGGCATTGCCAATTTTTCAAACGTGGTACGCGGGTCGTTTCACGCCTGCTATCTCGGGTATTCCATCGGCCAGAAATGGCAGGGACAGGGGCTCATGTTTGAGGCGCTGACGGCGGCGATTCGCTACATGCAGCGCACGCAACATATCCATCGCATTATGGCTAACTACATGCCGCACAATAAGCGCAGCGGCGATCTGCTGGCCCGCCTGGGGTTTGAGAAAGAAGGCTATGCCAAAGATTATCTGCTGATTGACGGCGAGTGGCGGGACCATGTGCTCACCGCGCTCACCACACAGGAGTGGACCGCGGGTCGTTAAGGAGAAAAGATGAAATATCAGTTAAATGGCGCCGAAGCGCGCGTGATCGGCTGCCTTCTGGAAAAGCAGGTCACCACGCCGGAACAGTATCCTCTGTCCGTGAATGCCGTCACGATGGCCTGCAACCAGAAGACGAACCGTGAGCCGGTGATGAACCTTGGCGAGCACGAGGTGCAGGATATCCTTGATGAGCTGGTGAAGCGCCACTACCTGCGCACCGTCAGCGGCTTCGGTAACCGCGTCACTAAATATGAACAGCGCTTTTGTAATTCTGAATTTGGCGATTTAAAACTCAGCGCTGCGGAAGTGGCCGTTATCACCACGTTGCTGCTGCGCGGGGCGCAGACGCCGGGGGAACTGCGCACACGCGCTTCCCGCATGCATGAGTTTCAGGATATGCAGGACGTTGAACAGACGCTGGAGGGATTAGCCTCACGCGAGGACGGTCCCTACGTGGTGCGTCTGCCCCGCGAACCGGGCAAGCGTGAAAGCCGCTACATGCACCTGTTTAGCGGCGACGTGGAGCCCTCTGCGCTGGCCGTCGTATCCGACACGCCAGCATCAAACGAAAGCCTGACCGCGCGCGTGGCAGCCCTGGAAGACGAGGTTGCCGGGCTGAAGCAGCGTCTGGATGCGTTACTCGCACATCTGGGAGATTAATCGTGACAACATTACGCATTGGTGTTGTGGGGCTGGGAGGGATTGCGCAAAAAGCCTGGCTGCCCGTTTTAGGCGCCGCGTCAGACTGGACGCTGCAAGGGGCGTGGTCGCCCACCCGCGAGAAAGCAGAGCGCATCTGCAAAACCTGGCGCATCCCTTATGCCGGTTCGCTACAGGATTTAGCCCGTGAATGTGATGCGGTATTTGTGCATACCTCAACCGCGACGCACTACCAGGTGGTGAGCGAGTTGCTGAATGCAGGCGTTCACGTCTGCGTGGATAAACCCCTGGCGGAAAATGTACAGGATGCTGAGCGACTGATTGAGCTGGCCGCGCGTAAAAAGCTGACGCTGATGGTCGGCTTCAACCGCCGTTTTGCGCCGCTCTATCAGCAGCTTAAAGCGCAGTCCGGCTCGTTCGCCTCTCTGCGTATGGATAAGCACCGTACCGACAGCGTGGGGCCGAACGATCTGCGCTTCACGCTGCTGGATGATTATCTCCACGTCGTGGATACGGCCCTGTGGCTGAGTAACGGAAAAGCCCAGCTGCAAAGCGGCACGCTGTTGACCAGCGAGCAGGGTGAGATGGTTTACGCCGAACATCATTTTGCCGTTGAGCATTTGCAGGTGACGACCAGCATGCATCGTCGGGCGGGCAGCCAGCGCGAGTCCGTGCAGGCCGTTACGGATGGCGCGCTGTATGACGTCACCGATATGCGAGAGTGGCGGGAAGAGAAGGGCAATGGCGTGGTTGCGTTACCCGTTCCCGGCTGGCAGAGCACCCTGGAACAGCGTGGCTTTGTGGGCTGCGCGCGTCACTTCATCACCTGCGTGCAGAATCAGACGGTTCCTGAAACGTCCGGGGAGCAGGCCATTCTGGCGCAGCGCATCGTGGAACGACTCTGGCGCGAAGCCATGTCGGAATAACTCGCTGTAACATCTGCCGATAGTAATTCGTTGAAATCCGGTTAGACTAAGCGCCGCTTGTTGGCTTTGCCGGGTGGCGCTTTCGCTTATCCGTCCTGGAAATCCGTAGGGTTGTGGAACTTCACGTTAATGAACTTATTAAAATCGCTGGCGGCCGTCAGCTCGATGACCATGTTTTCCCGCGTGCTTGGCTTTGCGCGCGATGCCATTGTGGCAAGGGTTTTTGGCGCAGGGATGGCGACTGACGCCTTTTTCGTTGCGTTCAAGCTGCCGAACCTGCTGCGTCGTATTTTTGCCGAAGGGGCTTTCTCACAGGCATTTGTCCCGATCCTTGCGGAATATAAAAGCAAGCAGGGCGAAGATGCCACCCGCGTCTTTGTGGCTTACGTTTCCGGTTTACTGACGCTGGCGCTGGCGATCGTGACCGTCCTGGGCATGCTGGCAGCGCCCTGGGTAATCATGGTAACGGCACCGGGCTTTGCCGACACGGCGGATAAATTTGCCCTGACGACGCAACTGCTGCGGATAACCTTCCCCTATATTCTGCTGATTTCGCTGGCGTCGCTGGTGGGTGCCATCCTGAATACCTGGAACCGCTTCTCCGTGCCGGCCTTTGCCCCCACGTTCCTTAATGTCAGCATGATTGGCTTTGCGCTGTTCGCCGCGCCGCATTTTAACCCACCGGTGCTGGCGCTGGCCTGGGCCGTGACCGTCGGCGGGGTGTTACAGCTTGCTTACCAGCTTCCGCACCTGAAAAAGATCGGCATGCTGGTTCTGCCGCGCATTAGTTTCAAAGATGCGGGCGCAATGCGCGTTATTAAACAGATGGGACCGGCGATACTCGGCGTGTCCGTCAGCCAGATCTCGCTGATCATCAATACCATCTTCGCCTCTTTCCTGGTGTCGGGCTCGGTGTCCTGGATGTACTACGCCGATCGTCTGATGGAGTTTCCATCAGGGGTGCTGGGCGTGGCGCTGGGGACTATTCTGCTGCCGTCGCTGTCGAAAAGTTTCGCCAGCGGCAACCACGATGAATACTGCCGCCTGATGGACTGGGGACTGCGTCTCTGTTTTCTGCTGGCATTGCCAAGCGCGGTGGCGCTGGGGATCCTGGCAAAACCGCTGACGGTGTCGTTGTTCCAGTATGGAAAATTCACCGCCTTTGATGCCGCCATGACCCAGCGTGCACTGGTAGCCTACTCGGTGGGGCTGATGGGGCTGATCGTCGTGAAGGTGCTTGCGCCCGGTTTCTATTCACGTCAGGACATCAAAACGCCGGTTAAGATTGCCATTGTGACGCTGATTATGACGCAGCTGATGAACCTCGCGTTTATTGGACCGCTGAAACACGCGGGGCTGTCATTGTCGATTGGTCTGGCGGCCTGTCTGAACGCCGGGCTGCTGTACTGGCAGCTGCGCAAGCAGGATATCTTCACACCGCAGCCGGGCTGGGCAAGCTTCCTGCTGCGTCTGGCGATCGCGGTAGTGGTGATGGCGGCTGCGCTGGTTGGCATGTTGTATGTCATGCCTGAATGGGCGCAGGGCACCATGCCTTACCGCCTGATGCGTCTGATGGCCGTGGTGGCGGTCGGGGTGGTGGCGTACTTTGCCACGCTGGCGGTGCTTGGCTTCAAGGTGAAAGAATTCACCCGCCGCACGGTATAAACGTCAAAAGGGGAGTTCACCAGAAGGTGCTCCCCGCTTCATGACGTGCCGCTACTGCGTCAAATCGAAATCTTTTTCCCGCCCGTGATACGTGCCGTGGCCGTCTGACCATCCGCACCGTACAGCCCCGGCTCTTTATAGGGCTTTAACACCTCAAGCGCCTGCTGATTACGGATAATCTGACCTTCCAGCAGCCAGCCGTTATGCTGGTTGAGATCGCGAAGATGCTGGGTTTTTTCTGTAATGGTCTGCCAGCGTTCGTTGATCTCATCATTGGCGCTGCGTTTCGCGTCTTGCTCAGCGCGTCGCTGTTTTTCCAGATAATCCAGGGTCGCCAGCAGCGAGCTTTTATCTTCAGTTATGCGTTGCAACGCGCTGCCGTTGATTTGACCAGAAGAGAGGTGGTGCTGTTCGGCATCCATCACCGTTTTCAGGTCGTTCAGGACCACCGTCATCTGATCCAGTATTTCTGACAGTCGACTCATACGGTTAGTTACTCTGGAGGAAACTCTGTGCGTCCTGAATCAGCGCATCAGCGATTTTGCTGGTATCCATTTTCAGTTCGCCGTTACGGATAGCCGTTTTCAGCGCTTCAACACGTTCCATGTTGATATCGCTGCTGCCTGGCTGCATCAGCTTCGACTGCGCATCGCTCAGCGTGACGCTGGTGCTGTTAGCGGTCGACGTTTTTTCCAGACGCGTTTTTTGCGGGGCAGCCTCATTCGTTTCGCGAGGTTGTACAGTGCTAACCGGCTTCAGGGCTGATGTACGATCAATGCTCATAGTGTTGTCCTCATCGAGGGTTCGCGGCGTTTGCGCCTGACATCATCATTTGTTGAATATTTATCGGCAGTCGCCGCGAAATCTTTAAAAAGATTACAGGTTAATCAGAATATTCCCATCAGGACCGACCGTGCCGCTGACCACCTGGCCTGAGGACATTCTGACCCGGGCAATTTGCGCCACTGCGGCATTATTCAGCGCTTTTCCTTCGCTGTTGATACTAAAGCCTTCGCCATTGGCGACCACCATCACCTGTTGTCCCGCTTTCACCCGCCATGCCTGGCGCAGCATGGATAGCTGTATCGCCTGTCCAGGGGCGACATCGCGCAGGCTGACCGCCTCCTGAGCCTGGTTAATGTCCAGCATCGTCCGCGGTGGAAGCTGATCCAGACGGCCTCGCTTCAGCGTTACGCTGTCAGGTTGCAGCAGGCTGCCTCGCGGAATCGGAACGGCGGCGACAACATAATTGCCCGTCGCCTGTACCGCAACCTGTAAATACCGTTTTTCATTGGCGCAACGCGCCAGCACGTTCACGTTACCCCATAACTTTGTGCTGCCGGTCACGCTAAATGACGGGGCTTCGCAGGAAGGGTAAAGGTTAGGCGGGGTGCGCACGGTCACGCGTACGTCATCGCTGAAACCGGCCAGCTTCTGCGCAAAGAATGCATTGAGCTGGTCCTCTAACCCCTCAGCCTGCACCAGAGGGCTCAAAAGCAGTAGGGTCGCCGCCAGGCCACGTTTAAAAGTCCGCATCGCACGTTCCACCATGTCCAGAATTAAGCAAATTCTACCCGCAGTGGTTTTCCATCAACGCAACAAATAGCGACGCATTTTGCGCTTATTCCGTCGATAAGGGAGACGCCTTGAGATTTAAGCTGTGAACTGAAATTTTCTCATCAGCGGAGGAGACATGCTCGATAAACTCGACGCCGCGTTACGTTTTCAGCAGGAAGCGCTCAATTTACGCGCCCAGCGGCAGGAGATTTTAGCCGCCAATATCGCCAACGCGGATACCCCCGGGTATCAGGCGCGCGATATTGATTTTTCCAGTGAACTCAAAAAAGTGATGGAGCGTGGACGTGCCGAAGGAACGGGTGTCTCACTGGCCCTGACATCCTCACGTCATATTCCCGCTCAGGCGATGACCGCGCCAACGACCGACCTGCTTTACCGTATTCCCGATCAGCCCTCGCTTGATGGTAACACCGTCGACATGGACCGGGAGCGCACACAGTTTGCCGATAACAGCCTGCAATACCAGACAGGCCTGACGCTACTCGGCGGGCAAATTAAAGGCATGATGACCGTCCTACAGGGGGGCAATTAGTAAATGGCCTTGCTGAATATTTTTGATATCGCCGGTTCGGCATTAACGGCGCAGTCCAAACGACTGAACGTGGCCGCCAGTAACCTGGCCAACGCCGACAGCGTGACCGGCCCTGACGGGCAACCGTATCGCGCTAAACAGGTTGTCTTCCAGGTTGATGCTGCACCGGGTGCGGCAACGGGCGGCGTAAAAGTGGCGGACGTGGTTGAGAGCCAGGCACCCGACAAGCTGGTTTACGAGCCAGGCAACCCGCTCGCGGATGCCAGCGGCTACGTGAAAATGCCGAACGTGGATGTGGTCGGGGAGATGGTGAACTCCATGTCCGCGTCGCGCAGCTACCAGGCAAACGTCGAAGTGCTTAATACCGTGAAGAGCATGATGCTCAAAACACTCACTCTCGGCCAGTAAAGGAGACACGCATGTCCATCGCCGTAAACGTGAATGACCCGACAAATACCGGCGTCAATAGCACCAGCAGTACGACCGGTTCCAGCTCTCTCACCGGGAGCAATGCCTCCGATTTACAGAGCAGCTTCCTGACCCTGCTGGTGGCGCAGCTGAAAAATCAGGACCCGACCAATCCGATGCAGAACAACGAACTGACCACGCAGCTTGCGCAGATCAGTACCGTCAGCGGCATTGAGAAACTGAACACCACGCTCGGCTCGGTCTCCGGTCAAATCGATAACAGCCAGTCCTTGCAGGCCGCCAACCTGATCGGTCACGGGGTGATGATCCCGGGGACCACGATTCTGGCGGGCACCAGCACTACCGATGGCACGTCCACCACCACCACGACGCCGTTTGGCGTTGAGTTGCAGCAGCCGGCCGACAAAGTCACCGCCACCATCAAAGACGCCAGCGGCAACGTGGTGCGCACGATTGAGATTGGCGAGCTTAAAGCGGGCGTTCATACCTTTACCTGGGATGGCAGCCTGACCGACGGCACTAAAGCGCCTAACGGCTCGTATCAGGTTGCGATTAGCGCCAGCAACGGCACCACTCAGCTGGTGGCTCAGCCGCTACAGTTTGCCCTGGTTCAGGGCGTCATCAAAGGTAGCGATGGTAACAAACTGGATTTGGGTACCTCCGGTACCACCACACTCGACGAAGTTCGGCAGATTATCTAAGCCTTCATACTTATCAGGAGTAAGTCATGGCCTTTTCTCAAGCGGTCAGCGGCCTGAATGCTGCGGCCACCAACCTGGACGTCATTGGCAACAACATCGCCAACTCCGCGACCTATGGTTTTAAATCCGGTTCTGCGTCTTTTGCAGATATGTTTGCAGGCTCTAAAGTGGGCCTGGGCGTGAAGGTGGCGGGTATCACCCAGGACTTCACCGACGGGACGACCACCAACACCGGTCGCGGTCTGGACGTCGCCATCAGCCAGAACGGTTTCTTCCGTATGGTGGATGCCAACGGTTCCGTGTTCTACAGCCGCAACGGCCAGTTCAAGCTGGATGAAAACCGTAACCTGGTGAACATGCAGGGGCTTCAGTTAACCGGTTATCCGGTTGCCGGCACGCCGCCTACGGTGCAAACCGGTGCGAATCCGCAGGCGATCTCCATCCCAACGACGCTGATGGCGGCGAAGTCCACCACCACGGCCTCTCAGCAGATCAACCTGAACTCCACCGATACCGCGCCAACCGTCGCCTTCGACCCGGCCAACCCTGACTCTTACAACAAGAAAGGCACCGTGACGGTGTTTGACAGCCAGGGTAATGCGCACAACATGAACCTGTTCTATGTCAAAAACGCGACGCCAGCTAACTCCTGGAAGGTGTATTCCCAGGACGGCAGCGTAGCAGGAGATGCCGCGAAACTGGCAACCACGCTGACCTTTAACGCGAGCGGCGTGCTGACGGGTGGCGATGATATCAAGATCACTACGGGCACCGTTCCGGGCGCGACGCCAGCCACGTTTGACATGAGTTTCGCCAACTCCATGCAACAGAATACCGGTGCGAACAACATCGTGGCGACGAGCCAGAACGGTTATAAGCCGGGCGATCTGGTGAGCTACCAGATCAACGATGACGGTACCGTTGTCGGTAACTATTCGAACGAACAGACCCAGGTGCTGGGCCAGATCGTGCTGGCAAACTTCGCCAACAACGAAGGCCTGAAATCCGAAGGGGACAACGTCTGGTCTGCCACGCAGTCTTCCGGTGTTGCCCTGCTGGGTACTGCGGGTTCCGGTAACTTCGGCACGCTGACCAACGGCGCGCTGGAAGCCTCTAACGTCGATCTGAGTAAAGAGTTGGTGAACATGATCGTCGCGCAACGTAACTACCAGTCCAACGCGCAGACCATCAAAACCCAGGATCAGATCCTTAACACGCTGGTTAACCTGCGTTAAGCAGCTGACGGGAAAGCGCAATGGATCACGCAATATATACAGCGATGGGCGCAGCAAGCCAGACGCTCAACCAGCAGGCTGTTACCGCCAGCAACCTGGCGAACGCCTCCACGCCAGGTTTTCGTGCGCAGCTCAACGCGCTGCGTGCGGTGCCGGTAGAAGGGCTGTCATTGCCCACGCGTACGCTGGTCACCGCTTCCACGCCGGGCGCCGACATGACGCCAGGCCAGATGGATTACACCGCGCGTCCGCTGGACGTTGCCCTTCAGCAGGACGGCTGGCTGGCGGTGCAAACGGCTGACGGTGGGGAAGGGTATACCCGCAACGGTAATATCCAGGTGAGCGCCACCGGGCAGCTGACGATTCAGGGGCATCCGGTGATGGGCGAAGCCGGTCCGTTGACGGTGCCGGAAGGGTCAGAGCTGACCATTGCGGCAGACGGGACGATTTCGGCGTTAAACCCGGGCGACCCGGCTAACACCGTTGCGCCTGTCGGTCGTCTGAAGCTGGTGAAAGCGGAAGGCAACGAAGTGCAGCGTGGCGATGACGGGATGTTCCGTCTGACCCAGGCGGCGCAGGCCACGCGTGGCGCCACGTTACAGGCCGACCCGACCATCCGCGTGATGTCCGGCGTGCTGGAAGGCAGTAACGTCAAACCGGTAGAAGCCATGACCGACATGATCGCCAGCGCCCGCCGCTTCGAAATGCAGATGAAAATTATCAGCAGCGTCGATGAAAACGCAGGCAAGGCTAACCAACTTCTGGCTATGAGTTAACAGGACTCCCTATGATCAGTTCTTTATGGATCGCGAAAACCGGTCTGGACGCACAGCAAACCAATATGGATGTGATTGCCAACAACCTGGCAAACGTCAGCACCAATGGTTTCAAGCGCCAGCGTGCGGTTTTCGAAGATTTGCTTTATCAAACGATTCGTCAGCCAGGGGCGCAGTCTTCTGAGCAAACCACGCTGCCGTCCGGTCTGCAAATTGGTACCGGCGTGCGCCCGGTTGCCACCGAGCGTCTGCACAGCCAGGGCAACCTGTCCCAGACCAACAACAGTAAAGACGTTGCCATCAAAGGTCAGGGTTTCTTCCAGGTGCAGCTGCCTGACGGGACCTCCGCCTATACCCGCGATGGTTCGTTCCAGGTGGATCAGAATGGTCAGCTGGTGACTGCGGGCGGCTTCCAGGTTCAGCCTGCGATCACCATCCCGGCGAACGCGCTGAGTATCACCATTGGTCGTGACGGTATCGTCAGCGTCACTCAGCAAGGTCAGGCCGCGCCGGTCCAGGTTGGACAGCTCAATCTGACGACCTTCATGAACGATACCGGACTGGAAAGCATCGGTGAGAACCTCTACACCGAAACGCAGTCTTCCGGCACGCCAAATGAAAGTACCCCGGGCCTGAACGGGGCGGGGCTGCTGTATCAGGGGTATGTGGAAACCTCGAACGTTAACGTGGCGGAAGAGCTGGTGAATATGATCCAGGTCCAGCGCGCCTATGAAATTAACAGTAAAGCAGTGTCGACGACCGACCAGATGCTGCAAAAACTGACGCAACTCTAAGGTGTAGCCCGGTGCGGTAAACGTCGCACCGGCTCCCTGTTTTCGAAGATGAAGGCAATGCAAAAAAACGCGGCGTTTCGTTATCCGATCCTGACTGTTCTGGCCGTCACCCTCAGCGGGTGTGCCTGGATCCCGTCTAAACCATTGGTACAGGGTGCGACTACCGCCCAACCCGTTCCCGGCCCCGCGCCGGTGGTGAACGGTTCTATTTTCCAGACCGCGCAGCCGATTAACTACGGTTATCAGCCGCTGTTTGAAGACCGTCGTCCGCGTAACGTCGGCGATACGCTGACCATTGTGTTGCAGGAAAACGTCAGCGCGAGCAAGAGCTCGTCGGCGAACGCCAGCCGCGACGGCAAAACCAATTTTGGCTTCGACACCGTACCGCGCTATCTGCAAGGGCTGTTCGGCAACGCCCGTGCGGATGTGGAAGCCTCCGGCGGCAACACCTTTAACGGTAAAGGTGGCGCGAACGCCAGCAATACCTTCAGCGGAACGCTGACGGTAACGGTTGACCAGGTTCTGGTGAACGGCAACCTGCACGTGGTGGGCGAAAAACAGATCGCCATTAACCAGGGTACGGAATTCATTCGTTTCTCCGGTGTGGTTAACCCTCGCACTATCAGCGGCACCAACACCGTACCGTCCACCCAGGTGGCGGATGCGCGCATTGAGTACGTCGGCAACGGCTACATCAACGAAGCGCAAAATATGGGCTGGCTGCAACGCTTCTTCCTTAACCTATCGCCGATGTAAGCGAGGTGACCTATGTATAAATTTCTCTTCGCCGTGGCGCTGTCGTTGGTCGCTACCGTTGCGCAGGCCGATCGCATACGCGATCTCACCAGCGTGCAGGGCGTGCGCGAAAACTCCCTGATTGGCTATGGCCTGGTGGTGGGGCTGGATGGGACGGGTGACCAGACGACCCAGACGCCGTTCACCACCCAGAGCCTGAACAACATGCTCTCGCAGCTCGGTATTACCGTACCGGCCGGGACCAACATGCAGCTGAAAAACGTGGCGGCCGTGATGGTGACCGCGTCTTATCCGGCCTTTGCGCGTCAGGGGCAGACCATCGACGTGGTTGTCTCGTCGATGGGTAATGCCAAAAGCCTGCGTGGCGGTACGTTGCTGATGACGCCGCTGAAAGGCGTCGACAGCCAGGTGTATGCTCTGGCGCAGGGCAACATTCTGGTTGGCGGAGCAGGTGCGTCGGCGGGCGGCAGCAGCGTGCAGGTGAACCAGCTGAACGGGGGACGTATTACCAACGGCGCGATCATCGAACGTGAGCTGCCGACCCAGTTCGGCACCGGCAACACCATTAACCTGCAACTGAATAACGAAGACTTTACGATGGCGCAGCAGATTGCTGACACCATCAACCGCAGCCGGGGCTACGGCAGCGCCACCGCGCTGGATGCCCGCACAGTGCAGATCCGCACGTCAACCGGCAGCAGCAACCAGGTGCGAATGCTGGCCGATATCCAGAATATGGAAGTGAACGTGCCGGTTCAGGATGCGAAAGTCATTATCAACTCCCGTACCGGCTCGGTGGTGATGAACCGCGAAGTGACGCTGGACAGCTGCGCCGTGGCGCAGGGCAATCTCTCCGTCACGGTTAACCGCTCGGCCAACGTCAGCCAGCCGGATACCCCGTTTGGTGGCGGTCAGACGGTAGTGACCCCGCAAACGCAGATTGATTTACGACAGAGCGGCGGTTCGTTGCAGAGCGTGCGCTCCAGCGCCAACCTGAACAGCGTGGTGCGTGCCTTGAATGCGCTGGGTGCAACGCCAATGGATCTGATGTCCATTCTGCAATCCATGCAAAGTGCAGGCTGCCTGCGCGCTAAACTGGAAATCATCTAAATGCTGACCGATAGCAAACTGTTGACCAGTGCCGCCTGGGATGCCCAGTCGCTCAACGAGCTGAAAACCAAAGCGGGCAAGGATCCGGCGGCGAATATCCGCCCGGTTGCCCGTCAGGTGGAAGGCATGTTCGTGCAGATGATGTTGAAAAGCATGCGTGAAACTCTGCCGAAAGACGGCATGTTCAGCAGTGATTCCACGCGGCTTTACACCAGCATGTACGATCAGCAGATTGCCCAGCAAATGACCGCCGGAAAGGGACTCGGCCTGGCGGACATGATCGTGAAGCAGACCGCAGCCGCTCAGGGACTCCCGCCTGAAGAGGCCCCGCCGCAGGTGCCGCTGAAGTTTGATCTGGAAAAGGTGACCAGTTATCAAAATCAGGCGCTAACGCAGATGGTGCGTAAGGCGATGCCGAAGCCGGCAGAAACGCGTGACGAGCCGCTCTCCGGCGACAGCAAAGACTTCCTGGCGCAGCTCTCCCTGCCGGCGCGTCTTGCCAGTGAAGTGAGCGGCGTGCCGCACCATTTGATTCTGGCGCAGGCGGCGCTGGAGTCGGGCTGGGGGCAACGTCAGATCCGCAGGGAGAACGGCGAGCCGAGCTTCAACATCTTTGGCGTGAAGGCCACCTCCAGCTGGAAAGGGCCGACCACGGAAATCACCACCACCGAATATGAAAACGGTGCGGCAGTGAAGGTGAAAGCCAAATTCCGCGTCTACAGCTCGTATCTGGAAGCGTTGTCAGATTATGTCGGGCTGCTGAGCCGGAACCCGCGCTACACTGCGGTGACCCAGGCCGCCACGCCAGAGCAGGGCGCTCAGGCATTGCAGAATGCCGGCTACGCGACCGATCCAAACTATGCACGCAAGCTGACCAGCATGATCCAGCAGCTGAAATCCATGTCTGAGAAGGTCAGTAAAGCGTATAGCACAGATCTCGAAAATCTGTTCTGAAAGTTCTCAAGTCCCGGAGGAGGTTGCCGATAACCTTCATCAGGACTCGTGTCTGAACGTATAAAAGGAACCCCCATGTCCAGTTTGATTAACAGCGCCATGAGTGGCCTCAGTGCTGCGCAGTCGGCACTCAATACCGTCAGTAATAATATTTCAAGCTACAACGTGGCAGGTTATACCCGCCAGACCACCATTCTGGGGGCATCAAACAGCACCCTGACCGGTGGTGGCTGGGTGGGTAACGGGGTCTATGTCTCCGGCGTTCAGCGTGAATATGATGCGTTTATCACCAACCAGCTGCGCGCGGCGCAGAACCAGAGCAGTGGGCTGACCACGCGCTACCAGCAGATGTCAAAAATTGACGACGTGCTGTCGGATACCACGAACTCGCTTTCTGCCAACCTCCAGGATTTCTTTAAAAGCCTGCAAACGCTGGTGAGTAACGCAGAAGATCCGGCTGCACGCCAGACGGTGCTCGGTAAGGCGGATGGTCTGGTAAACCAGTTTAAAACCAACGATCAATATCTCCGCGATCAGGATGCGCAGGTCAATACGGCGATTTCTACCAGCGTCGATCAGATCAATAACTATGCGAAGCAGATTGCTAACCTTAACGATCAGATCTCCCGGCTGACTGGCGTAGGGGCGGGCGCATCCCCGAACGAACTGCTCGATCAGCGCGATCAGCTGGTGAGTGAACTGAACAAGATTGTCGGTGTGGACGTTACCGTACAGGACAGCGGCACGTATAACATCTCTATCGCCAACGGTTACACCCTGGTACAGGGCAGCAACGCAAGTCAGCTGGCGGCGGTGAAATCCAGTGCGGACCCAGCGCGTACAACGATTGCGTATGTGGATGCCGCAGCAGGCAACGTGGAGATCTCAGAAAAACAGATCACCACGGGGTCGCTTGGAGGGCTGTTAACGTTCCGTTCTCAGGATCTGGATCAGGCGCGAAACACCCTCAACCAGATGGCGCTGGCGTTTGCGGATGCCATGAATACCCAGCACCAGGCGGGCTTTGATGCCAACGGGGATAAAGGCGGCAAGCTGTTTGATTTTGGCTCCCCGGCAGTGCTGAGTAACGGCAAAAACACCGGAAGCGCGTCCGTTACGGCCACGATGACGGACAGTACCAAGGTCCAGGCGACAAACTACAAAGTTGAGTATAACGGTACTGACTGGACAATCACGCGTCTGTCGGACAACACCAGCTTCACGGCCAAGCCTGACGCCAGCGGTAATCTGTCGTTTGATGGTCTTAACGTTAAGATTAGCGGCTCAGCCAATAATAAAGACAGTTTCATCGTCAAACCGGTGAATGACGTCATTGTGAATATGGACGTTGCGATCAGCGACGAATCCAAACTGGCGATGGCCTCCGCGCAAGAAAGCGGCGAAAGCGACAATACCAATGGCCAGAAGCTGCTGGATTTACAGAGCGCTAAGCTGGTGGGGGGGAACAAAACCTTTAACGATGCTTATGCCGCGCTGGTCAGTACGGTGGGCAGCACCACGGCGTCGCTGAAAACCAGCAGCGAAACCAAAGTTAACGTGGTGACGCAGCTGACCAAACAACAGCAGTCAATCTCCGGGGTTAACCTGGATGAAGAGTATGGCAACCTGCAACGCTATCAGCAGTACTATCTGGCGAATGCGCAGGTGCTGCAAACGGCGAGCACGCTGTTTGATGCATTGATCAATATCCGCTAAGGCTGAGGCATAAAAAATGCGTATTAGTACTCAAATGATGTATGAGCAAAGCATGCGCGGCGTGACGAACTCCCAAAGTCTCTGGCTCAGCTACGGCGAGCAGATGTCTACGGGGAAGCGCATCAATCGTCCATCTGACGATCCGATTGCCGCTTCGCAGGCCGTTGTGCTCTCTCAGGCACAAACGCAAAACAGCCAGTATGCGCTGGCGCGCTCCTTCGCTACGACGAAAGTCTCGCTGGAAGAGAACGTGTTATCGCAAGTGACAACCGCTATCCAGGCTGCTCAGGAAAAGATTGTCAATGCGGGCAACGGTACGTTAAGTGACGATGACCGCGCTTCGCTGGCCACGAACCTGCAAGGTATTCGCGATCAGCTCATGAACCTGGCTAATAGCACGGACGGTAACGGTCGCTATATTTTTTCCGGTTACAAGACCGAAGCGGCGGCTTTCGACCAGACTACGGGTGATTATAAGGGCGGCGGAACGCCAATCAGCCAGCAGGTTGACTCCGCGCGCACGATGCAAATCAGCCATACGGGCACTGAAGTTTTCGATAGCTTCACCAGCAATGCGAAGCCAGAGCCAGATGGTAGTAAACCGGAAACGAATTTGTTCAAGATCCTCGACTCCGCAATTGAAGCGCTGAATACGCCGATTGGGGAGGATGAAACGAAAGCCGAGGCGTTTACGGCGGCTATTGATAAAGCCAACCGTGGCCTGAGCAACTCCCTCAACAACGTGCTGACCGTGCGCGCCGACCTCGGCATCAAGCTGGATGAGCTGGGCAAGCTGGACGCTCTGGGTGAAGACCGCGCGCTGGGTCAGACCCAGCAGATGAGTAACCTGGTTGACGTGGACTGGAACTCGGTGATTTCGTCCTACACCATGCAGCAGGCGGCGTTGCAGGCCTCGTATAAAGCCTTTAGCGATATGCAGGGTATGTCTTTGTTCCAGATGAACAGATAAGACTCTGACCTGTTTAACATGTCTTGAAACTGGGCATGTTTTGACTGCCCAACCCGTCCGGGTTGGGCATTTTTTTTACACACTTTCTGCCTGTGCGGACAGCACCCGGGCGCTTTCAATCACTCTGATAGCCAGCGCAATGGCACCATACAGGGTTGCCAGAGCCACCACGCCAGACCAGCCTGCCAGCGTGTAGATATTGCTGCCTAATGCCGAACCCAGCGCCATTCCGATGAAAATGACGGTAAACAGCAGGGCGTTCAGGCGTCCGCGGGCCTGCGGCTCAAGGCTGTAGACCAGATTCTGGTGGGCCACGAGGCTGGACTGCAAGCCGAGATCGAAACCGACCGCGGAGAGGGCAATCAGGATCAACTGACCGTGTATACCCAGTGCCGGCATCAGGAACATCAGGGCAAACGAGAGGGTCACCAGCGCGGCACCCAGTTGGGTGACTTTACCGGCGCCCAGCTTATCTGCCAGACCACCTGCCAGCGGTGCGGCCAGCGCGCCAGCGGCTCCGGCAATACCAAATCCACCCGCCACGGCGCTGCCAAGGTGATACCGTTCCAGCAGCATGACCGCCAGCGTTGACCAGAATGCGCTAAAGGCAATCGACAGAAAACCCTGGGCCAGCGCGGCCCGACGCAGCGCCGGGTAGCGGCGCCAGAGGTGTTCCATGGAGCGCATCAGGGCCGGGTAGCTCAGCGTGGAGTGAACGGCGAAGCGGGGAAGCACGGCCCACATGACCACGCCGACAAAGGCAATACTTGCGGCGGCCAGCTGATACATCACCCGCCAGCCAAAGGCTTCACCCACCACGCCGCTCACGGTTCTGGAGAGCAAAATCCCCAGCAGCAGGCCGGTCATCACCGTGCCGACCGTTTTTCCCTGTTTGCCTTCCGGCGCGAGGATCGCTGCGGCCGGGACAATATCCTGCGCCATGGTGGCGGCCATGCCAATCAGCAGGCTGGTGAGCAGCAAGGAGTGCAGTTGTCCGGTCAGGCTACAACCCAGCAGGAACAGCGCCAGAGCCGCACTTTTTATCAGGATCAGCGTTCTGCGATCATGACGATCGCCGAGCGGGAGCAGAAACAGGATACCTAAGGCATAACCCGCCTGGGTAAGCGTCGGGACCATGCCCATGCCTTCGATACTCAGGTTCAGGTCTGAGCCCATCAGCGGCAGCAGAGGCTGGGCATAATAGATGGATGCCACGCTAAAGCCCGCACCGAGCGCCAGCATTAAGATTACCCAGCGGCTTACGGCCCGGGTGGTAGTTGTGTTCATAAGATGTTCCTCATTCGTCGTGTGCGGCTATTTTTTATCAGTACGCCTTGCGACGGTAGCGGGCGCGGTGGTAAAACGCTTATACGTGTAGCGTATGGATGGAAATAGTATGAAAAGGCCTGAGCGTATAGATCGGGTAGAACTGATGCGAACGTTTGTTCGCATTGTGGAGGCGGGGTCTCTTTCTGCGGCAGCACGTCAGTTGGCAACAACCCAGGCAACGGTGAGCCGACGGTTGCAGTCGCTTGAGACCATACTGGGAGTACGCCTGATGCTGCGCACAACCCATACGACCCGGCTGACCGATGACGGCGAACGCTGCTATCAGCATGCCCGACGGGTGATTGACAGCTGGCTGGCGCTGGAAGACGAGGTAGGGCAGACGGAAGATGAACCGGTTGGGGTGCTGAGGGTGCGCGCCCCGCACGCGTTTGGCCAGGATCAGCTTCTTAAACCGTTAACCGAATTTTTGCAGCGCTATCCCCAGCTTTCTGTTGAGTGGATGCTCAACGATCGCTCGGTTGATTTCCTCGGCGACAACCTTGACTGTGCTATTCGGGTGGGTGTGGAAGTCGATCCGGCAACCGTGTCCGTGCTGCTGGCTGAAGTGCCGCGCTCGGTGGTGGCTTCACCGGAATTACTGGCCCGTTATCCCGCGGTTAAAACGCCGGAAGATTTGCAACAGCTTCCCTGGATTGCCATCAGCTCTTTTTATCAACGCCATGTGGAGCTTTTCCACGATGCATCATCTGCCCCGACGCGGGTTACCATTACGCCACGCCTGAGTACCGACAGCCTGTATGTGGCGCGCAATACGGCACTCACCGGGCTAGGCGTTGCGGTGGTATCCAGCTGGACAGTACAGGATGATATTCAGGAAGGACGACTGGTGCATCTACTGCCAGAGTGGCAGCCGGCAGCGCTACCGGTACATCTGGTTTACCCCTGGTCTCGTTATTATCCGGCGCGCTTGCGGCGTTTTCTGGAGCTGATGCGGCAGATAATGCCGGAGGTCACCGGAATGAGAAAGCCCCTGCAACAGCCATAAAAAAGCCGACCCGAAGGTCGGCTTTCAGTATTAGCGTGCGTTATTCAACAGGCTGAGGACGAGTAGCTGGCGCAGTAGCCATGTGCGTTGCACTGTGACCACCGGCAGCACCTTTGCCTTCGAAGTTGAATGCCGGACGAACCCAGTCGCTATGGCGTGGCGCTTCAGGCACATACTCAGGTGCCGGGGCGCGAGTCATCGGCGCGGTAGCAACGTGAGCAGGCGCTACAGCTGCAACGACCTCAATCGGCTCTGATTTCACTTCAGGCGCTTTGACCTCTTCGACAACAGGTTCAACCTGAATCTCGACGTCCTGAACAACCTCTTCAGTCACCGTTTCGACGGTAACGTCAGCGGGCTCTTCTGCTGCGGAGACTGGCTCAGCGTCTTCTGTGACTTCTTCAGCCACCACGGTATCTTCTTCGGCAATGATCTGCGGAGCGGCATCAACCGGCGCAGCAATGACTTCAGGATGGGTCGTTTCCACTTCCACAGCCTGCGGTGCCGCTGTGTCAATAACCTGCGGTTCAACCACGGTTGCCGCTTCAGTCACGACGTCTTCCACCGCTGCTACCGGTGCAATCACCTCTTGGGTCACAGCCTGTTCTTCAATAGCCTGCTCCGGGCGAGCAACCGGATAACGGATCCAGACTTTACCGGATGCCATCTCAGGTGACGCGCACGCCACGGTCAATGGCATTGGCGACTGAGTTGGGTAACGCTCGTCACGGTAACGACGACGACGCTGACCGCTCACGCGCAGATGACGCGGAGAACGACGGGAGCGACGCGGCATACCTGCGTTGTCACGGTTTTCGCTGCTTTCGTCCTGCTCAACCTGATTTTCTACTACGGCTGGCAGGTCAACTTTCGCAACCTGTGTACCCGTTGTGCTTTCTGCTGCTTCAACCGCGATAACGTTGTTTTCTTCCGCCTGAACAGCACCCACACGCACTTTCTGGGTCAACTGACGCTGCTTACGACGC
Source organism: Enterobacter cloacae complex sp. IR5401 (assembly GCF_049238425.1). Lineage (NCBI taxonomy): Bacteria > Pseudomonadati > Pseudomonadota > Gammaproteobacteria > Enterobacterales > Enterobacteriaceae > Enterobacter > Enterobacter cloacae complex sp. IR5401. Next base: position 55,251 of record NZ_JBMKHN010000002.1, on the reverse strand, counting down.
GGCATAACCTGAGTACGCTCTTCCTGCTCCGTGTCCTGCTGTTCAACAGGCGCTTCGCGGTTCAGGTTTTTGACTTCCTGCTGGGCCTGGCGTTTCTCGTCGTTACGACGACGGTTACGCTCGCGGCGAGGTTGCTGCTCGTCACGCTGTTTGCTCTTCTCGGACTCATCGCCCGCCTGCTGGCGAATCTCACGATCTTCAACGTTCTGCTGTTGCTTCTCGCGACGGTTGCGACGGTTGTCCTCGCGTTGTTCACGACCTTCGTTGTTCTCGGAACGATTATCACGGCGCTCGTTACGATCGCTACGGTCATTACGATCGCGACGATTGTTCTGACGCTTACGACGGTCCTGCTGACGCTCTGGTTTCGCTTCTTTTGGCGCTTCTTTCGGCTGCTCAGGCTGAACTTCTTCGCCAGCAAACATTTTTTTCAGCGCGCCGAAGATGCGGCTCAGGAGACCCGGCTGCTCAGGCTGCGCTTTTGCCGCGGCAGGGGCCGCCTTTTGCACGGCAGGTTTTGCCGCTGGTTTTTCCAGCGTCGCTTCCGGCGGGGCTTCCGGCATGATGAAGGTTGCTAATGCAGGCTGCTCAGGCAGTTTACGCTCGGCAGGCTCTTCATCCGATGGCAGCGCCATTTCTTCTTCATGAAGCTTCGGCAGCAGGTAGCTGAGGGTGCTTGTCTCTTCACCTTTACGCACGCGCAGCACGTGATAGTGCGGGGTTTGCATCTCGTCGTTTGGCACGATGATGCAGCGAACGCCGCCCTGACGCGCTTCGATTGCGCTCACCGCTGCACGTTTTTCGTTCAGCAGGTAGGAGGCAATCGGCACCGGAACAATGGCGTGAACCTCTTTGGTGTTCTCTTTCAGCGCTTCTTCTTCAATCAGACGCAGAATAGAGAGGGAGAGCGATTCATTGTCACGCACGGTACCTGTCCCGGAACAGCGCGGGCAGACGTGATGGCTGGACTCGCCGAGTGACGGGCTCAGACGCTGACGGGACATTTCCAGCAGGCCGAAGCGCGAGATATGGCTAATCTGGATACGCGCGCGATCCTGGCGCACCGCTTCACGCAGACGGTTTTCAACCGCACGCTGGTGGCGAACCGGGGTCATGTCGATGAAGTCGATAACAATCAGACCACCCAGGTCGCGCAGGCGGAGCTGGCGGGCGATTTCATCAGCGGCTTCTAGGTTGGTGTTGAAGGCGGTCTCTTCGATGTCGCCGCCGCGGGTTGCACGCGCGGAGTTGATGTCGATAGCGGTCAGCGCTTCGGTGGTATCGATAACGATAGAACCGCCGGACGGCAGACGCACTTCACGCTGGAAGGCAGACTCGATCTGGGATTCAATCTGATAGTGGCTGAACAGCGGGATTTCACCGGTGTACAGTTTAATTTTGCTGGTGAAATCCGGGCGACCCAGCGCGGCGATGTGCTGGCGAGCCAGCTCAAGCACTTTCGGGTTATCAATCAGAATTTCACCGATGTCCTGACGCAGATAATCACGGAAGGCACGCACAATGACGTTGCTTTCCTGGTGGATCAGGAACGGAGCAGGACGGCTTTCAGCCGCTTTCTTGATGGCTTCCCAGTGCTTCAGACGGAAGCTCAGGTCCCACTGCAATGCTTCGGCAGATTTGCCGACGCCTGCGGTGCGCACGATAAGGCCCATGCCGTCTGGCAGCTCAAGACTTGCCAGCGCTTCTTTCAGCTCGGTACGGTCATCGCCTTCGATACGGCGAGAGATGCCACCCGCACGCGGGTTGTTTGGCATCAACACCAGATAGCTTCCTGCCAGACTGATAAAGGTGGTCAGTGCGGCACCTTTGTTGCCACGCTCTTCTTTATCGATCTGGACGATAACTTCCTGACCTTCACGCAGAACATCTTTAATGTTCGGACGGCCATGGGAGTTGTAGTTTGCAGGAAAATATTCGCGGGCGATTTCTTTGAGAGGAAGGAAACCGTGACGCTCAGCACCGTAATCGACAAATGCAGCTTCAAGGCTTGGTTCAATGCGGGTGATTTTGCCTTTGTAAATGTTCGCTTTTTTCTGTTCGTGTCCAGGACTTTCGATATCCAGATCGTACAGGCGCTGCCCATCCACAAGGGCGACACGCAACTCTTCTTGCTGAGTTGCGTTGATTAACATTCTTTTCATCGTAACTTACTCGTTATTCTTACATTGACGACAAAGCTGCGGGCAAGGTGACGCTTTCCGGGGTATGAACCGATGGCCTCGTGTCTATTCACGTCGCCAACCTCACGGTTGTCGCTCGCTTAAGAGGCGCAGAGTGTCGGTTGCCTGTGTTTCATACGGAAACACAGCGCAATTATCAGGGGAATTGCCTGGGAAAACTCTCCAGAGAACAATCCTTATACCGGGAAGTACTGCAACCCGCAGCCCGCTAACTGCCTGAAAGATCAATACGTCTTACGCCATTGCTGCGTGGATGATCGGTCAGACAAAATTGGTCATTCCGTCGACATCCTTACAAAACCCGGATTTAACGCGGAAAACGGATTCATTATTCCACTGCTCGCCGGGTTATAGCAAGATGACTTTTACCAATTATCACCCGGTTACTCACAGTTTCTTCACTTCAACGGGGTGATTGGTTTAATAACCACCAAATCGATTGCGCGAAAGGGGAGCGGTCCGGATAAAAGTAAATATAAGCATAGAAAAATGAGTGGCGCTAATGCCTGACGCTATTTAGAATCGCCAACCATGAAAACAGAGACTCCAGCCGTAAAAATGGTTGCCATCGCCGACGACGAGGCGGGGCAACGTATCGATAATTTTTTGCGCACCCAGTTGAAGGGTGTGCCAAAAAGCATGATTTATCGCATCTTGCGTAAGGGCGAGGTGCGGGTGAACAAAAAACGCGTGAAGCCAGAGTATAAGCTCGAGGCGGGCGATGAAGTCCGCATTCCACCGGTACGTGTTGCAGAGCGTGAAGAAGAGGTCGTTTCTCCGAAGCTGCAAAAAGTCGCGGCCCTGAGAGACGTTATCCTTTATGAGGACGACCACATTCTGGTGCTGAATAAACCGTCCGGAACGGCGGTACACGGGGGGAGCGGCCTAAGCTTTGGCGTGATTGAAGGGTTACGCGCGCTGCGCCCGGAAGCGCGTTTCCTCGAACTGGTTCACCGTCTTGACCGTGATACCTCTGGCGTGCTGCTAGTGGCGAAAAAACGTTCTGCGCTGCGTTCACTGCATGAACAGCTGCGCGAAAAAGGGATGCAGAAAGATTATCTGGCGCTGGTGCGCGGCCAGTGGCAGTCCCACGTGAAAGTGGTGCAGGCGCCGCTGCTGAAAAATATTCTGCAAAGCGGCGAGCGCATTGTTCGTGTTAATCAGGAAGGGAAACCGTCTGAGACGCGCTTTAAAGTTGAAGAGCGCTACGAATTCGCCACGCTGGTGCGCTGTAGTCCGGTGACGGGGCGTACTCACCAGATTCGCGTCCATACCCAGTTTGCGGGCCATCCGATTGCGTTTGATGACCGCTATGGCGATCGCGAATTTGATAAGCAGCTGGCGGGGACGGGGCTATCGCGTCTGTTCCTGCATGCGGCAGCGCTTAAGTTCACCCATCCTAATACCGGTGAAGTTATCCGTATTGAAGCGCCGCTGGATGAGCAGCTCAAACGCTGTCTGAAAGTTCTGCGCGGCTGATTTTGTGCCGGGTAGCGCTGCGCTTACCCGGCCTACATGTTTTTCTCCCTCTCCCACAGGGAGAGGGCCGGGGTGGGGGCATCAGGCCGCAACGGTCACATCGTCAGCGGATTACACTCTTCTCGCCTTAACATCTGGCACAGCGCAATCAGCGGCAACCCCACCAGCGTATTGGAATCGCGGCCATCGAGCTTGTCGAACAACGCAATCCCTAGTCCTTCACTTTTAAAGCTCCCTGCACAGTTCAGCGGACGTTCCCGACGCACATAATCCATAATCTCCTGTTCGCTAAGATGACGGAAGTGCACATCAAACGGCTCGCACTCGGTTTGCAGATGACCGGAAGCCGAATTATAAAGCGCCAGGCCGGTATAAAAGGTCACGATACTGCCTCGCGCACGCAAAAGCTGCTGGCAGGCGATTTCTTCCGTATACGGTTTGCCGGTGATTTCGCCGTCCAGCACACAAACCTGATCGGAGCCTATAATCAGATGAGCGGGGTAACGTACGGCCAGCGACTGTGCTTTCTCTTTCGCGAGACGGGTCACCAGATGACGCGGTGACTCGCCCGGCTGTGGCGTTTCATCCACCTCCGGCGCAGCGCATTCAAACGGGATCCCGAGCTTTTCCAGCAGCATTCGGCGATAAGGTGAAGTGGAAGCAAGGACGAGATTTGGCATATTTTTATCACCAGATATAGCGTATCGATGCCAGCCATTTTAAACTACAGGCCGCAATGTGTGCGAATAATTGGCAAAAGGCAGCTCTGGTTGCCTTTTTCTTTGACTCTATGACGTTACAAAGTTAATATGCGCGCCCTATGCAAAAGGTAAAATTACCCCTGACTCTTGATCCGGTTCGTACGGCTCAAAAACGCCTCGATTACGAAGGAATCTATTCTTCCGATCAGGCTGAGCGTATTGCCGAATCTGTAGTCAGTGTGGACAGTGATGTAGAATGCTCCATGTCGTTCGCTATCGACAACCAGCGTCTCGCCGTGTTAACCGGTGATGCAAAGGTGACGGTAACGCTCGAATGTCAGCGTTGCGGGAAACCGTTTGTACAGCATGTTCACACAACGTATTGTTTTAGTCCGGTTCGTTCTGACGAACAGGCTGAAGCACTCCCGGAAGCGTACGAGCCGATTGAGGTTAACGAATTCGGTGAAATCGATCTTCTGGCGCTGGTTGAAGATGAAGTCATCCTCTCCCTGCCAGTCGTTCCGGTGCATGATTCTGAACACTGTGAAGTGTCCGAGGCGGACATGGTCTTTGGGGAACTGCCTGATGAAGCGCAAAAACCAAACCCATTTGCCGTATTAGCCAGCTTAAAGCGTAAGTAATTGAGGAGTAAGGTCCATGGCCGTACAACAGAATAAACCAACCCGTTCCAAACGTGGCATGCGTCGTTCCCATGACGCGCTGACCGCAGTTACCAGCCTGTCTGTAGACAAGACTTCTGGTGAGAAACACCTGCGTCACCACATCACCGCTGACGGTTTCTACCGCGGCCGCAAGGTTATCACTAAGTAATCACGCGTCAGCGTGATTAGGCTTAGTGAGGAACTTCCCCGTGCAAACGGGGAGTTTACCGAACCAGGCTGCGACGATACCTTGACACGTCTAACCCTGGCGTTAGATGTCATGGGGGGAGATTTTGGCCCTACCGTGACAGTGCCTGCAGCATTGCAGGCACTGAATTCTAATTCGCAACTCACACTTCTTTTAGTCGGTAATCCCGACACAATCACGCCATTACTTGCAAAAGCTGACTTTGAACAACGTTCGCGTCTGCAGATTATTCCTGCGCAGTCAGTTATTGCCAGTGATGCCCGGCCATCGCAGGCTATTCGTAATAGCCGCGGCAGCTCTATGCGAATGGCGCTGGAGCTGGTGAAAGAAGGGCGAGCACAGGCTTGCGTCAGCGCGGGAAATACTGGCGCGCTGATGGGGCTGTCGAAATTATTGCTCAAGCCGATTGAGGGCATTGAGCGTCCGGCGCTGGTGACGGTGTTACCGCATCAGCAGAAGGGCAAAACGGTGGTGCTGGATCTGGGCGCTAACGTGGATTGTGATAGTACAATGCTGGCTCAGTTTGCCGTTATGGGGTCGGTGCTGGCAGAAGACGTGCTCGGGATTAACAATCCCCGCGTTGCGTTATTGAATATTGGTGAAGAAGAGACCAAAGGTCTGGACAGTATCCGCGACGCTGCGGAAATACTCAAACAGGTCCCCTCCATCAACTATATTGGTTATCTCGAAGCCAATGAGTTGCTGACGGGCAAAACGGATGTATTAGTGTGTGATGGCTTCACCGGAAACGTGACGTTGAAGACCATGGAAGGGGTCGTACGAATGTTCCTTTCTCTGCTGAAATCGCAGGGAGACGGTAAAAAAAGGTCCTGGTGGCTGATTATATTAAAGCGTTGGTTACAAAAAAGCCTGACGCGGCGATTCAGTCACCTCAACCCCGACCAGTATAATGGCGCCTGTCTGTTAGGATTGCGCGGCATCGTGATTAAGAGTCATGGCGCCGCCAATCAGCGAGCATTTACCGTCGCGATTGAACAGGCAGTGCAGGCGGTGCAGCGTCAAGTCCCTCAGAGGATTGCCGCTCGCCTGGGATCTGTATTAGCTAAAAGTGACTGAGCGTACATGTATACGAAGATTTTAGGTACCGGCAGCTACCTGCCAAAACAAGTGCGTACCAACGCCGATCTTGAAAAAATGGTAGATACGTCTGACGAGTGGATTGTCACGCGCACAGGTATCCGTGAACGTCGTATCGCCGCGCCAGACGAAACTGTGTCCACCATGGGCTACGAAGCCGCTCAGCGAGCGCTTGAGATGGCTGGCATTGATAAAGAACAGATCGGGCTTATTGTGGTGGCGACCACCTCTGCCACGCATGCCTTCCCAAGCGCAGCGTGCCAGGTGCAGAACATGCTCGGCATCAAAGGCTGCCCGGCATTTGATGTTGCAGCAGCATGCGCGGGTTTCACCTATGCACTGAGCATCGCCGATCAGTATGTAAAATCGGGCGCCGTAAAATATGCGCTGGTGATCGGCGCTGACGTGCTGGCGCGTACCTGCGATCCAACCGATCGCGGAACGATCATTATTTTTGGCGATGGCGCGGGCGCGGTGCTGCTGGGGCAGTCCGAAGAGCCGGGCATCATCTCCACGCACCTGCATGCCGATGGCCGCTACGGCGAGCTGTTAACGCTGCCTAACGCCGATCGCGTTAATCCGGACAGTTCAATTTACCTGACAATGGCAGGTAACGAAGTGTTTAAAGTGGCCGTGACTGAACTGGCTCACATCGTTGATGAGACGCTGGAAGCGAACAATCTGGACCGTGCCGCACTCGACTGGCTGGTACCGCATCAGGCTAACCTGCGTATTATCAGCGCGACGGCGAAGAAGCTGGGCATGTCTATGGATAACGTTGTGGTGACGCTCGATCGCCACGGCAACACCTCTGCGGCATCGGTACCGTGCGCATTTGACGAAGCGGTACGCGATGGACGAATTAAACGGGGCCAACTGGTCTTGCTTGAAGCCTTTGGTGGCGGGTTCACCTGGGGTTCCGCGCTGGTTCGTTTCTAGGATAAGGATTAAAAAATGACGCAATTTGCTTTTGTGTTCCCGGGACAGGGCTCGCAAACTGTTGGGATGTTGTCTGAAATGGCAGCAAACTATCCGGTTATTGAAGAGACTTTCCGTGAAGCTTCTGACGCGCTGGGTTATGATCTGTGGGCGCTGACCCAACAGGGCCCCGCTGAAGAACTGAACAAAACCTGGCAGACTCAACCGGCACTGCTGGCGGCATCCGTCGCATTGTGGCGCGTATGGCAGCAGCAGGGCGGCAAAGCGCCGACGCTGATGGCGGGTCATAGCCTCGGTGAATACTCTGCGCTGGTCTGCGCTGGCGTGATTGCCTTCGCTGACGCGGTACGCCTGGTTGAATTGCGTGGTAAATTCATGCAGGAAGCGGTGCCAGAAGGCACGGGCGGCATGTCTGCCATCATCGGTCTGGATGATGCTTCTATCGCTAAAGCCTGTGAAGAATCTGCTGAAGGTCAGGTCGTTTCTCCGGTAAACTTTAACTCGCCAGGCCAGGTGGTAATCGCGGGTCATAAAGAAGCGGTTGAGCGTGCAGGCGCTGCCTGTAAAGCTGCGGGCGCAAAACGTGCACTGCCCCTGCCGGTGAGCGTGCCGTCTCACTGCGCGCTGATGAAGCCCGCAGCCGATAAGCTCGCGGTTGAGCTGGAAAAAATGACCTTTAACGCACCGACGATTTCCGTTGTGAATAACGTCGATGTGAAGTGCGAAACCGCGCCGGAGGCTATCCGTAACGCGCTGGTTCGCCAGCTCTACAGCCCGGTTCAGTGGACTAAAACTGTTGAATTTATGGCGTCTCAGGGCGTGGAACATCTGTATGAAGTCGGTCCAGGTAAAGTACTTACCGGTCTGACAAAACGTATTGTAGATACCCTGACTGCCTCGGCGATTAACGAGCCGGAAGCCATGAAAGCGGCACTCTCGCAATAAAAGAGGAATACCATGAGTTTTGAAGGAAAAATTGCCCTGGTGACCGGCGCAAGCCGCGGTATTGGGCGCGCTATTGCTGAAACACTGGTTGCGCGCGGCGCAACGGTGATCGGGACTGCGACCAGCGAGAATGGCGCACAGGCCATCAGCGACTATCTGGGTGCGAACGGTAAAGGTCTGGTACTGAATGTGACTGAACCAGCATCTATCGAATCTGTTCTGGAAAATATTCGCGCAGAGTTTGGCGAAGTGGATATTCTGGTCAATAATGCCGGGATCACTCGCGACAACCTGCTGATGCGAATGAAAGACGACGAGTGGAACGATATTATCGAAACCAACCTGTCATCTGTATTCCGTCTGTCAAAAGCGGTAATGCGCGCTATGATGAAAAAGCGTCATGGTCGTATTATCACTGTAGGTTCTGTGGTTGGTACCATGGGAAATGCTGGTCAGGCTAACTACGCTGCGGCGAAAGCAGGTCTGATCGGTTTCAGTAAGTCGCTGGCGCGTGAAGTCGCGTCCCGCGGAATTACTGTAAACGTTGTTGCTCCGGGCTTTATTGAAACGGACATGACGCGTGCGCTAACTGATGAGCAGCGTGCGGGTACGCTGGCGGCAGTTCCTGCGGGTCGTCTTGGCGACCCTAAAGAAATCGCCAGCGCGGTTGCATTTTTAGCCTCTGACGAAGCGGGTTACATCACTGGTGAAACCCTCCACGTCAACGGCGGGATGTACATGGTTTAATCACGATCGAAAATATTTGCGTTATTTGGGCAAATGGCCTCAAAATAACGTAAAATCGTGGTAAGACCTGCCGGGATTTAGTTGCAAATTTTTCAACATTTTATACACTACGAAAACCATCGCGAAAGCGAGTTTTGATAGGAAATTTAAGAGTATGAGCACTATCGAAGAACGCGTTAAGAAAATTATCGGCGAACAGCTGGGCGTTAAGCAGGAAGAAGTTGTGAACTCCGCTTCCTTTGTTGAAGACCTGGGCGCAGATTCTCTTGACACCGTTGAGCTGGTAATGGCTCTGGAAGAAGAGTTTGATACTGAGATTCCGGACGAAGAAGCTGAGAAAATCACCACCGTTCAGGCTGCCATTGATTACATCAACGGTCACCAGGCGTAAGTGAACATCTCCAGGCGGTCATTCGACCGCCTGAGTTTTATCTTTTGTTGTCCCACGAATCTCTTTTTTTATCCCTCCCTGGAGGACAAGCGTGTCTAAGCGTCGTGTAGTTGTGACCGGACTTGGCATGTTGTCTCCTGTCGGCAATACCGTAGAGTCCACCTGGAAAGCTCTCCTTGCCGGTCAGAGCGGCATCAGCCTAATCGACCATTTCGATACTAGCGCCTATGCAACGAAATTTGCTGGCTTAGTAAAGGATTTTAACTGTGAAGAGATCATCTCGCGCAAAGAACAGCGCAAGATGGATGCCTTCATTCAATATGGAATTGTCGCTGGCGTTCAGGCCATGCAGGATTCTGGCCTTGAGATTACGGAAGAGAACGCGACCCGTATCGGCGCCGCTATCGGCTCCGGGATTGGCGGTCTTGGTCTGATTGAAGAAAACCATACATCTCTGATGAATGGCGGCCCGCGTAAAATCAGCCCGTTCTTCGTTCCGTCTACGATTGTCAACATGGTGGCAGGTCACCTGACCATTATGTTCGGCCTGCGTGGCCCAAGCATCTCAATCGCGACAGCCTGTACGTCTGGCGTGCATAACATCGGCCAGGCCGCGCGTATCATTGCGTACGGCGATGCAGATGCTATGGTTGCGGGCGGCGCTGAAAAAGCCAGTACCCCACTGGGCGTCGGTGGTTTCGGTGCAGCGCGTGCGCTCTCTACCCGAAACGATAATCCTCAGGCGGCGAGCCGTCCGTGGGATAAAGACCGTGATGGTTTCGTGCTGGGTGACGGTGCAGGCATGATCGTACTGGAAGAGTACGAACACGCGAAAAAACGTGGCGCGAAAATTTATGCTGAAGTTGTTGGCTTTGGCATGAGCAGCGATGCTTATCACATGACGTCTCCTCCAGAGAATGGCGCAGGTGCTGCGCTGGCGATGGAAAACGCCATCCGTGATGCGGGCATTACGCCGGCACAGATTGGCTACGTTAACGCGCATGGGACGTCTACTCCTGCGGGCGATAAAGCAGAAGCGCAGGCTGTTAAGTCTATCTTCGGCGAATCTGCCAGCCGTGTGCTGGTGAGCTCCACGAAATCCATGACCGGTCACCTGCTGGGCGCTGCGGGGGCAGTAGAGTCAATCTACTCTATTCTCGCGCTGCGCGATCAGGCTGTACCACCAACCATCAACCTGGATAACCCGGATGAAGGTTGCGATCTGGACTTCGTTCCTCACGAAGCGCGCCAGGTTAGCGGTATGGAGTATACCCTGTGTAACTCCTTCGGCTTCGGTGGGACTAACGGTTCTCTGATCTTCAAAAAGGTCTGAGTCTGGTTGGTCGCTGACGATAAAAAAGGTCCGCTTGCCGGGCCTTTTTTATTAGGCGAAATCCCCTTGTCCGGCTGTTCACATCCTGCCAGACTGAGCCTCCACGCATAAGGAGCCACTATGTTTTTGATTAATGGCCTTGAGCAAGACACGCTGCCGGCAAGCGACAGGGCGACCCAGTTTGGCGATGGCTGTTTCACGACTGCGCGTATTCTCGACGGTGACGTGTGCCTGCTCGGGGCCCATATCCTTCGTTTACAAAAAGCCTGCGAAACATTACTGATCCCCTTCTCGCAGTGGGACATTCTTGAAAGTGAGATGCGTCGGCTGGCGTCAGAAAAAGCAAGCGGCGTCCTGAAAGTCATTATCAGCCGCGGGAGCGGTGGCCGGGGCTATAGCGGTTCTGCCTGTCTGCATCCTACGCGGATCCTTTCCGTTTCAGATTATCCTTCCCATTATGCGCACTGGCGTGAAGAGGGCGTAGCCCTGGCGCTAAGTCCGGTACGTCTGGGAAGAAACCCGATGCTCGCTGGCATAAAACACCTCAACCGCCTTGAACAGGTGCTAATTCGTACTCATCTTGAGCAGACGGAGGCCGGGGAGGCGCTGGTTCTTGACAGCGAAGGGTACATTACGGAATGCTGTGCGGCTAATTTACTCTGGCGGAAGGGCAGTGACGTGTTCACGCCTTCGCTGGAGCAGGCCGGCGTCAACGGCATTATGCGGCAGTTTTGTATGCACCAGCTGGCACGCGCAGGCTTTCGCGTTGTCGAAGTCAACGCTAAGGAAGAGGCGCTGTTGGCTGCCGATGAAGTCGTTATCTGCAATGCGCTGATGCCCGTTGTCCCCGTTCGCGCTTATGGCCGCAAATGCTGGTCATCCCGCGAGCTGTTCCAGTTACTGGCCCCGTTATGTGAGCAAACCAGGTAGTCATGAAGAAAATGTTACGCTTTGTCCTCCTTCTGATCGTTGCGTTAGGTATCGCTGGCGGAGCGGGAGTGTGGAAAGTCCGTCAGCTGGCGGAGAGTCAGATCCTGATAAAAGACGAGACGATTTTTACCCTGAAAGCGGGGACCGGTCGGCAGGCGCTTGGTCAGCAGCTGTATGACGACAAAATTATCAATCGCCCACGCGTATTCCAGTGGCTGCTGCGTATTGAACCGGACCTGTCCCATTTCAAGGCCGGTACCTATCGCTTTACCCCTGACATGACCGTGCGCGAAATGCTGCAACTGCTGGAAAGTGGTAAAGAAGCCCAATTCCCGCTGCGTTTCGTGGAAGGTATGCGTCTGAGCGATTACCTCAGGCAGCTGCGTGACGCGCCGTACATCAAGCATACGCTGAAAGATGACCGCTACCAGACCGTGGCAGACGCCTTAAAATTCGAACATCCCGAGTGGGTGGAAGGCTGGTTCTGGCCCGATACGTGGATGTATACGGCAGGCACGACGGATGTGGCCATTCTGAAGCGCGCGCACAACAAAATGGTCGCGGCGGTAGACGCTGCCTGGAAAGGGCGAGCAGAAGGCCTGCCTTATAAAGATCAAAACCAGTTCATGACGATGGCCTCAATCATCGAGAAAGAGACGGCCGTTGCTGCCGAACGTGACCAGGTTGCCTCGGTGTTTATTAACCGTCTGCGCATCGGCATGCGTTTGCAAACCGATCCTACCGTCATCTACGGCATGGGCGAAAACTACAACGGCAGGATTTCCAGAAAAGATCTGGAGACGCCAACGGCGTATAATACCTACGTGATTAGCGGCCTGCCGCCTGGACCGATTGCGACGCCGAGTGAAGCATCGTTGAAGGCCGCCGCGCACCCGGCCAAAACGCCGTATCTCTATTTTGTGGCTGACGGAAAAGGGGGGCACACGTTCAATACCAACCTGGCCAGCCACAATCGCTCCGTTCAGGACTATCTGAAGGCACTTAAGGAAAAAAATGCGCAGTAAATACATTGTCATTGAGGGACTCGAAGGGGCGGGCAAAACAACTGCCCGTAACGTGGTGGTGGATACGCTTACGTCGCTTGGCGTTGCCGATATGGTCTTCACCCGCGAGCCGGGCGGTACGCAGCTGGCGGAAAAACTGCGCAGCCTGGTTCTGGATATCAAATCCGTTGGCGATGAAGTTATTACCGACAAAGCGGAAGTGCTGATGTTCTATGCGGCGCGCGTTCAGCTGGTGGAGACGGTGATCAAACCCGCTCTGGCAGAAGGGAAATGGGTGATTGGCGATCGCCACGATCTCTCAACCCAGGCATATCAGGGCGGTGGCCGGGGTATCGACCAGACCATGCTGGCTACGCTTCGCGACGCGGTTCTGGGCGATTTCCGTCCTGACCTGACGCTGTATCTGGACGTGACCCCTGAGGTGGGCCTGAAGCGCGCCCGTGCCCGCGGCGAACTGGACCGCATTGAACAGGAATCTTTTGATTTCTTTAACCGCACCCGTGCGCGTTATCTGGAGCTGGCCGGGCAGGACAAGACCATTCGTACCATCGATGCGACGCAATCCCTTGAAGTCGTTACGCGTGATATTCAGCAGACAGTTACGCAGTGGCTACAGGAGCAGCAGGCATGAAATGGTATCCATGGTTGCGCCCACACTTTGAACAGCTGATCGGCAGCTATCAGGTTGGTCGGGGGCATCATGCGTTACTGATCCAGGCGCTTCCGGGAATGGGTGATGATGCGTTGATTTACGCCATCACCCGCTTTCTGATGTGCCAACAGCCGGAAGGACATAAAAGCTGCGGTAAGTGCCGGGGTTGCCAGCTCATGCAGGCGGGCACGCATCCTGACTATTACACCCTCGAACCCGAGAAAGGCAAAAATACGCTCGGTATCGACGCGGTGCGTGAGGTCAGTGAGAAACTGTACGAATATGCGCGTCTGGGCGGGGCGAAAGTGGTGTGGCTGAAAGACGCCGCGCTGCTCACGGAAGCCGCAGCCAACGCCCTGTTAAAAACCCTGGAAGAGCCGCCAGAGAACACCTGGTTTTTCCTCTCCTGCCGCGAGCCGGAACGCTTGCTGGCGACGCTGCGCAGTCGCTGCCGTCTTCACCACCTCGCTGTCCCTCAGGAATCCTGGTCGCTCGCCTGGCTTGAGCGAGAAGTGACGGTGTCACAAGACGCGGCGCGCTCGGCGTTGCGCCTGTGCAGCGGTGCGCCTGCGGCTGCGCTGGCCTTATTGCAGCCGGAGGTGTGGTCCCAGCGTGAAACGCTGTGTCGTGCGGTTGAATCAGCCCTCGACAGCCATGACTGGCTGAGCATGCTGCCAGCGCTGAACAGCGATCAGGCTCCGGAACGGCTGCACTGGCTGGCCGCACTGCTGCTGGATGCGCTCAAAATCCAGCAGGGGGCTACGCTTCTGACTAACCCTGACGTGTGGGCGTTGGTCACCACACTTGCGAATCGCCTGTCAGGGCAGTCGCTGCACGCTATCCTTCATGATATCTGCCAGAGTCGTGAACAACTTTTGACGGTAACCGGTCTCAATCGCGAGCTTTTACTGACCGACCAGTTACTGCGTATCGAACACTACCTGCAACCGGGTGTCATACCGCCGGTTTCCCACCTCTGAGAGAGACATTATGTTTTTAGTCGACTCACACTGCCATCTCGATGGCCTGGATTATCAATCCCTGCATAAAAATGTGGACGACGTGCTGGCGAAAGCCGCCGCGCGCGATGTGAAATTTTGCCTGGCCGTGGCGACCACGTTGCCGGGTTACCGCTCCATGCGTGAACTGGTAGGCGAGCGCGATAATGTCGTCTTCTCCTGCGGTGTGCATCCGCTGAATCAGGATGAAGCTTACGACGTTGAGGATTTACGCCGTCTTGCCGCAGAAGAGGGCGTAGTGGCGATGGGCGAGACCGGTCTGGACTATTTCTACACCCCCGAAACAAAACCTCGCCAGCAGGAATCCTTCCGCAACCACATCCGTATTGGCCGTGAGCTGAATAAGCCGGTTATCGTTCATACCCGCGATGCGCGCGCCGACACGCTGGCGATCCTGCGGGAAGAAAAGGTGACGGATTGCGGTGGCGTACTACACTGTTTCACAGAAGACAGAGAAACGGCGGGTAAGCTGCTTGATTTAGGCTTTTATATTTCATTCTCGGGGATTGTCACGTTCCGCAATGCTGAGCAACTGCGTGATGCGGCGCGCTATGTTCCGCTGGATCGTATTCTGGTGGAAACCGATTCCCCGTACCTGGCGCCGGTGCCTCATCGCGGCAAAGAGAATCAGCCAGCGATGACCCGGGATGTCGCTGAGTATATGGCCGTTCTGAAAGGTGTCAGTATTGAAGAGCTGGCTCGCGTGACAACGGAAAACTTCGCCAGCCTGTTCCATATCGACCCCGCCCGCCTGCAATCTGTCTGATACACCTGTTATTTTTAGGCTCGTAATTAATAAGTAAAACGAGTAAAGTTCACCGCCTCATTTGGGGCGGTGATGGCGTTTTTAGACACATCCAGACATGCTTTATGTAAATATCTGCAAGTTTTTTGGCCGTCTTGAACTGAAACGTGATAGCCGTCAAACAAACTCAGAGGGAATTATTTTACTCTGTGTAATAAATAAAGGGCGCTTAGATGTCCTGTCCACGGCGCGGTACTCCCCCCGGGCCAATGCGTGAAAACGTAAAAAAAGCACAAATACTCAGGAGCACTCTCAATTATGTTTAAGAATGCATTTGCTAACCTGCAAAAGGTCGGTAAATCGCTGATGCTGCCAGTATCCGTACTACCTATCGCAGGTATCCTGCTGGGTGTCGGTTCTGCAAACTTCAGCTGGCTGCCAGCCGTAGTTTCCCACGTGATGGCCGAAGCAGGCGGTTCTGTTTTTGCTAACATGCCGCTGATCTTCGCTATCGGTGTTGCTCTGGGCTTCACCAATAACGACGGTGTATCTGCTCTGGCGTCCGTTGTTGCTTACGGCATCATGGTGAAAACCATGGCTGTGGTTGCGCCGCTGGTACTGCATTTACCTGCTGAAGAGATTGCCGCTAAGCATCTGGCGGACACCGGTGTTCTCGGTGGTATCATCTCCGGTGCGATTGCAGCGTATATGTTTAACCGCTTCTATCGCATCAAGCTGCCTGAGTATCTGGGCTTCTTCGCGGGTAAACGTTTTGTGCCGATCATTTCTGGTCTGGCCGCGATTTTCACCGGTGTGGTTCTGTCTTTCATCTGGCCACCAATCGGTACGGCAATCCAGACCTTCTCTCAGTGGGCGGCTTACCAGAACCCGGTTGTGGCGTTCGGTATCTACGGCTTCATTGAGCGCTGCCTGGTACCATTTGGTCTGCACCACATCTGGAACGTTCCATTCCAGATGCAGATTGGTGAATACACCAACGCAGCAGGCCAGGTGTTCCACGGCGACATCCCACGCTACATGGCGGGTGACCCAACGGCAGGTAAACTGTCTGGTGGCTTCCTGTTCAAAATGTACGGTCTGCCAGCTGCCGCAATTGCGATTTGGCACTCTGCTAAACCAGAGAACCGTGCAAAAGTGGGCGGTATTATGATCTCCGCAGCGCTGACCTCGTTCCTGACCGGTATCACCGAGCCGATCGAGTTCTCCTTCATGTTCGTTGCGCCGATCCTGTACATCATCCACGCGGTACTGGCAGGTCTGGCATTCCCAATCTGTATCCTGCTGGGTATGCGTGACGGTACGTCCTTCTCTCACGGTCTGATCGACTTCATCGTTCTGTCCGGTAACAGCAGCAAGCTGTGGCTGTTCCCAATCGTGGGTGCAGGCTACGCAGTGGTGTACTACACCGTCTTCCGCGTGCTGATCAAAGCACTGGACCTGAAAACGCCGGGTCGTGAAGATGCAACGGAAGACAGCAAAGCCGGTGCGACCAGCGAAATGGCGCCTGCTCTGGTAGCTGCTTTCGGCGGTAAAGAGAACATCACTAACCTGGACGCGTGTATCACTCGTCTGCGTGTGAGCGTTGCCGACGTTGCGAAAGTAGACCAGCCGGGTCTGAAAAAACTGGGCGCAGCGGGCGTCGTTGTTGCAGGTTCTGGTGTTCAGGCAATCTTCGGTACGAAATCCGATAACCTGAAAACTGAAATGGATGAGTACATCCGCAACAACTAAGCTGTGACCTGGGGAGACTAAGGCAGCCGAATGGCTGCCTTTTTTATTATTGCGGCTTGTGGTGCCGGGTGGCGGCTGCGCCTTACCTGGCCTACGTGATGGGTAGGCCCGGTAAGCGCAGCGCCACCGGGCTTCTGTCACTCAGAAATCGTAGCTCGCGCTCACCGAGACGTTCAGCGGCGCGCCATACACCGCATACGATCCGACGTAGTCGTAATACTCTTTGTCGAACAGGTTGTTGACGTTAGCCTGTACCGCAAAATCTTTGGTGACCTGATAACGGCTGAACAGGTTCACCAGCCCATAGCTGCCTTGCTCCGCGCGGGAACGTCCTGCCGGGCCGCCTTCCACGTCCGTCCACACTTTGTTCTGCCAGTTTACGCCACCGCCCACGGTCAGTTCCGGCAGCATTGGCAACTGATAGCGGGTGAAGAGCTTCATGGTTGTGCGCGGCTGATCGGAGCTGACGGCGTTGCCATTCTTATCTTCTGCGATGTAACGCGTCGCGCCGAAGGTCAGCTGCCAGTTATCGGTCAGGGCACCGTTAAGCTCGAACTCGACCCCTTTGCTGACCACCCCGTCCAGCGATTCATAGATCGACTCACCGCTCGGCATGTAGGTGTAGGTATTGCTGGCGACGTTATCCTGCTCAATGCGGAAAATCGCCAGTGAGGTGGTGAGGCGGGTATTAAACCAGTCTGCCTTCACCCCGGCTTCGTAGCTTTTGCCCGTGGTAGGGTCGAGATAACGTCCGTTGGCATCGCGCTTATCCTGCGGCTGGAAGATAGAGGTATAGCTGACGTAGGTCGACCAGTCCTCATTGATGTCATACACCAGGCCAGCGTACGGCGTGACATCATCTTTGGTGCTTTCCAGACGGGTATTCGGCGATCCTGCCGGGTTATAACGAATATTGTATTGGGTGTAGCGCGCGCCCAGGATCAGGTGCAGCGGATCGGCCAGCGAGAAACGAGCCGAAGAATAGGCTGAAGACTGGCGAATATCATCCTTGCTGTAGAGTTTCCACGGCGTCCACTGCGGATCGGCGATGTTCCCGTTCCAGTTCTTAAAGTTGCCGACATCCACCATGCCGTATACCGCATCCGGCATGGAGTTGTCGTAATGGTTACGCTGACGGCTGAAGCTGCCGCCGAACATCATTTCGTGCTGACGGCCAAAGAGATCGAAGCCGCCGCGCAGGAAGGCGTCAACCGCATCCTGTTTACGTTCCCCGCGGTTCCAGCCGCCGTAACCCACCAGGCCCGCGCCGGTCTCTTTATCCGGATAGCCGGGCATATACATCAGCTTAGAGTCAAAGTTGGTTTCAGCGTGCATACCGTTGATGTGCGCTTCCCAGCCATTATCGAAACGCTGAGTCAGGTTAGCGAAGATGCGGGTGCTGTCTTTATCTGAATAAGCCCAGTCAGGCGCAACGGTCTGGCTGCGATTGTAGTGGGTCGTACTTCCGTCGCTGTACCAGGTCGGCAGTCCGCCCCAGGTTGGGTCGGCGGTATGGCTTTCCTGATACTCATACCCTACCGAGAGAGTCGTGCTGTCGGTGACATCCGCGTCCATCACGCCGTAGAGGAATTTCTTCCGGTAGTGGTAGTTATCCACGAAGCTGTCGTTGTCCTGATAACCGGTGATCAGACGACCCCGTACCTTACCTGACTCTACCAGCGGCGCCTGGAGATCCAGCACGTAACGCTGCTTGTCCCAACTGCCGTAGCTGGCGGAGACGTTACCTTTAAATTCCGGGCTGTCCGCGTGCTTACGCACCATATTAACGTACGCCGCCGGGTTCCCCGTGCCGGACATCAGGCCGGTGGCGCCGCGAACCACTTCAATGCGGTCATAAATCGCGGTATCGGCGGCGGTATCACCAAAGTTCCACACTTCACTGATGGAGGTTGGCAGGTCGTCATAGGCGTAGTTGCTGACGAAAAAGCCGCGTGAGTAAAACACGGTACGGTCGCTGTCCTGCACCTGGGCCGTAATGCCCGTGGTGTTCGTCAGCACCTGTCCGATGGATTGCAGATTCTGGTCAGCCATACGTTGCTGGCTGATAACGCTGACGGACTGAGGGATGTCGCGGGGAACCAACAACAGTTTGGTGCCGGTGGTGGTGGTTTTTACGCTGTAATCCTGATCCTGGCTGGCAGAAAGATCCTGTGTGTTGTCAAAACCCCCGTCAACGACAACGGTATCTTCGGTGGTTGAAGCAGCGAAAGCGGCGGTTGGCGTCAATGCCATAGCAATGCAGGCGGCCAGCAACGAAGGTGTTGCGGCAGGCTGACGTTGCCCATCCCTGGTGTGATTAATGAAAGACATCATCAAACCCTTAGTGAATGGTGAAGGTATTTCGCGACAGTCCCGCTAGCACGGGCTGACGTCGTTTTCTATGTTAAAAATGCGCATGAAAATGCAAATGCGAAATATACGCATTGTGATTAACGCTGTAAACAGATGTTTCGGGATGAACTGAAATAAGGTTTCAGAAAAGAAATGTCCTAAAGCGATGCCTCTTCAGCCAGATGGGGGACAATCAGGAAAGAAATCACGGGAGAAGGTTGAAAGGACAGGAGAAACTCGCTCATACTCTTGTCTTGTGTCACGCAGTAAATCAGACAATGTGTGTTAACAACGGACGCACGACGCCAGATTAAACTTAAAAGGAAAAGGTCATGGCTGAAGAAACGATTTTCAGTAAAATTATCCGCCGCGAAATTCCGTCGGATATTGTCTATCAGGATGAACTGGTCACGGCTTTCCGCGACATTTCTCCCCAGGCGCCGACGCACATCCTTATTATTCCCAATATTCTGATCCCGACCGTTAATGACGTTAAAACCGAGCATGAAGTGGCGCTGGGCCGTATGCTGACGGTGGCCGCGAAAATCGCTGAGCAGGAAGGGATTGCTGAAGACGGATACCGTTTGATCATGAACTGTAATCGCCATGGCGGCCAGGAAGTCTATCATATTCATATGCATCTGCTGGGTGGACGTCCACTGGGACCGATGCTGGCACATAAAGGTCTTTAATATGTTAACTGGGCGTATTGCAGCGCTGATCGTGACGCTGGTAATGGTTGGGTGCAGCGCGCGTCCCGCCATCCCGGTCAGTGAAGAACAGACGCTGGTGATGGAGTCCTCAGTGCTTGCTGCGGGCATCACGGCGGAGAAGCCTTCGCTGACCATAAGTGAAATCCAGTCTTCAGCCTCTTCTACGCTCTATAACGAAAGGCAAGAGCCAGTGACGGTGCATTATCGCTTCTACTGGTATGACGTGAGAGGTCTTGAGATGCACCCGCTTGAGGCGCCGCGCAGCGTGACCATCCCGGCAAGATCGTCGGTCACGCTCTACGGCAGCGCCAGCTATCTGGGTGCACATAAGGTGAGACTTTATCTTTATTTGTAAGGAGTGAACCTTGATTAAAACAATGAGCCGTTATGCGCTCCTGAGTGCCTTTGCACTCTTTCTGGCGGGTTGTGTGACGCGAACGGAAGAACCTGCACCGGTGGATCAGGCGAAGCCGGGAACGGAACAGCCAACAACGCCAGCGCAGCCTGTTCCAACCGTGCCGTCTGTACCGACCATTCCGGCGCAGCCTGGCCCGATCGAACATCCGGACGACACCGCACAGCCTGCGCCGCGAGTACGCCACTATGACTGGAATGGCGCAATGCAGCCGATGGTGGGCAAAATGTTGCAGGCACAGGGTGTTACGCCCGGCAGCGTGCTGCTGGTGGACAGCGTGAACAACCGTACAAACGGTTCCCTGAATGCGGGAGAAGCGACGGAAACCCTGCGCAACGCGCTGGCAAACAACGGTAAATTTACGCTGGTCTCTGCTCAGCAGCTCGCGGTCGCCAAGCAGCAGCTTGGTCTGTCGCCTCAGGACAGCCTGGGTTCGCGCAGTAAAGCGATTGGTATTGCCCGCAACGTTGGCGCGCAGTATGTCCTTTATTCTAACGCGACAGGCAACGTGAACACGCCGTCGTTGCAGATGCAGTTAATGCTGGTTCAGACCGGCGAAATTATCTGGTCAGGTAAAGGTGCCGTTACGCAACAATAAGCGCACGCGTCATGATGTCCTGACGCGTTATTTCCCTCAATACCATGTTATCGCGCCGCAAGCCCCCGCCGGGCTTGGCGGCGCGAGTTGCATTATTGAGCATGGCGACCATCGGCTGGTTTTACGTCAGCATCACGATGCCGCCGCGCCTGCCTCCCATTTTCGTCGCCAGTTCCGCGCCCTGAAGCGCCTGCCCGCCGACCTTGCGCCACAACCTCATCTCTTTATCAGAGACTGGATGGCGGTGGCGTTTATTGCGGGTGAGATCAAAAGCGAGCTTCCCGATACGCCTGCGCTGACAGCCATGCTGTATCATCTGCATCGCCAGCCGCGTCTGGGCTGGCGGGTAACGTTACTTCCTTTGCTGGATCACTACTGGCAGCAGGCCGCGCCTGGACGACGCACGCCCTACTGGCTGGCGCAGCTTAAGCGGTTGCGTAAAGCGGGAGAGCCGCAGGCGTTACGTCTGGCGCCGCTGCATATGGATGTCCACGCGGGGAATATCGTTCATACCACGGCAGGCGAGAAACTTATCGACTGGGAATATGCCGGAGACGGTGACGTGGCGCTCGAACTTGCTGCGGTCTGGATGCCTGATGAGGCGTCGCGCGAGCAGCTGATAACCGCCTATGCCCGAAACGCCAACATCAATGCGCTCACCCTTGCGCGGCAGGTCGCGCGCTGGCGTCCGTGGGTGTTGATGCTGATGGCGGGATGGTTTGAAATGCGCCTTCAGCAGACAGGTGACAAACAATTTATTGCGCTGGCAAATGATGCCTGGCGTCAGTTACAAACGAAAGGATAAGAGAGGTTGGTGTGGGTCCAGTAATGTTGGATGTCGAAGGGTTTGAGCTGGATGCGGAAGAGCGCGAAATTCTGGCACATCCGCTGGTAGGGGGGCTGATTCTTTTCACCCGCAATTATCATGATCCGGAGCAGTTGCGTGAGCTGGTTCGCCAGATCCGTGCGGCGTCGCGCAATCACCTGGTGGTGGCCGTAGACCAGGAAGGTGGGCGTGTGCAGCGTTTCCGCGAAGGGTTTACCCGTTTACCCGCCGCGCAATCTTTTGCTGTGCTGCTGGGGATCGAAGAGGGCGGTCAACTGGCGCAGGATGCCGGCTGGCTGATGGCCAGCGAGATGATCGCCATGGATATCGACATCAGCTTCGCCCCGGTGCTGGACGTAGGACACATTAGCGCGGCAATTGGTGAGCGTTCGTATCATGACGATCCGCGTATTGCGCTGGCAATGGCGACGCGCTTTATTGACGGTATGCATGCTGCGGGCATGAAAACCACCGGCAAACATTTTCCGGGCCACGGGGCGGTGACGGCAGATTCCCATAAAGAAACCCCGCGCGATCCGCGCCCGGAAGCAGACATTCGCGCTAAAGATATGTCGGTTTTCCGCTCGTTGATCGCTGATAACAAGCTGGATGCCATCATGCCTGCGCACGTCATATACAGTGAGGTCGATCCGCGTCCAGCCAGCGGCTCTCCACACTGGCTGAAAACCGTGCTGCGTCAGGAGTTAGGCTTCAATGGCGTAATTTTCTCTGACGATTTATCCATGGAAGGGGCGGCGATTATGGGTAGCTATGCCGAACGTGGGCAGGCTTCGCTGGATGCGGGTTGCGATATGATCCTCGTCTGCAATAATCGTAAAGGGGCGGTGAGCGTGCTGGATAACCTGTCGCCGATCAATGCTGAACGTGTTACACAATTGTATCATAAAGGTTCATTTAGTCGTCAGGAGCTGATGGACTCGGCGCGCTGGAAAACGGTAAACGCCCGGCTTGAAGCCCTGAACGAGCGCTGGCAGGCACATAAAGCAGCCCTTTAATTCATCCCGGAAGGCGTAGCGTGGTGAGACGATGATCATCTATTTACACGGTTTTGACTCAAACAGTCCTGGTAATCATGAGAAAGTGCTGCAATTGCAGTTTATCGATCCGGATGTCCGGCTGATCAGTTACAGCACTCGTCATCCGAAGCATGACATGCAGCATCTGCTTAAAGAAGTGGATAAAATGTTGCAGCTCAATATCGACGATCGCCCGCTGATCTGCGGCGTGGGGTTAGGAGGATACTGGGCAGAGCGCATCGGTTTTTTGTGCGATATCCGTCAGGTCATTTTTAATCCTAACCTGTTTCCGAACGAAAACATGGAAGGCAAAATCGATCGCCCGGAGGAGTACGCCGACATCGCCACCAAATGCGTGAGCAATTTCCGTGAAAAGAACCGCGATCGGTGTCTGGTGATCCTCTCCCGCAACGATGAAGCGCTGAACAGCTCCCGCGCCGCCGAGCTTCTGCACCATTACTACGAAATTGTCTGGGACGAAGAGCAGACCCACAAGTTCAAAAACATTTCCCCGCACTTGCAGCGTATTAAAGCCTTTAAAACGCTGGGCTGATCTCCCTGAACCTGATAAAGGCCCGGTACGTGAAAGCGTACCGGGCCTCTTTTTTGTCAGAGTTGTCTACTTTTAAACCATCAAAACTTGATACATATCAATTTTGGTATGACCAATGCGCCTGACGTGCTATTCTCAATGAATCTGAACGGTTTCAGCGCAGTAACCTGTTGTTAATTAAGGGTTATTTATATAACTTTTAATTAACAATTGGTTAATAATTTGAGGGGGGCACGTTGACTACGCCATTGAAAAAGATAGTGATTGTCGGCGGTGGTGCTGGCGGACTGGAGCTGGCGACGCAGCTGGGTAAGAAACTGGGTCGCGGTAAGAAAGCCAAAATCACGCTGGTGGATCGTAACCACAGCCATCTGTGGAAGCCGTTACTGCACGAAGTGGCGACCGGGTCGCTGGATGAGGGCGTGGATGCGCTCAGCTATCTGGCGCATGCGCGTAACCACCACTTCCAGTTCCAGCTGGGTTCGGTGGTGGATATCAATCGTGAAAACAAAACCATCACGCTGGCTGAGCTGCGTGATGATAAAGGCGAGTTGCTGGTTCCTGAGCGCAAGCTGGCCTATGACACGCTGGTGATGGCCCTGGGCAGTACCTCCAATGATTTCAACACCCCAGGCGTAAAAGAGCACTGCATCTTCCTGGATAACCCGCATCAGGCGCGTCGTTTCCATCAGGAGATGCTTAACCTGTTCCTGAAGTACACCAACAACATGGGTGCTAACGGCAAGGTCAACATTGCTATCGTGGGCGGCGGCGCAACGGGCGTTGAATTATCGGCGGAGTTGCACAATGCGGTCAAACAGCTGCACAGCTACGGCTACAAAGGGCTGACTAACGAAGCGCTGAATGTGACGCTGGTGGAAGCAGGTGAACGCATTCTGCCTGCGCTTCCGCCGCGTATTTCCGGCGCGGCGCACAACGAGCTGACTAAACTGGGCGTGCGCGTGCTGACCCAGACCATGGTGACCAGCGCGGATGAGGGCGGCCTGCATACCAAAGACGGCGAGTACATCCAGGCCGACCTGATGGTCTGGGCTGCGGGGATCAAAGCGCCTGATTTCATGAAAGATATCGGTGGGCTGGAGACAAACCGCATTAACCAGCTGGTGACAGAGCCGACGCTGCAAACCACGCGCGATCCGGACATCTTCGCCATCGGCGACTGTGCCTCCTGCGCACGTCCGGAAGGCGGATTTGTACCGCCTCGCGCTCAGGCTGCGCACCAGATGGCAAGCCTCGTGCTGCATAACATCCTGGCGCAGATAAAAGGCAAACCGATGAAAGCCTATGTCTACAAAGACCACGGCTCTCTGGTGTCGCTCTCAAACTTCTCCACCGTGGGCAGCCTGATGGGTAACCTGATGCGCGGCTCCATGATGGTGGAAGGGCGCATCGCCCGCTTCGTGTACATTTCTCTGTACCGTATGCACCAGATTGC
This sequence comes from Enterobacter cloacae complex sp. IR5401, assembly GCF_049238425.1. Lineage (NCBI taxonomy): Bacteria > Pseudomonadati > Pseudomonadota > Gammaproteobacteria > Enterobacterales > Enterobacteriaceae > Enterobacter > Enterobacter cloacae complex sp. IR5401. Next base: position 30,474 of record NZ_JBMKHN010000002.1, on the reverse strand, counting down.
GCTGCACGGCTACTTCAAAACCGGCCTGATGATGCTGGTTGGCCGCATCAACCGCGTGATCCGTCCACGCCTGAAGCTGCACTAATTTCTCTCTCCCTCCGGACCCTCCGGAGGGAATTCTTAGCACATCATGCTGTGCATTTCCCTCCTGACGCTTAAGAGTTCTCTTAAACCCACGTTGTCCCGGCCAACAACCCTGATTTTGATCCTTTATCTTATTGGCGAAGCGTTTATTGCGCTGCAAAATTGCTACCAATTGCAACAAAGGAGGAAGTCCCGTGAATAAATCAATGTTGGCGGGTATAGGGATTGGCGTCGCAGCTGCGTTAGGTGTGGCTGCCGTTGCCAGTCTGAACGTACTTGATCGTGGCCCGCAGTATGCGCAGGTGGTTTCCGCTACACCGATCAAAGAGACGGTCAAGACGCCTCGTCAGGAGTGCCGTAATGTTTCTGTCACCCATCGTCGTCCGGTTCAGGATGAAAACCGTATCGCTGGCTCCGTGCTGGGCGCGGTTGCTGGTGGGGTGATTGGTCATCAGTTTGGTGGCGGCCGTGGTAAGGATGTCGCGACGGTGGTTGGTGCGTTGGGTGGCGGTTATGCCGGTAACCAGGTGCAGGGCGCGATGCAGGAAAATGATACCTACACCACAACGCAGCAGCGCTGTAAAACCGTGTATGACAAGTCTGAAAAAATGTTGGGCTACGACGTAACCTACAAAATTGGCGATCAGCAGGGCAAAATCCGCATGGATAAAGATCCTGGTACGCAGATCCCTCTCGACAGCAATGGTCAGCTGATACTGAATAACAAAGTGTAAAAAAGATGTTCTCTGAACTTAGCTCCTCATGCGCTCAGGCTGAGGAGCTTTTTTTTGCGTCAGAGTTTAAGAAGTTCAGGCCACAGGCGCAGCGTTGTGTGCGTAATCCCCTGCAATTTTTCCAGCGTCGCGCCTTCACGGGCGCTGATGGACATCCCCTGTAAAATACAGCTCAGATACTGGGCCAGCTCCTGCGGACGGCAATGCGCCGGGATTTCGCCGCGCAGCTGACGCTGAGCCAGAAACGTGCTGAGCGTCTCCTCCTGCATCGCATGTCGCGATTTGACCGTGTTGGCAATCTCTTTAGACGATGCCGCGAGGGTCGCGGAGGTGTTGATCATAAAACACCCCGCAGGCGTGTCCTTGCTGGTATAGCAGGTCGCGATTGCCGTGAAATAATCCTGTAATACCTGCTCAACCGTTTTTTCTTCACAGAATAGCTGGGCTTCATGTTTTGCCGCGAAGCGCGAGATGTATCTGTCCAGAACGGCCCGGAATAAGCCTTCTTTGTTGGTGAACTCTGCGTACAGGGTAGGGGCTTTAGCACCCGTAGCTTCCACGAGATCGGAAAGCGACGTGGCTTCATACCCATGCTGCCAGAAGAGCGTCATGGCCTTATCGAGCGCCGCATCCCTGTCGAACACTTTTGGTCGGCCACGGCTTTTCTTTGCGCAACGCGTGACATCGGTTGTCATGTGCCGTTGGTCCTCTGTTGTTTTGTTGAATAGTCATTATAAAAATAAACGTCTGCAACGACCAGCGGTGATTTCTGAAAAATAATTTAATTTTATCTTTTTGAAATATAAGGCAAATGAAATTAATTTAACGATCATTATAAAAATGAGTTGACGTGTGACCTGGATCACATCTATCATTTACCTATCGATCGTTAACTAAATAACTAACGACCACTACATCATCTGCCTAAAGGTATAAAATCATGAAAAACGTTAAAACCCTCATCGCTGCCGCCGTTCTGAGTTCACTCTCTTTCGCAAGCTTCGCTGCTGTTGAAGTACAATCCACTCCAGCAGACCAGCAGAAAGTCGGTACCATCTCTGCCACTGCCGGGACTAACCTGGGCTCTCTGGAAGATCAGCTGGCGCAAAAAGCTGACGAAATGGGTGCGAAATCATTCCGCATCACCTCTGTGACCGGTCCTAACACCCTGCACGGTACCGCAGTTATCTACAAATAAGCGTAACGCAACCCTCCGTTATGCCACTGCAATAAAAAACGCCCTGCTGATGCAGGGCGTTTGTCGTTATTGCTGCTTTACATTGACTGCTGAGCAACCTCATGATGCCGCGTAACATCGGTTGGCATCCCCGAACGTGCTTCCATCGCCCGCTCCATCACTGCGCCATCGGTGTTGGCATTCGTTTTAAAGCTCACCATTGAGGCATTCAGATTAATCGGCAGCGTCTGCGGATCGTCATTGATGTTTTTCGATAGCGGCTGGTGGATCTCAACCAGACGGACGCCACCTGGCTCTTCAGACACTTTAATCGGCGTATTAATGATATTCACTTTCGTGCCAGGGGCGATCACGCGGTAGAGCGTTTTGATATCGTCATCGCGCAGGCGAATGCAGCCGGAGCTGACGCGCATCCCGATCCCGAAATCCGCATTCGTTCCGTGCAGAAGATAAACCCCACCATATGCCGCCAGGCGAATTGCATGATGTCCCATCGGATTATCCGGGCCAGCAGGTACCACGGCGGGCAGGTCGATACCTTGAGCTTTATAACGGGCGCGAATGTTTGCCGTCGGGGTCCAGGTAGGATTAGCGCGCTTATCAGAGACGGTGGTGACCATGGTAGGTGTGAGCGTATCGCCCCCCAGTTGACCAATACCGATAGGGTAGACGGTCACTTCGTTCTTGCCCGGCGGGTAGTAATACAGACGTAGCTCGGCGAGGTTAATCACAATGCCCTGACGCGGCGCGTCCGGCAGGATGGTTTGCAGCGGAATCGTCAGTACGCTGCCCGCCCGGGGCACGTACGGATCTACGCCCGGGTTGGCCTGCAACAGCGCCAGGAACCCGACGTTATATTTTTTGGCAATCGCTTCCAGCGAGCCGCCATCGTTTTCAACCACGTGAAAGCGGTTTTCACCTACGACGTTGCTGCCGGCGGGCGGAAGAGGCCAGGTATTGGCGCGAGCAGGGAGCGCGACGGCAACCGTCGCGGCCAGCGCAACCAGAGTTAACCAGCGGGTAAAACGCGAAGAAATCATCATTATGATAATCCATACAAATGATAAGGTTATTGTTTTATAAGGCGTTAATGATAATTATGGCGAATGTATAGTCGGGAAGATCGGGCGAAGTGCAAAGAGTTTGTAAATTGTCCCCCACCAGCCGGGCGCTGGCGGGGGAAACCGTTATGCGATGGCGTTCTCTTCCAACTGACGCATAAAGTTACGCACCCAGTCCATGCGGGTTTTACGTTCCGTCAGATCCTGAGTAAATTTCAGACGCGTAGGGCCATCAAGACGGAAATGCTGCGGCTGTTTTTGCAGGAGGCCAATCAGCCACATCGGATCGACGTGGTTCTTTTCGGCAAACTCAATTACGCCGCCTTTCTCATTGCCTTCAAGTTTGCGAATGCCCAGCTTCTGCGCCTGCTGACGCAGGCGGGCAATATCCAGCAGGTTGCGCGCCGCATCGGGCAATATCCCAAAACGGTCAATCAGTTCGACTTTGATCTCTTCCAGCTCGCCTTCGCTTTTCGCGCTGGCAATGCGTTTGTAGAACGACAGACGGGTATTCACGTCAGGAATAAAATCATCCGGCAGCAGGGAAGGCATGCGCAGTTCCACTTCGGTCTGCTGGCTGGTGAGATCTTCCAGAGACGGTTCACGTCCGGCTTTAAGCGCGTCGACGGCATTTTCCAGCAGCTCCATATACAGCGAGAAACCGATGGTTTCCATGGAGCCGCTCTGGTCTTCACCCAGCAGCTCACCGGCGCCGCGGATCTCCAGGTCGTGGGTCGCCAGCGCAAAGCCAGCGCCCAGATCTTCCAGCGAGGCGATCGCTTCCAGACGCTTTTGCGCGTCGGTGGTCATTGCCTTCGGATGCGGCGTCAGCAGCCAGGCGTAGGCCTGATGGTGCGAACGCCCGACCCGCCCGCGCAGCTGGTGCAGCTGAGCCAGGCCGAAGTGATCCGCCCGTTCGATGATGATGGTGTTCGCCGTCGGAATGTCGATTCCGGTCTCAATGATGGTGGTACACACCAGCACGTTAAAGCGCTGGTGGTGGAAATCGTTCATTACCCGCTCCAGCTCGCGCTCGCGCATCTGGCCGTGACCAATGGCGATGCGCGCTTCCGGCACCAGCTCTGCCAGCCTGTCGGCGGCTTTCTGAATATTTTCAACGTCGTTGTACAGGTAATAGACCTGGCCACCGCGCAGCACTTCGCGCAGGATCGCCTCGCGCACCACCAGATTGTCGTACTCGCGAACAAAGGTTTTCACCGCCAGACGGCGCGCCGGTGGGGTAGCGATTATCGACAGATCGCGCATGCCGCTCATCGCCATGTTCAGGGTGCGCGGGATCGGCGTTGCGGTCAGGGTCAGAATGTCGACGTTGGCGCGCATCGCTTTGATGCGCTCTTTGTGGCGCACCCCGAAGCGGTGCTCTTCGTCAACGATCAGCAACCCCAGATCTTTCCACTTCACGTCACTTTGCAGCAGCTTGTGAGTGCCGATCAGAATATCAATTTTGCCTTCACTTGCCTGTTCCAGGATCTGCGTCTGCTCTTTGGCACTGCGGAAGCGGGACAACATTTCGATACGTACCGGCCAGTTGGCGAAGCGGTCGCGGAAGTTGTCGAAGTGCTGCTGGGCAAGAAGGGTGGTCGGCACCAGCACCGCCACCTGCTTGTTGTTCTCAACCGCCAGGAAAGCGGCGCGCATCGCCACCTCGGTTTTACCGAAGCCCACGTCGCCGCAGACTAAGCGATCCATCGCCAGCGGCTGGCACATGTCGCTCAGCACGGCGTTGATGGCCTGGGCCTGATCCGGCGTAGTTTCAAACGGGAAGCTGTCGCAGAACAGCTGGTACTGCTCTTTATCATGCTTAAACGCATACCCTTCTTTGGCCGCACGCTGAGCGTAAATATCCAGCAGCTCGGCGGCCACGTCGCGCACTTTTTCCGCCGCTTTCTGGCGTGCACGCGCCCAGGCATCGCCGCCCAGCTTGTGCAGCGGCGCATTCTCTTCCGCGCCCCCGGCGTAGCGGCTGATCAGATGCAGGGACGACACCGGAACATACAGCTTGGCGTCGTTAGCGTAGGTCAGCATCAGGTATTCACCTTTGATGCCACCTGCTTCGAGGGTGGTCATCCCCTGATAGCGACCCACACCGTGTTCCAGGTGAACAATCGGCTGACCGGGGTGCAGTTCGGCCAGGTTGCGGATCAGGGTGTCCGGGTTGATGGTGCGACGGCTGTCCTGACGACGGCGCGCGACGCGCTCGCCCAGCAGGTCGCTTTCACATATCAACGCCAGGTTATTGAGCGTATCAATGAATCCGTGCTCGGCGGCGCCGATCATCAGGTAACGGCCATTTCCGGTCGCTTCGCTCAGGCGAAGAATACGCTTTGGCGCGACTTTGATCCTTCCCAGCAGTTCGCCCAGCGCTTCACGGCGACCTTCACTTTCAACGGAGAAGACCACCGGCCCGGTGAAGGACTCAAGAAACTTGCGCAGATTATCGAGCGGGGATTTCTGCTGCGCCTGAACGGCCAGGTCAGGCAGCATCCGGAAGGCGAGGTTAGTGTTGGCGGCCTTATCGGCAAGCGAATCGGTTTTGAGCTGCATACGCGGCCAGCGTTTCAGCTCGGCGTTGAGCTCGTCGGTACGCAGCCACAGCATTTCCGGCGGCAGCAGCGGACGCATCGGGTCAACGCCCCGGTTTTCAAAGCGGGCGCGCGTTTCGCTTTCAAAGCGGCTGGCGCTGGCGTCGATATCCCCGGTGTTAACAATCAGCGTATTTGCCGGGAAGTAGCTGAACAGCGCCGGCAGCGGTTCGTTAAAGAACAGGGGCTGCCAGTACTCGATCCCGGCCGGAAGGGTGCCTTTGCTGACCTGCTGGTAGATATGTTCGGCATCACGCTTCACGTCGAACCTGTCGCGCCACTGGCTGCGGAACAGTTCGATGGCGGTTTTATCCGTCGGGAACTCATGGGCGGGCAGCAGATTAATAGAGTCCACTTCCTCCAGCGTGCGCTGGGTGTCGGCGTCGAACACGCGCAGGCTGTCGATCTCATCATCGAAGAAATCCAGACGGTACGGCTGATCGCTGCCCATCGGATAAAGATCAAGCAGCGCACCGCGCGTCGCGTATTCGCCGTGCTCCATCACCTGATCGACATGTCGATAGCCGGCTCCATCCAGCTGCACGCGCAGGGCATCGCGCGACAGGCGCTGGCCTTTTTTCATCACCAGCGCATGGCCGTGCAAATAGCTGTGCGGGCAGACACGCTGCATCAGGGTATTCACCGGCACAATCAGCACGCCGCGCTGCATGGTGGGGAGCTGATACAGCGTCGACAGGCGCGAGGAGATGATCTCCTGGTGCGGAGAGAAACTGTCGTAGGGAAGCGTTTCCCAGTCGGCCAGGCTGAATACCAGACTGTCGGTGAACTGACGAATTTCGTCGTGCAGGCGCAGGGCGTTTTGCATGTCCGGGGCAACCAGCACCACCGGCCCTGGATGCCGCTCGGCAATTTCCGCCACCAGCGTGGCGCAGGCCGCGCCTGTCAGTTCGCCCAGCTGGCGTTGGTCACCTGCTTTTACAGGCAAGGAAAAACGATAGTGTTCAGGCATGGCTATGTCAGAGTCTCTTGGGGATATACCAACAGTATTGGGGCATATCACTGATACGCAATGTCTTTATTATCCTCGATCGTTATGCATAAGCAAATCGTAACCGCACAAGAGGGAAAGTGCCCCCGGATGGGGGCCGAGGAGATTAACGGGTAGCAGTCTGTGGAGAAAGCCGCGCGGGAGGGGAGAAGAAAAGATCGCCAAAGAGGGCGGTTGAGAGCTTACGTGCCCCCAGCCCAACCAGCGTGCAGACGAGCAGGCTGATAAACGGATAGACCAGAATCAGCGTTAACTCCGCCCAGATCGGCCAGTACGCCGCATTCATTTCGCGAATCAGGAGCAGGCTAAACGCCTCAATTAAAATGCGGTGGGTGGTATAAATCGCGATGGTGTTTGAACCGATGACGTTCAGCAGATTATTGGGATGAACGGCATAACGCTGCTCGAAGCTGTAAAAGAGCTTCATGATGACCACGATCGACAGCAGTGAGAGCGGCAGAGGAACATTAGCGAACCACAGCACTACCGACACCGCGCCAGAGGCGAGAAGTACCAGCCAGCTGCGGCGCAAATTCATCCCTTTCATCCACGCCATCAACTGCGCGCCGTACCATGCGCCGAGGCTGTAGTAGATCATGTTGCGCACCACGCTGTTCATTCCCCACCACGGTAACGGCAGGAAGTTGATTGCGATGCTTGCCAGCGCCAGAATCCCCAGCATCGGCAGTTTCCAGCGGCTCAGCAGCTTACAGAGCGTAAAGTAGACCACTAACGCGTATAAATACCACAGGCTGGTGCTGGCCGTGAGCATTCCCAGTACAAACCCTGAAACGGAATCGGCGTAGGCCGCATTGGATGCTGTCGCCAGTTCTCGCTCTGGGGCGAGCCAGGCATTCAGATGGGTCAGCGCCTGCCATTGCAGGACGCCCCACAGGGCCAAAACCCAGACGATGCTCCAGATCCGCTTGTCGAGACTGGTGCGCCAGTTCACCTCGTCGATATAACGACGGATCAAATAGCCGGAGATAAAGAAAAACACCGGCATACGGAACGGGGCAAGGTAAAGATTAAAGTAGACCCAGCATTTGGCGAGCAGGCCCGATAACGGATGCTGTAGCCCGTCAAGGTGAGGATAAAAGGTGATCACCGAGTGGTAAATTACCACCAGGCAGATGCACAGGCCTTTTATCTGGTTAATCCATAATGCTTTTTGTTTCATGGTGCGTGACGACCTTGTTGCCATAAACGAAACGCCGATTGTTGTAAAATGAAGCCCTGATGTAATGGGTAACAGTCTGTATCAGGACGATTTTCGGAAAAGGTGGAGACTGTCTGGCGGAAGTTCAGTCAGTAGCATGATGATTTATCTGAATTTTTCGGAAAAATGATTACCGAATCTTACGGTTTCAGTCATTTACGCTTAACGGATTCGCTTATATACTCGTGGGTCTGCTATCAGCAAACAGACGGATTTCATGTATCAACCTGTCGCACTCTTTATAGGCTTACGTTACATGCGTGGGCGCGCCGCGGACCGCTTCGGTCGCTTTGTCTCCTGGCTTTCGACTATTGGCATTACGCTTGGCGTGATGGCACTGGTGACGGTGCTTTCCGTCATGAACGGCTTCGAGCGCGAGCTGCAAAACAATATCCTGGGGCTGATGCCGCAGGCCGTTCTCTCTTCCACTCAGGGTTCCGTTAATCCGCAACAGCTGCCGGAAAGCGCGGTGAAGTTACAGGGTGTCACGCGCGTTGCGCCGCTCACGACGGGCGATGTGGTGCTGCAAAGCGCCCGTAGCGTGGCGGTCGGGGTGATGCTGGGTATCGATCCCGCGCAAAAAGATCCGCTGACGCCGTTCCTGGTCAATGTGAAACAAACCGACCTGGAAGCGGGTAAATACAACGTCATCCTCGGCGAGCAGCTTGCCGGGCAGCTCGGGGTCAACCGTGGCGATCAGCTGCGCGTGATGGTGCCGTCAGCCAGTCAGTTTACGCCGATGGGGCGTCTGCCAAGCCAGCGCCTGTTCAACGTGATTGGCACGTTTGCGGCGAACAGCGAAGTTGATGGTTACCAGATGCTGGTGAACATTCAGGACGCCTCGCGTCTGATGCGCTACCCCGCGGGAAATATTACCGGCTGGCGTCTGTGGCTTGATGCGCCGCTGAAGGTGGATACCCTCAGCCAGCAGACGCTACCGGAAGGGACGAAATGGCAGGACTGGCGCGACCGGAAAGGCGAACTGTTCCAGGCCGTGCGCATGGAGAAAAACATGATGGGGCTGCTGCTGAGCCTGATCGTGGCCGTTGCCGCGTTTAATATCATCACCTCGCTCGGGCTGATGGTGATGGAGAAGCAAGGCGAAGTCGCCATTCTGCAAACCCAGGGGCTGACTCCGCGCCAGATCATGGCGGTATTTATGGTCCAGGGCGCCAGCGCCGGCATCATCGGCGCGCTGCTCGGTGCGGCGCTGGGGGCGCTGCTCGCCAGCCAGCTCAACAATCTCATGCCGATTATCGGCGCGCTGCTTGATGGCGCGGCGCTGCCGGTGGCTATCGAGCCGCTCCAGGTGGTCGGTATTGCGTTGGCCGCGATGGCCATTGCGCTGCTTTCTACGCTTTATCCTTCCTGGCGGGCTGCCGCCACTCAACCCGCTGAGGCTTTACGTTATGAATAAGATCCTGTTGCAGTGCGACAACCTGTCCAAACGCTATCAGGAAGGCACTGTGCAGACCGACGTGTTGCACAATGTGAGTTTTAGCGTGGGCGAAGGCGAGATGATGGCGATTGTCGGCAGCTCCGGCTCCGGTAAAAGTACGCTGTTGCACCTGCTTGGCGGGCTGGACACGCCAACCGAAGGCGATGTGATCTTCTCCGGGCAGCCGCTGAGTAAAATGTCGTCTACGGCGAAAGCCGAGCTGCGTAACCGTGAGCTAGGTTTTATCTACCAGTTCCACCATCTGCTGCCGGACTTTACGGCGCTGGAAAACGTCGCAATGCCGCTGCTGATTGGTAAAAAGAAACCCGCGGAAATTAATGCCCGCGCCAGCGACATGCTAAAAGCGGTAGGGCTGGGTCATCGCGGGAATCACCGTCCGTCTGAGCTTTCCGGCGGTGAGCGTCAGCGTGTGGCCATCGCCCGTGCGCTGGTCAACAACCCGCGCCTGGTGCTGGCGGATGAACCGACAGGTAACCTCGATGCGCGTAACGCAGACAGCATTTTCCAGCTTCTCGGCGAACTGAACGCCGCGCAGGGAACCGCGTTTCTGGTGGTCACCCACGATTTACAACTGGCTAAGCGGATGGGGCGTCAGCTGGAAATGCGCGACGGTCGTCTGAATGCTGAACTGACGCTGATGGGAGCGGAGTAATGGCTTCACCGTTATCGTTACTCATCGGGTTACGCTTTAGCCGCGGTCGTCGCCGGAGCGGGATGGTTTCCCTTATCTCCGTGATCTCCACCATCGGTATCGCCCTGGGCGTGGCGGTGCTGATTGTGGGCTTAAGCGCCATGAACGGCTTTGAGCGTGAACTGAATAACCGCATTCTGGCCGTTGTCCCTCACGGTGAAATCGAGCCGGTTAACCAGCCGTGGTCCAACTGGCAGGATGCCCTGAACAAAGTGGAAAAGGTGCCCGGTATTGCGGCGGCTGCACCTTACATTAACTTTACCGGGCTGGTAGAGAGCGGGGTAAACCTGCGCGCCATTCAGGTGAAAGGGGTAAATCCTCGTCAGGAAGAGCGTCTGAGCGCGCTGCCGCGCTATGTGCAAAATGGCGCATGGGCAAACTTTAAGGCCGGCGAGCAGCAGATTATCATGGGCAAAGGCGTTGCCGATGCGCTGAAGGTGAAGCAGGGCGACTGGGTCTCGATCATGATCCCGAACGCCAGCGCTGATCACAAATTGCAGCAGCCTAAGCGCGTACGTCTGCACGTCACCGGTATTTTGCAGCTGAGCGGCCAGCTCGATCACAGCTTCGCGATGGTGCCGCTGGAAGATGCACGCCAGTATCTGGATATGAGCGACAGCGTGACGGGCATTGCCATTAAGGTTAACGACGTCTTCAACGCCAATAAACTGGTGCGTGACGCTGGCAGCGTGACCAATAACTATGTCTACATCAAAAGCTGGATCGGCACTTACGGGTATATGTACCGTGATATCCAGATGATCCGCGCGATTATGTATCTGGCGATGGTGCTGGTGATTGGGGTGGCGTGTTTTAATATCGTCTCGACGCTGGTGATGGCCGTTAAGGATAAGAGCGGCGACATCGCCGTGCTGCGTACCTTAGGGGCGAAAGACGGTCTTATTCGCGCCATCTTCGTCTGGTACGGTTTACTGGCGGGGCTGTTTGGCAGCCTCTGCGGCGTGGCGATCGGCGTGGTGGTTTCCCTTCAGCTGACGCCGATTATCAACGGGATTGAAGCGCTTATTGGCCATCAGTTCCTGTCAGGCGATATCTATTTTATTGACTTCCTGCCGTCTGAACTGCACTGGCTGGACGTTATTTATGTGCTGGTTACAGCACTTTTACTGAGTCTGCTGGCAAGCTGGTATCCGGCGCGTCGCGCTAGCCGAATTGATCCGGCGAGGGTATTAAGTGGCCAGTAATTTCGTCATGGTTTAGCGGTCTTTTGGCCGCTGAATCAAACAGAGGAATGCATCATGTATTACGGATTTGATATTGGCGGCACCAAGATTGCGCTCGGCGTGTTCGATAAAGATCTTAAGCTACAATGGGAAACCCGCGTCCCCACGCCGCGCGAAAGCTACGATGAATTTTTAACCGCCATTGCCGCGCTGGTGGCGCAAGCGGATGAACGCTTTGGCGTCAAAGGCAGCGTTGGCATTGGTATTCCGGGTATGCCCGAAATCGACGACGGCACGCTGTACGCGGCCAACGTGCCTGCCGCCAGCGGCAAACCCCTTCGCGCCGATCTCTCCGCGCTCCTAGAACGCGACGTGCGCTTAGATAACGATGCCAACTGTTTTGCTCTCTCAGAAGCATGGGACGACGAGTTTCGTCGCTATCCGCTGGTGATGGGGCTGATCCTCGGAACGGGCGTCGGTGGCGGGATTGTCATCAACGGTAAGCCCATCACCGGCCGCAGCTACATCACCGGCGAATTTGGCCATATCCGCCTGCCGGTGGATGCTCTGGAGGTCGTCGGACGTGATTTCCCGCTGACCCGCTGCGGCTGTGGGCAGCACGGCTGTATTGAGAACTACCTATCAGGCCGCGGGTTTGCATGGCTTTACGAACACTTCTATCATCAGAAACTTGAGGCCCCTCAAATCATTACCCTGTGGGAGCAGGGGGATGCGCAGGCGCGTGAGCACGTCGAGCGCTATCTGGATCTGCTGGCGGTGTGTCTGGGGAATATCCTGACTATCGTCGATCCGGATCTGCTGGTGATCGGGGGAGGGCTGTCAAATTTCACTGCGATTACGGAACAGTTGTCCGGGCGTCTGACCCGACATTTATTGCCGGTCGCCCGCGTGCCGCGCATTGAGCGTGCGCGACACGGGGACGCAGGAGGCATGCGCGGAGCCGCATTCCTTCATCTCACCGATTAGTTTACGAGGTTATTATGCTGTCGCGTCGCCAGGGTCGACTCAGCCGTTTTCGCAAAAATAAACGCCGCTTACGTGAACGCCTGCGTCAGCGGATCTTTTTCAGAGACAGGATGATGCCAGAAGCGATGGATAAACCCAGAGTGGTGGTGTTGACCGGGGCGGGGATCTCCGCCGAATCCGGTATTCAGACTTTCCGCGCAGCGGATGGACTGTGGGAAGAACACCGAGTTGAAGATGTGGCGACGCCGGAAGGTTTCGCCCGCGACCCGGCGCTGGTGCAGGCGTTCTACAACGCCCGCCGTCGCCAGCTTCAGCAGCCGGAGATTGCGCCGAATGCGGCGCACCTGGCGCTGGCAAAGCTTGAGGAAGCGCTGGGGGATCGTTTTCTGCTGGTCACGCAGAACATCGACAATCTTCACGAAAGGGCAGGAAACCACAACATCATTCACATGCACGGCGAACTGCTCAAGGTGCGGTGCGCATGGAGTGGTCAGGTGCTGGAGTGGAAAGAGGACGTGCTGGACGAAGACCGCTGCCACTGCTGTCAGTTCCCTTCGCGTCTGCGTCCGCATGTGGTCTGGTTTGGCGAAATGCCGCTGGGAATGGATGAGATCTACAGCGCCCTGGCCATGGCGGACGTCTTTATCGCCATTGGTACTTCAGGACATGTCTATCCGGCGGCGGGATTTGTTCACGAAGCGCGACTTCAAGGTGCCCATACGGTGGAGCTTAATCTGGAGCCAAGCCAGGTCGGGAGTGAGTTTGAAGAGAAACATTACGGTCTGGCGAGCGAGGTGGTGCCAGCCTTTGTGGATAAATTCCTGAAGGGGCTATAAGAGTAACGGGCGACATTGCGTCGCCCGTTATGCATTAACGGCCTGCTTTTAGCTTCTGATAATATTCTTCATACAGGCGGCTCGCGTCACCGACGTCGTTCTGCCATTCCCCTTTGCTGATGGTTTCAGCGTCCGGATAAAGCGATTTATCATTTGCCACTTCAGGGCTTAAAAGCTTCCGTGCGGCCAGGTTTGGCGTCGGGTAGCCGATAGTTTCCGCCACCTCTTTTGCCACATCCGGGCGCAGCAGGAAGTTGATCAGCTTCAGGGCACCCTCGACGTTTTTCGCATTCGCCGGGATCGCGAGGCTGTCCATCCAGAAGATGCCGCCCTCTTTCGGCCAGACCACCTCAAGCGGCGTCCCGGCCTGACGCGCCACAAACGCAGAGCCGTTCCAGACCATCCCCAGATTCACTTCACCTTCCATATACGGGTTAGCCGGGTTATCCGAGTTGAACGCCGCCACGTTTGGCATCAGCTTTTTCAGTTCGTTATACGCTGCTTCGATTTCTTTCGGATCGGTGGTGTTGCCGGAATAGCCGAGTTTACGCAGCGCCACCTGGAACACTTCGCGCGCATCGTCGGTTAACAGCAGGCTGCTTTTGTATTCCGGCTTCCACAGGTCAGCCCAGGATGAAACCGTTTTGGGATCAATGGCATCGCTGTTGATGCCAATTGCCGTCGCGCCCCAGATGTACGGAATGGAGTAGTCGTTGTTCGGGTCGAACGGCTTGTTTAGCATCTCAGGATCGAGGTTAGAAAAATTGGTTAGCTTCGTTTTGTCGATCTTCTGGATCATGCCTTCTTTGCGCATCTTGTCGACGAAATAGGTCGACGGCACCACCAGGTCATACGCGCCATCTTTATAGGTTTTGAGCTTGGCGTACATGGTTTCATTCGACTCGTAGGTCGAATAGATCACCTTGATGCCTGTCTCTTTGGTGAACTGCTCCAGCAGGCCCGGCGGCACATACTCGGTCCAGTTGTAGAAATAGAGCGTTTTGCTGTCATCAGCATGCGCAGCGCCCATTCCGAGCACCAGTGCCGCAGCGGCAAGCATTTTTTTCATTTCTGTGTCCCCTGAGATTTTGTTTTATCACGAGCAATAACCTGGCTGGCAATCACCAGAACCAGCGATAACACCAACAGAATAGTCGCCAGCGCGTTCACTTCGGGTGAAACACCGACTTTAACCATTGAGTAGATCTTCAACGGCAGAATTTCATAGCTCGGCCCGGTGACGAAGGAGGACACGACCACGTCGTCCATCGACAGGGTAAAGCTGAGCAGCCATCCTGCTGCCACGGCGGGCATCGCCAGCGGCAGAATGATTTTGCGCAGAATGGTCATCTCGCTGGCACCCAGATCTTTCGCCGCTTCCAGCATGCGAACGTCGAACCCTTTCAGACGCGCGTAGACGGTTACCACCACAAACGGCAGACAGAAGGTGATATGCGAGAACAGCAGCGACCAGAAACCGAGCTGGACGCCCAGCAGCATAAACAGCACCAGCAGTGAAATGGCCATCACGATGTCCGGGGACATCATCACCACAAACAGCATACCGCTGACGAACGGCTTACCGCGAAAACGGTAGCGGTACAGCGCCACGGCGGTCAACGAGCCAATCAGCGTCGCGAAGGTGGCAGAGAATACCGCCATCGTCAGCGAGTGCTGAGCGGCCTGTAGCAGGCTGTCATTGTTCATCAGCAGGCCATACCATTTGGTGGTAAACCCTTGCCAGTTGATCCCGAAGCGCGAGCTGTTAAAGGAGTTCACGATCAAAATGATTATCGGAATATAAAGATACGCATAAATGGCGGTCATAAAACCACCGCGAAGCAGTCGACCGATCATTCCAGCTCCACCTTCTTATTCAGCAGGCGTGAGGCACGCCAGTAAACCAGCAGCATCAGCCCCATCACCACCGTCAGCGTTATGCTGGTGGCCGAGCCGAACGGCCAGTCGCGAATGTTAAGGAACTGGCTCTTAATCACGTTACCGATCAGCAGGTTTTTCGCCCCGCCCATCAGGTCCGAGACGTAGAACAGCCCCATCGCAGGCAGCATGACCAGCAGACAGCCGGCGATAATACCCGGCATGGTCAGCGGAATAATGATGCGGACAAAGGTTTGTAACTTACTGGCGCCCAGGTCTTTCGCTGCTTCCAGCAGCGGTTTATCGAGCTTTTCAATGCTGGAGTAGAGCGGCATCACCATAAACGGCAGCAGGATATAGACCAGGCCGACAATCACCGCGCCCGGGGTGAACATGATGCGGATCGGCGTCTCGATCACCCCCAGCCACAGCAGAAACTCGTTCAGATAACCTTTGGTGCTGAGGAAGATTTTCAGCCCGTAGATGCGGATTAACGAGTTGGTCCAGAACGGCACAATCAGTAAAAACAGCAGCAGCGGCCGCACTTTTTGCGGCAGGCGGGCCAGGAACCAGGCGAACGGATACCCCAGTACCAGGCAGGCGAGGGTGGCAATCAGCGCCATATTGAGCGAGTGCAGCAGCACGTCAAAATAGAGCGGATCGAGCAGGCGCGCGTAGTTGTCCAGCGTAAAGACCATCGCCACGAAGTTCGCATCGTCGCGGGTCAGGAAGCTGGTCACGATGATCATCAGGTTGGGAAGAAAGACAAACAACACAAGCCAACCGACGATCGTGGCAATCACCACATTCTGGAACTTACTTGTGTTCTTCATCAGCCAGTACAACCTCCCAGCTTTCTACCCAGTTGATGACCATTTTCTGATCCAGCGAGTGGTCGAAGTCCGGATCGTCCTCGTTAAAGAATTCGCTGACCATCACCATTTTGCCGTTTTCCAGTTCGACCACGGATTCGAGGGTCATCCCTTTGTAGTTACGTTCGCGAACGTAACCGATCAGACCTTCGACGTCAGCCGTGTCGTGGATTTCATCAACGCGGAGATCTTCCGGGCGCAGCAGGACGTTGAGCCTTTGCCCCTTTTCCACGGCAAAGTTCACCGTGATGTTGCATTCGCGGCCTTCCACGTTCGCGCGCACGCGCTGCTCGTCCAGACGCTCAATCACCGTGGCGTTGAAAATATTGATTTCACCAATGAAGCTGGCGACGAACAGGTTTTTCGGCTCTTCATAAATTTCACGCGGGGTGCCATCCTGCTCAATCTTGCCGTCGCGCATCACCACGATACGGTCTGACATGGTCAGGGCTTCTTCCTGATCGTGCGTGACAAACACGAACGTAATCCCGAGCTTACGCTGAAGTGCTTTCAGCTCGTTCTGCATCTGCTTGCGCAGCTTGTAGTCCAGCGCGGAAAGGGATTCATCCAGCAGGAGCAGGCGAGGTTTGTTGACCACGGCGCGGGCAATGGCCACACGCTGCTGCTGACCACCGGAAAGTTGATGAGGCTTGCGCTGGGCGAATGCCTCCAGCTGCACCATGCGCAGGGCTTCGGTAACCCGAGGCGGGATCTCGCTGGCCGGTGTTTTTTGCATCCGCAGGCCAAACGCCACGTTCTCAAACACGGTCATGTGCGGGAACAGGGCATAGCTCTGAAAGACGGTATTGACGTGGCGATCTTCGGCAGGAACCTGGGTAATGTCCTGGTTCTCAAGATGGATATGGCCGTTATCGACGCTTTCCAGCCCGGCGATAAGGCGCAGGACGGTGGTTTTGCCGCAGCCGGAGGGGCCGAGCAGCGTGAGAAACTCACCGTCATTGATGGTCAGATTAAGGTCGGAAATGACATCTTTGCCATCGAAACTTTTACGAATTCGTTCCAGTTGCACCAGCGGTGAAAGGGAACGGTGTTGTGTATTCAATTTTCGCGCTGTCCCATATAGACGCCTCAGGCAGCAGACTGAAGCGGGGTTTGTGTGTAACCACCTTGGTGACTCGTAATGAGGGCGGACATTCTACGGCAAACCCATTGAATCGCCAATCCTTCTCACTTATTCATAAGCTACATTTATTAACGCAGAACGATATAAACGTAAAAAGTTCTCGTTTGCGGGATAAAAGTGACCTGACGCAATATTTGCGTTTTGCTGCTTAATGATAATGTTGTCACAAAAAGTGAGGGTGACTGCATGGATAAACTACTTGAGCGTTTCTTACATTACGTTTCGCTGGATACCCAATCTAAGCCGGGGGTCCGACAGGTGCCAAGCACCGAAGGCCAGTGGAAGCTGCTAAATCTGCTGAAAGAGCAGATGGAGGCTATGGGGTTGGTTGACGTCACGCTCAGCGAAAAAGGGACCGTGATGGGAACGCTGCCGGCGAATATTGACGGCGATATCCCGGCAATTGGCTTTATTTCTCATGTCGATACCTCACCTGATTTTAGCGGTAAACACGTTAATCCGCAGATTGTTGAAAACTACCGCGGCGGTGATATAGCACTGGGCATTGGCGACGAAGTGCTGTCGCCAGTGATGTTCCCGGTACTGCATCAGCTGCTGGGGCAGACGTTAATCACCACCGACGGCAAAACCTTGCTGGGGGCCGATGACAAAGCGGGCATCGCCGAGATCATGACGGCGCTGGCGGTGCTGAAGGGCAAAAATATCCCGCATGGCGATATCCGCGTGGCCTTCACGCCGGATGAAGAGGTTGGAAAAGGCGCGAAACACTTTGACGTTGAGGCGTTTAACGCGCAATGGGCCTACACCGTTGACGGTGGCGGCGTGGGTGAACTTGAGTATGAAAACTTCAACGCGGCATCGGTAACGATCAAAATCGTCGGGAATAACGTGCACCCGGGCTCTGCGAAAGGAGTGATGGTGAATGCACTGTCGCTGGCTGCGCGTATTCATGCGGAAGTGCCCGCCGAAGAAAGCCCGGAGATGACGGAAGGGTATGAGGGTTTTTATCATCTGACCAGCATCAAGGGGACCGTGGACAGCGCGCAGATGCACTATATTGTCCGCGATTTCGACCGCAAAGCCTTTGAAGCGCGCAAGCGTAAGATGATGGAGATCGCGAAAAAAGTCGGCAAGGGGCTACATCCGGATTGCTATATTGAGCTCATCATCGAAGACAGCTATTACAATATGCGCGAGAAGGTGATGGAACATCCGCACATTCTTGATATCGCCCAGCAGGCGATGCGCGATTGTGACATCGAGCCGGTGATGAAACCGATCCGTGGTGGAACCGATGGTTCACAGCTGTCGTTTATGGGCCTGCCGTGCCCGAACCTGTTTACCGGTGGATATAACTACCACGGCAAGCATGAGTTCGTGACGCTGGAAGGGATGGAGAAAGCGGTGCAGGTGATTGTGCGGATAGCGGAGTTAACCGCGAAGCGGTAAAAAAAGCCCGGTGGCGCTTCGCTTACCGGGCCTACAGGAACGGCTTTTGTAGGCCGGGTAAGGCGTAGCTGCCACCCGGCAAACATCATGGTTCAGTCCTCAAAAAACCAGTACCCGCTGTTAACCAGCGCGGCCAGCATGGCGAGGAAGGAGGGATCGTCCAGCGCGTCGCCAAAGGTATCCGCAGTCAGCACCATATGGCTGGCAATTGCTTCCAGCGCCGGGCGATGCGGAGAGTCCAGGCGCTCGCCGTTGACGAATACCTCTTCGCCAATGCGCAGTACACGTAATCCGCCCAGACGAACCAGCTTATCGCCCTGCTGGAGCGCATCATAAATTTCATCTGCCTGATAAGGCGGCTCTGGCGGTGCGACGTCCAGTTCGTGACGCGACTGGCTGATAAACTCGCCAAACCACTGTCTGAAGTGCTCCGGTTCGTTGATCAGATCCAGCATCATCCCGCGCAGCTTATCCAGCTCCTCTGGCAGAATATCCGCCGGATGCTCACGCGCCGGAACGTTCGGATCGCTGTAACGGTAACTGCCCAGCTCACGCTGTAAAACATAGTCAGCAAATCCGCTGATCATCTCGCGCCCGCTTGGCGCGCGGAAACCAACCGAATAGTTCAGCGAGTTTTCCAGGGAATAACCTTCATGCGGGAAGCCCGGTGGGATATAAAGAATGTCACCTGGCTCCAGCTCTTCATCAATGATCCCTTCAAACGGATCAACCTGGAGCAGATCCGGGTGCGGGCAGTGCTGTTTCATTGGCACTTTTTCGCCCACGCGCCAGCGACGGCGACCGGTACCCTGAATGATAAACACGTCGTACTGATCCAGATGCGGACCCACGCCGCCACCGGGAACGGAGAAGGAGATCATCAGATCGTCCATTCGCCAGTCTGGCAGGGCGCGGAAGGGACGCATTAAGGCTGCGGTAGGTTCGTGCCAGTTGTTGACCGCCTGCACCAGTAAAGACCAGTTGTTTTCGCCCAGGTGATCGTAGCTTTCAAAGGGACCGTGGCTGACCTGCCATTTCCCGTCCTGGTGGCTTACCAGACGGCTGTCTACCTCGTTTTCCATCGCCAGACCAGCGAGTTCGTCAGGAGAAATAGGGTCGATAAAATTGCTGATCCCGCGTTTAAGAACGACCGGGCGTTTTTGCCAGTAACGTTCAATAAAGTCGGGCCAGTTAAGCGTTAATTGATAATCCATATTTATGTATTCCGCAGGCTCTTACTGAGTCGGATTATAACGGAAGCCCCGCTCCCTGGCTGCGAGATCCGCGTATTTTTCACATTCCGGGTCAACTATCGTTCGATACGGGATGCTGGCGGCCAAAAATGACTTCCATCCGGGCTCCGCCCAGCAAACTTTCACCGGTTTCAATCTTGCCCTCGTACTGATCGACAATTTCCCTGGCGACGGATAATCCGACGCCCTGGCCTGGCCGCAGCGTATCGGCGCGCTGGCCGCGATCGAACACCACTTCGCGTTTATTACGGGGAATGCCAGGACCATCATCCTCAACGATAATATGCAGTTCGTTATCCGTTACCCGCGCGGAGACCTCGACAAACTCCAGACAATATTTGCAGGCGTTATCGAGCAGGTTTCCCATCACTTCCATAAAGTCATTCTTCTCGCCAACAAAGCTAATTTCCGGTGAGATATCCAGACTGATGTTGACCCCTTTACGCTGGTACACCTTGTTCAGCGCCGAGGTGAGGTTATCCAGCAGCGGGGCTACCGGGTGCAGTTCACGGCTCAACAGAGCGCTTCCGGAGCGCATGCTCGCGCGGTGCAGGTAATAGCCGATCTGCTGTGAAATACGGCTGATTTGTTCCAGCATCACCGGCTCTGCATCATCCACGCTCATTTTCGAACTGCGCATGGAACGCAGGGTACTCTGCATCACCGCCAGCGGGGTTTTCAGGCTGTGCGTAAGGTCGGTGAGCGTCGTGCGATACTTGTCGTAGCGTTCACGTTCGCTTTTCAGCAGGCGGTTGAGGTTGCGCACCAGGCTGGTCAGTTCGCGCGTAGTTTCCGGGTTCAGCTTCTCGCGGTGATGTTCTTCCAGCTCGCGCACCTCTTTGGCAAGGGATTCAATCGGGCGGAGGCTCCACCATGCAGCAACCCACAGGAGAGGGATCACCAGCAGCAGGTTGGCAGCCAGAACATACACAAACCAGTTCCATACCATATATGAGCGTTTCAGCTCAACCGGGATGGTATCGATCACCACAATGGTTAACTGCGGCATGTTCAGGGTGGCGGGATAAAGGTTGATGGCCACAGAGTGGGTCATCTCCGTGTCGTCATCTTCGGCACGGATCTCATTAAGCTTGATCTGTAAGGCGCGATCGTCACGCAGCAGGCTGCTGGTGGAGTTGAGATCGGCTTCTATTTCATGAAAACCGTTGGTTTTCAGCCATTCCGGACGGATGCGCTTTTTCAGCCACGGGACATCGCGCTGGGCCCACAGCAATTTCCCTTTTTCATCGTAGATCAGCGCCAGCGTCGGGCTCTGCTGATTCAGGTTTTCCGGCATCTCGACGGTGATTCGGTTGTTCTCCCACTTCGCCAGGGTATAAAACAGGTTACTTTCGCCGCGAAGCAGGCGGAAGGTGGTTTTATCGAAGCTCACGCTATACCCGACCAGCGCCACCATCCCGTAAGAGAGCGACAGCACCAGCACGACGGCGGCGGTTGCCAGCAAAAAGCGAACCCGCAGCGAAAGGGGTAAAATGTGACGCAAAATCCCTTTCATTTAGCGTAATTCAAACAGGTAGCCCTGACCACGCACGGTGGTGATCACGTCATGCGGGTACTGCGCCTGAATTTTTTTACGCAGGCGGCCCATCAGCACGTCAATGGTGTGGCTTTCGCGCAGTTCGGCATCCGGATAGAGCTGAAGCATCAGGGAATCTTTGCTCACCACTTTACCGTTGTTACGGATCAGCGTTTCCATGATGGTGTATTCGAATGCGGTCAGCTTGATCACTTCATCATTAATAGAAAATTCGCGGCGGGAGAGATCCACCTGGAATGGCGGCAGAGAGATCACCTGCGACGCCAGCCCGCTGTTGCGGCGCAGAAGCGCCTGCATACGCGCGGCGACTTCTTCAATATGGAAGGGTTTGGTCACGTAGTCATCCGCGCCAGCGCTCAGGACTTCAACCTTGTCCTGCCAGCCTTCACGGGCAGTTAGCACCAGCACCGGCAGGGAAACGTCATGGCTACGCCAGCGGCGGATAAGGGACAATCCGTCTTCATCCGGTAGCCCTAAATCGACAATGGCGATGTCCGGCAGGTGTTCATTGAGATAATAATCGGCCTCTTTTGCGTCTTCAGCATCGTCCACCTGATGACCCATCTCCTGAAGTTGAACTTTCAGGTGATGACGTAGCAATGCGTTATCCTCAACAACCAGTACGCGCATCATCATTTCTCCCTTTATAAATGGTATGAATAGTTTAACGCTGATTATTCAGGTTGACACCAGCGCGATGAAATTAAATGATTTTTTTGCATGCTCCAGAACACAGGGGGCATGACGCCAGGCGCGGGTAATATAAACGGACTTGTTTTCGCAAGCTTCTGCAATCCGGATAAAACAGCCATCCGTTTATGAAATGTTGAAGGCGAGTCGCTTTTTTGACAGAAGGGTCACGCCAGTTTTGTAAAGATTGCCCTTTTTTTTGTAAGGATGTTCTCACTATGTCTGCCTTTGTCTACGCTTATTTTATGGTGCGAAATTAGATTTGCATAAGATGTGCCAGAAAAGCAGCATTTTTACACGACAAAACAGCAATATAGCGAGTAAAGAGGGTTTTATGGAATGGAAGGTTGTTGAGACTATTGCGAGCCCGGAAAGCGGAACTATCTTTTGCAAAGTTGAAACACAGTATGGCCTGAATTATATCCTGTGGTTAAAGGGAGATTATTACGTTCGTACAGGTGAAATCATCACCACCTCAAACCAGGGGATCCTGATTAACGATCGACGCCGTAGAGTATGGATAGCGCAGGCAATGCCCTTTACATCCATAGGCTGGATGGGGTTCAAACAGAAAAACGCGTGTCCAGGCAACCGGCAAGAGATGGATCGTCCGTGCACGGCTGAAACCCCGTGCCAGTTCAAACTGTGCCCGTTCGGCTTAAAACGGTATATTCCGGAAAGTTATTCCACGACGAAAATTAACAACCATCCTGACGGCAGGCTTTAATCCCGGCAAAACAGGTAATGTGACGTGAAAACATCAACTCGATGATGTAAAACAGCCCCCTTTCCGGATGGAAAGGGGGAAGGGCGATTACTCTAGCTCGTCAACCATAGTAATGGCGCGGCCAATATAGTTTGCCGGGGTCATCTCTTTCAGGCGCGCTTTTTCTTCTTCTGGCAGCGCCAGACCGTCGATAAACTGTTTCATACCTTCAGCATCAACGCGTTTACCGCGGGTCAGCTCTTTGAGTTTCTCGTACGGTTTTTCAATGCCGTAACGACGCATCACGGTCTGAATCGGCTCCGCCAGCACTTCCCAGTTGTGATCCAGCTCGTCCAGCAGACGGTCGCGGTTAACTTCCAGTTTGCTCACACCTTTCAGGGTGGACTGGTAGGCGATCAGCGCGTAGCCAATACCTACGCCCAGGTTACGCAGCACCGTGGAGTCAGTCAGGTCGCGCTGCCAGCGGGATACCGGCAGCTTGCTCGCCATATGCTGCAACACGGCATTCGCCAGACCCAGGTTACCTTCGGAGTTTTCGAAGTCGATTGGGTTCACTTTGTGCGGCATGGTGGACGAACCGATTTCCCCGGCGATGGTTTTCTGCTTGAAGTGGTTCAGGGCGATGTAACCCCATACGTCACGATCGAAGTCGATCAGGATGGTGTTGAAGCGCGCAATGCAGTCAAACAGCTCGGCGATGTAGTCGTGCGGCTCAATCTGGGTGGTGTACGGGTTCCACTGGATCCCCAGAGAGGTCACAAATTCTTCGCTGAACTGGTGCCAGTCCACTTCCGGGTACGCGGCGATGTGGGCGTTGTAGTTACCCACCGCGCCGTTGATTTTGCCGAGGATCTCAACCTGCTCCAGCTGACGATACTGGCGTTCCATGCGGTACGCCACGTTCGCCATCTCTTTACCCATGGTGGATGGGGTTGCTGGCTGGCCGTGAGTACGGGACAGCAGCGGAATGTCGCGGTATTCCACGGACAGCGCTTTCACCGCATCAATGATTTTACGCCAGTAAGGGAGTACCACCTCTTTCCGCGCGGTAGAGAGCATCAGCGCGTGAGACAGGTTGTTAATATCCTCAGACGTACAGGCGAAGTGAATAAATTCAGATACCGCGTGCAGGGCAGGGACGCATGCCACTTTCTCTTTCAGGAAGTATTCAACTGCTTTCACGTCGTGGTTGGTGGTGCGTTCGATGGTTTTAATGCGCGCGGCATCTTCTTCGCTGAACTCAGCAACGATTTTATCAAGGTAATCGTTTGCCTTTGCGTCAAAAGCAGGAACTTCCTTGATTGCTGTCTGGGCGGCCAGCTTTTGCAGCCAGCATACTTCGACCTGAACACGGAACTTCAGCAGGCCATATTCGCTGAAGATCCCGCGCAGCGCGCTGACTTTATCGCCGTAGCGTCCATCGACAGGGGATACGGCGGTCAGTGAGGATAATTCCATAATTCGCAACTCCGGGAGGTTAACAATGAGCAAGAATTTGTTTTGCCTGAGTCGTCAGGCGATGACGAGAAAACATTAACTGTAGGCGGCCACCGCCGACCTGTTGCCACAGCACGGCGGCACGGATGCCTGCCAGCAGCGAAGCGCGTACCTTCGCCTGTACCTGTGGGCTTTGCAATACGGCAGGCGAACCGGTGACCTGAATACGCGGGCCGAGCGGGCTAATCACGTCAACGTAGATACCGGCCATCGCGCTCAGCAGGGTCTCAGACTGGAGGTCAAAGTGGTCGAGCTGGCGCTGTAGCCCGGCGATGCGATCGCCCAGGGTATTCATTGCGCCTTTTGCCGCGTTCAGCTTACGTTCCAGCACCATCAGGCTTAAGGTGTAGCGGGTCAGTTCCGCATTCAACCCCTGACGGTTGCTGGCGTTGAGCACGCCGAGCAGAGTTTCAAGACCGAGACGAAGATTGGTTTCACTGCCGCCAAAGACGCCCAGCGTGGAGCCTGGGTTGAGGTCGATAACGCTGTTAAGTGAAACGTGCAGGGCGTCAGCGTCGCAATGACCCTGATGCGCCAGCTGTTGCACCAGACGGGCTGACTGGCAAATTCCCGCCAGCGCCAGGGTGATGTCGTAATAGTTCTTCGCCACACGGTCTCCTTTATGTGTGCAAACGGTTTAAACAGCAGGCAGCGGCAGGCGCTGTTCAATGATCCCACCGCCGAGGCAAATTTCGCCGCTGTAGAAAACAGCAGACTGGCCAGGGGTAACGGCGGAAACCGGCTCGTCGAAACGCACGTCAATGCGATCGTCATCCAGTGCGGTTACGGTGCAAGGGATGTCCGTCTGGCGGTAGCGCGTTTTCACTGTGCAGCGCAGCGTGCCTTTCAGCGGCTCGCGATCGACCCAGTGCAGCTGTTGCGCGATCAGTCCAACGGACATCAGGCGCGGGTGGTCGTGACCCTGAGCCACAACCAGAATATTGTTTTCGACGTCTTTGTCGACCACGTACCACGGATCTTCGCTGCCCTCTTTGGTGCCGCCGATGCCCAGACCTTTACGCTGGCCAAGAGTGTGGTACATCAGTCCCTGGTGCTGACCAATCTCATCACCGTCAACGGTGACGATTTTGCCCGGCTGTGCAGGCAGGTAGCGCCCCAGGAACTCGCGGAATTTACGCTCGCCGATAAAACAAATACCGGTGGAGTCTTTTTTCTTCGCGGTGATCAGATCCAGATCTTCAGCAATCTTACGCACTTCCGGCTTTTCCAGCTCGCCGACCGGGAACAGACTTTGGGCAATCTGTTCGTGGCTCAGCGTATAGAGGAAGTAGCTCTGATCTTTATTGCCGTCCAGGCCGCGCAGCAGCTGGCTTTTGCCATTCACATCCGCGCGACGCACGTAGTGGCCGGTCGCAATGTAGTCTGCGCCCAGGTCTTCCGCAGCGAATTCCAGGAAGGCTTTGAATTTGATCTCTTTGTTGCACAGGATATCCGGGTTTGGCGTGCGGCCCGCTTTGTACTCTTCGAGGAAGAGTTCAAAAACATTGTCCCAGTATTCTGCGGCAAAGTTAACGGTGTGCAGTTCGATGCCGAGCTTATCGCACACGGCCTGCGCATCGGCGAGATCCGCAGCGGCAGTGCAGTATTCCTCGCCATCGTCTTCCTCCCAGTTCTTCATGAACAGGCCCTCCACCTTATAGCCCTGTTGCTGCAACAGGTAGGCGGAAACGGAGGAATCGACACCGCCGGACATGCCGACGATTACTTTTTTCTGGCTGTTATCTGACATGGAATACTCACGACATTGAACTTCAAGGCGGCGTATTCTATCACGCCCCCCCACCATTGACACCCTCTGTAAACGGCCAGTTAAATTCTGCAATGACATCCAGCGGCAGGCGCGCCGTAGACTGCCAGCAGCGGATGCTTTCCGCAACCAGTGGCGAGCGCAGGTTTGGCGCGTTCAGGATCTCCTCTGCGGTCACCCACAGGCAGCGATCGATATCGTCGTCGTGCGGTTCAGTGGCGCACGTTTCGTTAAGCTCAACGGCGAATAAAAAGCGCAGGAAAGGTGTCTGGTCAGGCGCTATCCACTGATGCATACGGATAAAGTGCTGCGGTTCGGCGCGGATACCCGTCTCTTCCCAGAGCTCGCGTTTCGCTGCCTGCAATAAGGTTTCATTGGCTTCAAGATGCCCGGCTGGCTGGTTCCACAGCGCTTTGCCGTTAATGGTCTCTTCCACCACCAGGAATTTCCCCTGCGCGTGGACCACGCAGGCGACCGTAACATGAGGTTTAAACATCAGTTCTCCTTAGGGGTAACATCCCGCCATTCCCCGTTTGCCAGCGAGTCCAGCGTATAGCTGCCCATGGCGTAGCGAATGAGTCGCAGGGTAGGGAAGCCCACATGCGCAGTCATGCGCCTGACCTGTCGGTTGCGGCCTTCATAAAGGGTGATTTTAAGCCAGCTGGTAGGAATGGATTTACGCTCACGAATCGGCGGGTTGCGCGGCCACAGCCACTCGGGTTCATTCACACGTTCAATACCAGCCGGCAGGGTGGGACCGTCGTTCAGCGTTACGCCGTTGCGCAGCTTTGCCAGCGACGCGTCGTCCGGCTCGCCTTCAACCTGCACATAGTAAATTTTTCCGGTACGTTTGCCCGGCTGAGTAAGCCTGGCCTGGAGCACGCCGTCATTGGTAAGGACCAGCAGCCCCTCGCTGTCGCGATCCAGGCGTCCCGCTGCGTAGACTCCCTGTACGGGGATAAAGTCCTTCAGCGTGCTGCGCCCGGCCTCGTCGGTAAACTGCGGCAATACATCGTAGGGTTTATTGAACAGTATGACCCGCGTTGGCTGGGGTTCTGGCGTTCTTCTGGTGGCTTGTCGTGAGCTGAATCGCTCAACCCGGTGTTTTCTAAAAGAAGTTTTCGTCATGGTATTTTCAGGCGTTATCAATTGCCGCATTATAGCCTAATAACGAAGACCTTTCATGGCGTCGGACAATCAGGTACTATCGGAAGGCTCATTACAATTTATTAACATAAGATCAGTAACAACCAGAAGCGCTCGAAGGAGAGGTTAATGGAAAGCAAAGTAGTTGTTCCGGCGGAAGGTAAAAAGATCACCCTGCAAAACGGCAAGATTAACGTTCCTCACAACCCGATTATCCCGTTCATTGAAGGCGACGGTATCGGTGTAGACGTTACCCCGGCGATGCTGAAAGTGGTTGATGCCGCTGTTGAGAAAGCCTACAAAGGCGAGCGTAAAATTTCCTGGATGGAAATTTACACCGGTGAAAAATCCACTCAAGTTTATGGCCAGGACGTCTGGCTGCCAGCCGAAACGCTGGACCTGATCCGCGACTATCGCGTTGCTATCAAAGGCCCTCTGACCACGCCAGTTGGCGGCGGCATTCGCTCCCTGAACGTGGCGCTGCGTCAGGAACTGGATCTGTATGTGTGTCTGCGTCCGGTGCGTTACTACCAGGGCACTCCAAGCCCGGTTAAGCACCCGGAACTGACCGACATGGTTATCTTCCGTGAAAACTCTGAAGACATCTACGCGGGTATCGAATGGAAAGCGGACTCTGCTGACGCAGAAAAAGTGATTAAATTCCTGCGCGAAGAGATGGGCGTGAAGAAAATTCGCTTCCCTGAGCATTGCGGCATCGGCATCAAGCCGTGCTCCGAAGAAGGGACCAAGCGTCTGGTGCGTGCCGCCATCGAATACGCTATCACCAACGATCGTGACTCTGTGACCCTGGTGCACAAAGGCAATATCATGAAGTTCACCGAAGGCGCGTTCAAAGACTGGGGCTACCAGCTGGCGACCGAAGAGTTCGGCGGTGAACTGATCGACGGCGGCCCATGGCAGAAAATTAAGAACCCGAACACCGGTAAAGAGATCATCATTAAAGATGTGATTGCCGATGCGTTCCTGCAACAGATCCTGCTGCGTCCTGCTGAGTATGACGTGATCGCCTGTATGAACCTGAATGGTGACTACATCTCCGATGCGCTGGCAGCACAGGTGGGTGGTATCGGTATCGCCCCGGGCGCGAACATCGGTGACGAGTGCGCCCTGTTCGAAGCCACTCACGGTACTGCACCGAAATATGCAGGCCAGGATAAAGTCAACCCAGGCTCTATCATTCTGTCCGCAGAGATGATGCTGCGTCATATGGAATGGTTCGAAGCCGCAGACCTGATCGTTAAAGGTATGGAAGGCGCGATCAACGCGAAAACCGTCACCTATGACTTCGAACGTCTGATGGAAGGCGCTAAGCTGCTGAAATGCTCAGAGTTTGGCGACGCGATTATCGCGAACATGTAATCCACTTGGTGGATTAAACATGAACGGGAGCCACTTGGTTCCCGTTTTTATTATTAGCTTTCTAACGGTTATCAAAATTTTATCAAAATAAGTTATCAAAATAACAAGGTTAGGGATTGATATGTTACGTGCTTTGACGCTTATTAGTGTGGGACTGCTAATTAGTTATGGTTATAGTTATCTTTTAATGAATGATATTTGGCCGTTTACTGGTATGAATTTGGAACAACGAGGTTCTTTTGGCGACTCATGGGGAACATTTACTTCCATCTTTTCGGCATTAGGATTTTGTGGGGTGATATGGACAATCAAATTGCAGTTAGATGCTACTAATAAAATTGAAAACGACTCAAAATTAAGGGCGGAATCTGAGAAGCTCAGAGATTTTGAAAACTCATTTTTTAATATGTTATCTATCTTGCAAACGATTATAAATGATATGAAAGTCCCTGCTGGGAAGCAAACAAAAGAGCGTGAGGGGAGAGCAGTATTCACTTATCATTATAGAAGATTTAAATCTCATTGTGAATTAACCTATAATATAAATACAATATCTGATTTAAACCATTCAATGTTTGTGTTAGAAAATGAGCTGTTTTTTTATTCTGAAAAATTCTGGGAATACTTTAAACACCGCTCTAGTAATTTCTCGCATTATTATAGGTATATATATAATCTTTATAAATTCATTCATGAATCATCGATTAAAGATTCCGACAAGAAAAAATATGCAAATATTTTGCGCGCGCAAATATCAAATTATGAACTTATGATATTATATTACAATGGCATTTCTAAGCACGGTTCCAAGTTCAAAATTTACATTGAGGAATACTCTCTTTTTGATAATTTACCTGTGGACCGACTTGTAAGTGATGTCCATGTATTATTTTACGACATTAAGGCTTGGGGGGATAATGTTGATGCGCTGGCATTGTTCACTAAATGCAAGTTAAAAAATATTATCTAGATAGTGGGCATTTCAAAATGCCCTTAGTCATAATCCTACAAAAGTCCATGCCTTACCTCGGTCATCATGATAGCGAGCTGTCTGATTAGGCGATTTATGCCCCAGAAGTTTTTGCGTATCGATGCCCTGAGCTTCATAAAGACGTTCCGCTAAAGATCGTTGTTCGTGGAACGTTGCTGGTGTTCCATCCCCCCAATTTATTTCTGCTTTATCACGGGCCTTACTGAAATTCATTGTTATTGTGTTCGACTTCACCTGCGCACCTCGTTCGGCCATTGAGGTCGCCCGGAAGAAATGGATAAGGTATGGACTCACTGCATAGTCACGGCAACGCGCAACTACATCCCTCAAACTCCAGTCAATCGCGTTAAGTCTAAGAGATAGTGGGATCGCTAGCTTGCTTCCAGTCTTTTCCTGAACAACATGAAGATGGTCATCCCAAATATCGCTAAACTTCATGTTGGAAATATCCCCAAGGCGTTGGCCAGTAACGAGAGCCAATAGCATTGCATTGCCCATGTATTGATGGCGGGCATCAGCTATCTCGAAAATCTTTTGCCATTCGTCGAGGTTAAGACGTTGTCGGGTAACCCGCCGGCGCGGTTGTTTTGTAGCAAGAGCCGGGTTATAACCCGGCGGTACCTCGCCATAATGCTGTGCTTCTTTGAACACATCAATTAACACTGAGCGTATGACCTGAGCCATTCGTGGCTGGCCCTCTGCAACATAGGACTCCAGTATCTGGGCAACATCCCGAACATCGACGGACGAAATCAATTTCATTCCCACGCTCTCACGAAGTAGGGCTACTGGTTTAGCCTTTTGCTTATGAGTGTTCAGCTTGATATCACCGTTCTCCAGTCTTTCATCCTGAATTATCCAATAACGATCTAACCACGTATTTGTTGTTATCGCCTTTCCTTTGCTGGAGGCGATTTTGTCACTGATAGCCAAAACCTGCCTGGTGCGCTGTTCAGCTAGTCGCTCATTGGCTTCGATTGCTATTGCTGTTGACCTGCTCCCCGTTGATTAGTACACCCCGATGTTAGTAATGTCTTCATAAGCCACATGAGGACATCCCCATGAAGAAGCGTTTTTCCGACGAACAGATCATCA